>CAVLCT010000012.1:0-24110 GCA_963661665.1 Bulleidia sp. | reverse complement strand
AGCACGCCTCTCTTTCCTGCTGAAAGCCGTGCTTTGCTGCGTCTTCTTCAGCCTGTCTGCCAGCCAGGGCCTTGCTGCAAACGCTGGCAGTCCTGCCGACAGCTTTTTTGCGGGCCTGCCAGCCCCTGCTGCCCCGTATCTTGCCAGCATTACCAGCAAGGGAGCCTCCCTTCTGGCAAAAGAGGAACAGACAGTCCTGCATGAAGGAAAGGAAGCCTGTATCAGGCTTCTTCTGCCAAAGGACGCAAAGGACATGCAGTTCAGGGTGCACAATGCCCTTGTTGGCGGCACTGAGCAGAAAACCGTATCGCTTCCGGCAGCCAATGACACTCCTTCCCTGTATTCAGAACTTCTTGCCCAAAAGAACAAACTTTCCGCAGAAATCCTCTGGCTTTCCACCAAAATCAGCCAGGCTGAAAACAGCGCTGCCTCAAAAGCCGGCGACGACATACAGGCTGCCTGCACCAGGATAGTTGCTGCCAAAGCAGAACTGGAAGAAGTCAGCAAAAGCCTTGCCGAGGAAAAGGCCCCTGAAAGTGTCTGGCAGCTTGTGACGCTCAGGCTCGTCAATGCTGACGGCTTAAAAAAAGCGCAGGTCAGCTACAGCTACAATCTGCCAGGCTGCTCCTGGAAGCCCGTGTACACGATAAACTGCACGCCGTCAGGAAATAAGCCCGTTTCAGTCCGCCTGGAAGCCGTTATCAGCCAGACGTCAGGCATTGACTGGAAGGAGACGGAAATACAGCTTGTCAGCGGCAATACAGGGTCTGCGGTCCTGCCTGCCATACGGCAGTGGCATATAGGGTCCGCCATGGAATCGGACGGACCTGCCAGTCCCATGACAGCCAGGCTGGGAGCCCCGGCCGCCAAAATGGCGCTCAGCAGAGATGATGAGGAAGTGGAAGCAGCCCCTGATTTTCTGGAAAGCAATGCCTCTGCCACAGCTGACACCGGCAAAGGCTTCATGGCCTGGAAGCCTGTCTTAAAGGGGCTTGGCACAGGAACAAGCCGTGTCCTGCTGGCAGAAAGCGCCTGGCAGGAAAAGCTCTTCTGGACTGCCCGTCCCTTAAGCAGCGATTCAAAAGTCTACATCTGTGCAGAGCACACGCTGGCTCCTGAAGAGGCAATGTGGCCGGACGGAGCCATGCAGCTCCATGTGGACGGCGTCTATGCAGGCCAGGGCACCTTTGCGCCGCGCGACGGGAAAATCTTTCTTTCCTTTGGCAATGATCCGCGCGTCACGCTTTCTGCACAGGCTGAGCCGCGCAAAAAGGGAAGGACCGGGCTTATAGGCTCAAGGCAGGTCTGGGAATGGGGCTGGACCTACACAGTGAGAAATGACAGGGACAAGGAAATAGACCTGCGTGTCGAACGCCCCCTGCCTCTCAGCACAAACAAGGATATAGAGATAGCCATAGAGGGAACGCCAAAGCCGGAGGAAGACCAGAAAGAGAAAAAGCTGGTCTGGAAGGCCGCCGTTCCTGCCGGGTCGGCCGTGTCCATACAGCACTCAGTTAAGGCAACGGCCCCGAAGGACATGAAAATGTATCCGGTAGAACCGTAAGCGCAAAACTGCACACAAAACAATAAGAGCCGCCATAATGGCGGCTCAGTTATTTTCAGGGAATAAGCCAAAAAGTTCCGGGAGTGCCCCCTTGGGACGTTGCGGCCGTGCCCAAACTGCCCGTACCTGTTTTCTTACAGGGCAGTATGCGTCAGGCGCCAGATGCGCTCTCCCTTGCCGGCAAGGCTCTTTCCTTCCTGCTGTTCGGCTATTTCTTCAAAGGACTGCACCTGCCAGCCCGGGAGGTCCTGCATGAGCCCAAGCAGCTTAAGGACGGCCTCTTCCAGTGCCTTGCCAGGATCATCCCCGTGCACCGGACCTGCCATCATCTTTGCAAGGCTCTTCATAACAAACTCGTCACAGGCCTCGTCTCCTGCCTCATCGCAGGGAAGCATCTCGCTTAGGCCCAGCACAAAGGGAAGAAGGCCTTCAGTCCAGGCATACGGCTCTTCCAGAAGGGCTGCGGCATCCTCAATGGCAAACTGTGCATCAAGGCCCAGCAGGGCATAGAGAGCCAGGGGATTCAGCTGGCAGATCATGCTCCCGTCAGCATTAAGCACGGCCTCTTCCAGAAGCGGCGATGAGTACGATGTCGTCTTCGATGCGTCATGCAGCGACAGGGAGACGGCAGAGGAAGTACCAAGTTCCAGGATTTGCTTCTGTTCTGCAACAGAGATGCCGCAGGCAACAAGGCTCTCAGACCAGGAACTGTCCTGCTCTATGCGGAAGCACCCGCCTGCCCACTGGTCCTCGTTCTGCATTTCATGCAGGGCCGGCAGGGAACCGGCCAGCGAGAGCAGCACTGCCAGGGCCTTGCTGCCAGGCTTTTCAGGGAATGAAAAAGACCAGGAGAGATCATACTCCGTTCCTGCCTCGGAAAAAGACAGCGTGCCATCGTATCTTTCCTTCCCGGGGAAAAATACCTCGCAGGCCAGGGAAGGCACATCCTGTTCTATGCGCTTTTCCAGATACAGGGAGACAATGTCCAGTCCGTCATAACCGGCAAGGCTGCCGCTGCCAGGACCAGGTTCCAGACCAAGCAGGACAAACCCTTTTTCCCTGTATACCTCAAGCATGACGGCTCCTTCTCTTTGCTGTGACAGACATTCCTTTGGCCGCACAAAACGCATGCGGCCAAGGCCAGCAGAAAACTTTCGCCGCACCCGGACTGAAAGCCCGCAGCTGTCAGCCGGGCTGGCGGCTTCTTAATGCAAAATTACGTCCTGACCTGTGCACAGGATACAGCCCTGGCAGTTAATCAGGGCCTCGGGCAGGGGATACTGCTGGTAAATCTTGTTGACCCTGATTTCAAAGCTCTCAGGCGTCCAGAAACGGCTGTAGTTGCTGTAGTAATGCTTGTCCACGGCAAGGCAGAGCTTTTTGGACAAGGGATGGGAAAAGGAAAGGGTTCTGACAGCCTGTATCAGGCCTGTTTCACAGGAAACAAGGGTGATGCGGCAGGTGAGCTTTTCGCCAGGCCTCATGAAGGGCGGGCGCATCCTTTCACTCTCAGGCAGCTGCATGGCTGAAAAAACGCTGTCTGACCAGTGGCAGCCGTCAAAGCGGTACAGGAAAAACAGGTCCTTGTCGTCAGAGTACCATACGCCAAAGGAAACCTTGCCGTTGGTCACGCGCCACACGTCTTCCCTGTCGATCTTGTCCCAGAAAATAACCAGTTCGCAGGCCCTGCCGCGCATATAAAAGAAACTGCCCGGCGCCCAGGATGTTTTGCCTTCTTGATAAAGCGTTCCGACTAACTGATCCTCATGCACTTTCTTCTCTCCTGTGTCTGAACAGGCATGGTCTGTACTTTCAGCCTGTCCGCCAATAATAGTATCTGCTTCGCACGCATTGAAGCCCGGCCCGTCATGCCCTGGGCATGCGGGGGGAAGCTTCCTTAGATTACGGGATATGCGCAAGTACGCCCTGCTGCATGTCCCTGATGTAATTTCTTTTTTTTCAGTGCTGCTGAAAGCCCGCCTGCATAGATCGCAAGCTAAATCGTAAACCAGCTTCCAGCACGCTTCTGACTCTCTCTTCCTTTTCCTCTCTTCACCCCTTTTGCCAGACTTTGCAAGTCCTGCAAGCCACACACAGCCTTACCCCCTGGTGATGCTGATACTCATTCCAGTACCAGCATAACAAAGTCAAAGCCCTTTTTTGCCAGAACCTGCCGCTGTTTCCGGAAAACCTGCAAAAAGCCGGCACAGGTCTTTCTGGCGCACCCTGATTGTTTAATTCGCCATTCCAGAAGACCTGCCTTAGGAAAGCACTACGCCTTCTCCGCCAGCAGCTTGGGCAAAAGTTCATCGTTGAGGGCATCGACAAGTTCCTTCCCTACCTTGAAGAAGGGAAGACGCTTGGGCTCAATGGCTATGGTATCCCCTGTGTTGGGATTGCGGCCATTGTATCCCTCATACTGCTTCAGCTGCCAGGAACAAAGTCCCCTGATCTCCACGCGGGAACCGTTCACCAGCTCTTCGGCAATGGATTTAAAAAACTCATCGACAACTGTACTGGCTTCATCCATCGACAGATGGCATTCCTTAGCAAGTCTGGAACACAGTTCGCTTCTATTCATACGTACCTATCCCGGTCAAGTATAAAACAACGCACGTCTCTACATTTATGACATGCCAAACACGGTTTATAATACTGTTTTTTTCTTATACGTGCAAGAATATTTGCCAATTTTTCCAGCAAAAACAGAAGGTAAACTGTACAGCCCGTGACTGCGTGCCCTGGGATGCCTGCTACACTGTCATCAGTTCTCTTTGTTCAGTATCGTGCGTGTCCCCCGTCTCATTCTCCACGCAGCCTGCACTGCGCTCGATAAGGCGGACTACAGCGGCAGTCTGGCGTCCTGCTGCCGTCTCTGCAGTCAGGTTGTGCTCTATGGTGGCTATGCCCTTGAGAACCGTGGAATGGCGCTTGTTCACCCTTGCCCCTATCTGGACCAAAGTCAGGCTGGTGTACTTGCGGGCCAGGTAAAAAAGCACGTTGCGCGCTTCCACATACAGGCGGCGGCGCAGGCAGGAACAGAGCTGCTTTTCAGTAATGCTGTATTCACGGCTGATACAGCCAATCAGACCGTCAATAGTGAGCTTGCTGTCCTTTTTCGCAGTGCCGAACTGGCTTAAGACTTCTGCTGCAAGCTCGGGCGTAATGCCGGAATTTAAGACGCGCCCCTTGAGAAGCAGGGTCTGCAGGCAGGACTCAAGCTGGCGCACGTCCCCTTCTATCCCGCCGGCCAGGACAGCGACAACTTCCTCCGGCAGGACGACATTGCGGGCCTTGGCCTTGCTGCGGAGAATTTCGCAGCGCATCTCATAGTCCGGATCCTGCATGCTGGTCTGGATGCCGGAACTGACCAGGCTGACCAGCTGGGAATCAAGCTTCTTCAGATCCTTGGGCTGGAAGCGGCTTGAGAAAACCACGCGGCTGCCGCGATCCTTCAGGTGCTTGACCAGGGAAAGCAAAAGTTCCTGCGTCTTGGCCTTGCCGCCCAGAGACTGGATGTCATCGACAAGCAGGAAATCCAGGGCACGGACACGGCCCATGAAATCCTCAAGATTGTCGTTGACAAGGCCCATTCTGAAACGGGCATAAAATTCATCGCCGGTGAGATAGGCGACCCTGGCATCGCTCCCCCTGTCTTCCAGAATCTGGCGGACAGCGGACTGCACGATATGGGTCTTGCCAAGGCCCGGCTCGGAACTCACAAAAAGCGTTTCGACAAAACTCTGGGGACGGCAGAAGTCCATTGCTGCCGTGGCAGCCATGTCATTGCTGGGACCCACCACAAAGTCATCAAAGCAGTAGCGCCACTGCTTGCGCATGAGAGCATCGCCTGAAACAGTCAGGCCCTGGTTCAGGGGCATGCTCTGGACCAGCTGCTGCTGAACCATTTTTTGCGTATGCACTGCCGGTGCCTGGGGCTTGGGCATCCCGGAGACGGCACGGGAGCTTGGGCTGTTTCCTGCCTTGGCAGATGCAGCAGCCTGAGGGGCATGGCTTTTTGCCTCTTCCCCGTCAAACAGGGAGAGTGCTTCCTGCCTGGCAGGCTTTATGGCGGCACCAGAAGCAGAAGGCACCTTTTCCTCTTTCATCGCCGGCTTGTCAGTAAGCTGCACTTTCTGTCCTGCCTTGCAGTCCGCCTGCCTTGTCCCATTGCTATCGGGCTGCGTGCCCTTCCCTGCCTGTCCTGCACAGTTGGAAAATTTCAGGACCACTTCCTCAGGACTGCAATGCATCTCGCTTGAGGCTGCATCCGCTATCATTGGTCCGAACTTCCTTTCCAGCCTGCGGGCCATATACTCGCTTCCTGTCACAGACAGCAGAAGAGTGTTCCCGCTGACCTCGCAAGAGACAGGGGATAACCACACCTTAAAATCTTCTGCGCCCACAGATGAGGACAGACTGGTGAGAATATGGTTCCAGCATTCGGACATGAGACAGGTATATATCCTCTTTGAAGAAAGGGGCAAGAGCAAAAAAAAATACTAATTATTGCCTTTTTTTCTTGACAGAACAGAACCTCCGGCAATGACGTATTTATTACCACGCGGCTATGAAAAAGGCGTGCCCGTCCCTGCAAAAAAAAGTGCATGAGACAAAAAAAGGAGGCAAAAGACGTGACCTGTGACAGGGAGGAAGGACAGCTCCTTTCCCTGGCACATTTCCTTTTGGGGATGGATGACTCTGCCTTGTCCCAAATACGGCAGGGGTGAATTTTGTATACCATAGGCGCCTGTCATGCAATGCCCGGGATGCCCTGAAATGGCGGATATAAGGGACTTATGCCGAAAAACAGCGACCAACATTTTGATTTTGTGCGACAAAAAAAATTCTGCCAAATTTTCGTACATGCTGCCTGTACGAAAAATGGATACAAAGATAAAAAAAATGATTGACAAAGAACCAGCAGCCGTATAAATTCCATTTTCGCAACGGGGTTACCCGCTGTACGCGGAACGGTAGTTAAGACGGTTATAACGCCGGCCTGTCACGCCGGAGGCCGAGGGTTCGAGTCCCTTCCGTTCCGCCACTAGTGAAAATTACAGGACTTTGTTTGACCATAAAAGGTCGCAAAGTCCTTTTTTTGTACGCTTTTTCAAACAGTTGGATTCCGTTTAAGTTCGTGGCTGACCATCGTCGAAAACAGGCTGTCAGGCGATTTGTGAAGTTTTATGTGTAGGTTTTGTCAAAGCCGCCCTGTGCGGCCTGCCCCGGCCTTCACAAAAAGGCCATAACGTGTTGATAACAGCCATAAAAACTAAACAGTCGCCCCAATCCGCAATGTCGCCTCAGCACAATACAATATTTTGAAATCATTGCTTAAAACCACGAAAAAAACTTCCTTGTGAATTTTACATTTATCTGCCCATGGTATAAGATGCTTACAGCGATATAGAGGCCGAGCCGTCCCCCATCCCGGCCTAAAGCCAGTGTAATGGCAAGTACCGGGAGAGGCAGAGCCGCAGTTTTGCATGAACAAATGAAGAGAGATTCCTGCTGTATACTCTGCCGCACACAAAAGACCATGGCAGTCATACCTCCCCCGCCTGACCGGCACGGCCTGCTGTACAGAAATGTATTATATGCAATAGACATTTTTGCTCAGATAAGACAGAGTATGCCCTCAATTTCTCAATCTGCCGGAAGGGCAGTGTTATCCTTTCCGGCAGTACCTCTACGAGGAGGGCATTATGCCTAATTACATGTACTTTATTCTGTCCGTAGTAGCCCTGATACTGGGCTATGTTATCTACGGCACAATTGTCACCAAAATTTTTGGTGCCAGACCTGAGCGCCCCACTCCCTGCGAGACCCATGCTGACGGCGTTGACTACGTCAAAATGCCAACCTGGAAAGTATGGCTTATCCAGCTGCTGAACATTGCCGGTGTGGGCCCCGTCTTCGGTCCCATCATGGGTGCCCTGTGGGGACCTGCTGCCCTGTTGTGGATTGTTATAGGCTGCATCTTCGCCGGCGCCGTGCACGACTACATGGTCGGCATGCTTTCTGTCCGCTATAACGGTGCCAACGTGCCCAATATCGTGGGCTACAACCTGGGCAATTTTGCCAAACAGGTCATGCGTGTCTTCTCAATTGTCCTGCTGATGCTGGTGGGCGTCATTTTCGTGTCCGCCCCTGCAGGCCTTCTGGCCTCCCTGACCCCCAGCTATCTTGATCTCACCTTCTGGGTCGTAGTGATCTTCGCCTACTATTTCCTGGCGACCATTATGCCCATTGACAAGATCATCGGCCGCTTCTACCCCATCTTCGGCGCCGTCCTCCTCTTCATGGCTGTCGGCATGACAGTCATGATGTTTGTCAGCGGCACCGAATTCTACAATTCTGCCCAGATGGTCAACCAGCATCCCAAGCAGCTGCCCATCTTCCCGCTGGTGTTCATCACCATTTCCTGCTCCGCCCTTTCCGGCTTCCATGCAACCCAGTCTCCTCTGATGTCACGCTGCATGGCCAATGAAAAGAACGGCAAGTTCGTCTTCTACGGCAGCATGATTGCCGAAGGTATTATCGGCCTTGTGTGGGCAACAGTAGGCATGAGCTTCTACCATGGCCCGACAGAACTGGCCGCAGCCCTGGCTGCCGGCGGTCCTGGCAAGATTGTCAGTGATTCCTGCTTTGCCCTGATGGGTACCCTTGGCGGCGTGCTGGCCATTCTCGGCGTGGTTGTCCTGCCCATCACCTCAGGCGATACAGCCTTCCGCGCTGCCCGTCTGACCATTGCTGAAACATTCAGCTATTCCCAGAAGGCTATTCCCCCTCGTCTCTATATTGCCGTGCCCATGTTTGCCATCGGCATTATCCTGTCCCTGGTGGACTTCAGCATTATCTGGCGTTACTTCGGCTGGGCCAACCAGGGCCTTGCCACCATCATGCTCTGGTCTTCGGCTGCCTGGCTGATGCGCAGGGATCGCTTCCACTGGATCTGCACCATTCCTGCAACCTTCATGACCGCAGTGTGCGTTTCCTACATCGTCTATGAACCCAACATGGGTCTTGGCGTGGATATCACCATTGCCAACTACGTCGGCATTGCCGCTGCCCTTGTTGCCCTCTTCTCCCTGCTGAAGTTCGGCCGCAATCCCATTGCCGGTGCCCCTGCTGACGACTAGTCCTGATAAAATCCTGTCATAAGGATGCCGTCCAGGCAGCTGGCAGCATTCTGAGACATGCTTGCAATAAAGGGCAGAGCTGTAACACGCTCTGCCCTTTTCTTGCCCTCTGCTTATGCTCCCAGGCGACGAAACAAACTCTTTTTACCCGTTCCTGCCTGTTTCCGTGCCTGTCTTCCTGACAATTTCTCCTGCTATAATGAGGACCAATGAAAGCAGCCCGGCAAGGACTGTCCAGATTACATAGCGGTAGTCAGCGGCAACAGTGATAAAGAAGAGGCTGAAGGCATTAACCAGCCCTGAAGTGGCCACAATGCCACCCATGGTCAGCATGACAGAAGCCCCTTTTTTTATTCCTCTGAACAGAACAAAGGCAACTGCGCCAAGACTTACAAGCATCCAGACCCACACGTGGACCAGCCTGTACTTTTCCATCATATAGAAAACCTTGTGCATACGGCTGAACAGCTTGTCACCCACAGGCCCCGGAAGATAGTCCTTGCCCATACGATGGTTCTGCCCATAGGACTGATAGGGATAGTACACCTTGGGTTGCCAGCTCCAGAGAAGCTTCACTACTGCAAGGCGATGCTTAAGATAGGCTTTGGGATGTTCTGTCACAACGGCAAGCCAGTCCTTTGCTATGGCTTTTGTAACCTCGTCATCGACCCTTTTATAGTCAATTTTGCGCAAGTTGACTGTATTCTGATCACTAGGCCCGTATGAATCCAGCCATTTTTCAGAACGCTCATCAGAGGTGAGCGGGACTGACAAAGGCTGGGGCATGCGTATACCTGCATTGATGTACGTTCCGGCTATATCCCAGACGAGAAGAGATGGCAGGACGTGGTCAACTTTTGCGTTAAAGGCACGAATGAGCAGGGTCTGGCTTCCCATCATCAATGCACAAAAAAGTACTGCTCCCAGAAATGCGACACACAGCCTGCCCCATATGCGCCACTTTCCAAAGAAAAAAACAGCCATGGCAATCAGCGCTGCAGAGGGGATAAAGCCGTTTGTCCTGACAAGGCTTGCATACAAAAGGCTTAAGACAGCAAGGGCGATGCACCATTTGTTTTTTGCATTAAGCCAGGCCAAAAAAAAGCCGACAGCCAGAAGGAGACCGTTCATGCATGCAACATCCTTCCAGACGTCAATGGACATAATCAGAGTTGGCGGAAAAAAAGCCAGGGCAAGATAGCGAAGCCTTCTGCCAAGCACCATATCCACAAAAAGAGCCATGCCAAACCAGTACAAAAGCTGGTTGAACATAAAGAAGGCACCAATGCCGAAGATCTTGCCAAGATAGTGCCAGATAACAGCCATCAGGATGGGATGCCAGGTGCTGTAGCTGTGCTTTACCGCCTGATCCCATTGCCAGACCGGATCGTATGAAAAGGCACCCGGATAAAAAATGACTACACTGAACAGAAACAGCAAAAAGACAGCAAAGTAATATTTCTTCCTTGAAAGCTGTCCTTCCCTTGTCCTGATTAGTTCTGCTTCTTTTGCGAGCATATTTTTAATTTTGCAAAATAGAACAGAAATACAGCCATTTGTATTTTGTAATGAAGAAGAGTTCATGGTATGCTCCTCAAAAAAGACAAAAAATATCCTTCATTATGAGGGCTGCCATACTTTGTCTTTTTGTGGCGCATTTGCGTATTTATGGATTTATGCGTTACGCAAATATACCTGACAAACAATTCTTCTGCCGTCTTTTTTTCTTGATTATGCCTTTACGTATTCTTGGTGAAGCAGGCACAGAAAAGACAGCTTAAGAGGTAACAGTCCCTCATGGCTGACTGTTATCTTTTTCAGCTTCCCCTGCCTGCTGTATCGACTGCTGCCTTCTGTTCGTACCTGCATGGTACGCAACTATCCAGTCCTGCCTTATTTTCTCTTCTTTTCCTGGCGGCAACGGACTGAATGCACTTTTTCTTTTCCGGACTAAAATAAATCGTCTCAGCAAGGTGAGACGATGCTACTATATTGAAATTACAGTATTTTCTCTTGTATTGGGGGGGGGTAACTACCAACATGTCAAAAAAAAATTATCTAAAACTTTTAGAGCAATGGGCTCCATACGCTTTTGCAACAGGGACATTTCATGCTGATTGTACAAAAAAAGGGCTATGACAAACATCATAACCCTTATTTTTATCAGTCTGGTCGGGATGGCGCGATTTGAACGCGCGGCCTCAGCGTCCCGAACGCTGCGCTCTAGCCAAACTGAGCCACATCCCGTGAACTAGGGAGTTATAGATAAAATACCCTGCTCTGGCAAGCTTTTTTTTGACTGGCGCTGCTAGATACAGCAAAACGCCTGCTCAAAAAGCAATCCAAAGCTATCCCCAAAGCTATTCAAGGATAAGGAACTGCTTCAGCTCTTCAATGAGAGGATAGCGGATGTTCTCATCCTGCAGGCCAAAGTAAATGTTGGCCGAGAGGAACTCCGGCCAGTTGCCCGCATCAAAGCGCTTGCCACGGATCTTGACGGCCATCATGCCCCTTTCCCTGCAGAGCATGCGCATGGCATCGGTAAGCTGTATCTCGCCTCCGACACCAGGCTCGGTCTTTTCCAGATATTCAAAGATATCGGGCGTCAGCACATAGCGGCCCACGATGGCCAGGCGCGAGGGAGCCTTTTCCTTGGCCGGTTTTTCCACCATGTCATTGACACGGTAGATACCATTGCCCACTTCCTCTCCGTCCACAATGCCGTACTTGTCAACATTGCTCCACGGAACTTCCATGACGCCGACCACAGGCTTGTTTTCGGACATGGCCACGTCCACCAGCTGCTGTATGCCGGGCGTGCCGCCGAATATAAGGTCATCGCCCACCATGACGGAGAAAGGCTCGTTTCCGATGGCTGCCTTGGCACACAAAATGGCGTGTCCCAGGCCCTTCTGCTCCTTCTGGCGTATGCTGATGATATTTGCCATCTCGGCCACGTGCTTCACTGCATCAAGCATGGCCTGCTTGCCCTTGTTGGCAAGATAGCCCTCGAGCTGCAGGTTATGGTCAAAATGGTCCTCAATAACGCTCTTGTCACGGTTGGTGATAAGAATGACGTTATGCATGCCTGAAGCCTGTGCTTCTTCCACAACGTACTGAATGACAGGCTTGTTGTAGACAGGAAGCATTTCCTTGGGGATATTCTTCGTTGCAGGAAGAGACCGTGTTCCCCAGCCGGCTACCGGAATAACAACTTTGGTAATGGGCTTCATTATAAGCTCCTTTATACATTCAGCCTTCAGGCAGAACGGGATTATTCATTTTCAGTACAAAGGTACTGCGCAACAAGACTTGTGCCATGCCTTTGCACTTTCTGTTTTGTTCAGTCTACTGATTTTAGGAGCAAAAAGCAAAGCCGTTTTGTTACATTCTTCACAAAATCACGCTGTGCCAGCAGACTAAAAAGGGGGATGCCGCACTTTCGTACAGCTCCCCCTTATGTATTTGCTTTAAGCGCAGGCAGGCCTGCGTGCGATATTAGAAGTCCTTCTTTCTGTAGTCTTCCAGAGCCTTTTCCTGCTCCTCAAAGCTGGCAAAGCCGGCATGATGCAGGGCGTCCTCGACAGTCCTGGACCAGTTCCAGGTAGCGTAGATGACAGGCTTGTGGAAGATGGAGCGGAAGGTTTCCAGCTCGGTACGGTAGAAGGATTCCTTGGGTGTGGACAGATGCTCGCGCAGCTGCTGGTACCTGCGGCTTTCCTCGCCGTCGTACCACTTCTGCAGATGGGCTGCTGTCTGGTACATTTCAAGGATGTGGCCGTAGCCGTTCTGCTCAACAATGCTGACCAGCTTGTTGTAGTGCTGCTTGGACAGCCATTCACCCAGCTTGGACAGGGGAATGTTCTCCTGCTCGACGGCATAGATGTCGCGTACAGTCTGGGCATAGGTGTCGGGCACGACAGAGGCGGAAGCGATGCCTGCAATGGCCACGATGCCGCGCAGGATGACGCTGTTGGACACGCCCTGTCCGCAGAAGCCCACTTCCTTGCCGCACTTCTGGCCGGTAAGGATGCAGGTCAGGATGGTCCACACGACAGCGGGATCTTCTTCATCGTAGATGTTGGAGAGCTTGGCGTTGTCGCGGTCCGTAGCCAGCACCATCTGGGTCATATCGTTGGAGCCGATGGAGAAGCCGTCGAACTCTTCGATGAATTCCTTGGAAATGATGGCATTGGAAGGAATTTCGGACATCTGGATGATCTTGAGGCCGTCCTGTCCGCTGACCAGGTTGTGCACCTTCTCCATGTAGAGGCGCATGGCACGGGCTTCCTCAAGGGTACGCACGAAGGGCAGCATGAGGTGCAGGTTGGTGGCGCCGTACACGGAGCGGGCCTGCTTGAAGGCTTCCAGTTCCCAGTCGTGAATATTGCGGGACACGCCGCGGTAGCCCAGCATGGGGTTGGCTTCGGTGGCCTCGAAGAGGTTGCCGCCCACGAGGTTGCGGTACTCGTTGGACTTGAAGTCCGTGGTACGGTAGACGATCTTCTTGCCGTAGAAGGCCATGGCAAAGAGGGCCAGGTTCTGGGCAAGGGTTTGCACATAGTGCTCCTTGCCGGAGCGGTAGCCGCGGGACTTGATGATCTCGGTAATCTTCGCAGGAAGATTGCGCATGTCATCCATTTCCTTCTTCAGGCCCATGCGCAGGCTGATTTCGTCACGGAGCTTGGAGATGCGGGCAAAGAGGTCTGCCACGACCGGATTGTCCTTAATCCTCTCGGCCTGGGCATTGATGGTGGCCTGGATTTCGGAAATGCGCTTGGCGCCTTCAGGATCGGAGGCGGAGTACCTGGAGAGTTCCTCGTCGTAGCCCATGATGAACTTGATGTGCTCATGCAGGTCCATGGAGGTCTTGAGCACGATAAGGTGGCGCGTCGCATTCTCAAGGTAGGTATCCAGCTTGTGGTCCACCTCGCGCATGCGGCGGTGCAGGAGCAGGATTTCCTCGGCATTGAGGCCCTTGTCCTCTTCGGCCATTTCCTGCAGCTTGGCAGTAAGGCCGGTCACCACGCCCACGTATTCGCGCACATTGAAGTCAAAGACCACCAGGCCTACGCCCATCTGGGAGGCAATAACCTTGGAGAGGCGGTCTTCCAGGACGCCCAGGTGCTTCTTGACAATCTGTTCCAGCTCGCCGTTGTCAAAGGCTTCCAGGGCCTGGGGATGCACGGAGATGTTGCCCAGCATGAACTCGGCGCGCAGCAGGCCTACCTTGAAGCGGGGGTACTGGCGCAGGCGGGACAGGAACATGGCCTGGCTCACGTCGGCCAGGATGAGGCCCACCTGGGTTCTGGTCACGGGCAGGGAGGCCACGTCAAGCTCGCCGCCCACGTCCTTCAGGGGCAGCATGCCGCGGTAGACCTTGCCTCTTGTGCCGTCAACAGTCACCTCGCAGCCGTCAAGGGCGCGGATGGCATCGGCATGCTGGATGCCGATAACGGCGGGAATGCCCAGCTCGCGGGAGGTGATGGCCGCATGGCTTGTATCGCCGCCCACGTCAGCCATGATGGCCGTGGCAATGCGCATGCCGGGCACCATGTCGGGGTCGGTTCTTTCAGCTGCCAGGACATCGCCCTTGTTGACCTTGTTCAGTTCCAGGGCGGACCTTAAGAAGCGCACCACGCCGTGGCCTGCACCGCGGGAGGCACCGTTGCCTTCAAGCACAACCTCGGCACCGGCCAGGGCGGACTCTTCCACCTCGCGGCGGTGCATGAAAATGGTGGAAGGATGCTTTTGCAGCTCGTCGTTCCAGCGGGTCTCGGGACGGGCCTGCACGAACCAGAGGCGGTCCTTGGCGTCAATGCAGAATTCCGTGTCCATGATGATGTCGCCATAGGCCTTGGATACTGCCCTGACGCCCCTGGCCACTGTTTCGGCCTGGCTTAAGGACATGGCCCAGCGCATGGACTCAAGCTCGGGCACTTCCTCTTCACGGGTGCCGCCGCGCTCGTCATAGACAATGCGCATTTCCTTGACGCCCATCTGGCGGATAATGACCTCGGAACCGTCATCACGCTGGAAGACGTATAATTTGTCGGGGGTAACCTTGCCGCCCACGACGGCTTCGCCCAGGCCGTAGCTGCAGTCAATGCTCACCAGGTCCTTGCGGTCTGTGCCGCGGCAGCCTGTTGCCGTGTCGGCTGCAAAGGCAGTGCCGGACACGACAGGATTGATCATCTGCATGATACAGACGGACAGGGAGGTTCCCTCAATGGCCCAGTCTTTCTTGGCCTGCTCGCCGATAGATTCGTCACCCAGCTCGTCGGCCTTGGCCAGGGCGTCGGAAATGGCCTCGCGGCGGTAGGTCATGGAACGCAGGTTGTAGGCCGAGGCGCAGTCCCAGTGGTAGGCTTCCACCACGTTGTCGGCGCCCACCTGGTTCAGGTAGGTGTCCTGCAGGCCGGCAAATGCCTTCTTGCGGCTGTCTTCGCCTGCGGCAGAGGAACGCACGGCCACAGGGGTCATTTCGTCCTCGCTCTCGGTGCAGATGGCCTTGTAGGCATTGCGCACGGCAGTATCGACTTCTTGAGGCAGGGGGCAGGACAATATGGCTGCCTGCACCATGACGGAGCGCTTGCGCAGCTGGTCGATACCCTCAGGAGAGGTAGCAAAGCCTTCAACAACGTTGTTGATGAAGGTACGCAGTTTTGTCGAACCGGTATCGTTTTCTTCAGCGACCTGGTCCTGCACCATCTTGCCAAGACGGCGCACAAGTTTCTGCAGGTAGTCTGGGTCGCTGTTGATGACGGGGTCATTCCAGTCAATGCGGGAATACTCCCTGTCAACAACAGTCCGGACGACGCGGCTGTTTACCTTGCATTCATCAAGAACCCGGTGAAAGGCCACAGAAGAAATGGCTCTGAA
This sequence comes from Bulleidia sp., assembly GCA_963661665.1. Classification (GTDB taxonomy): domain Bacteria; phylum Desulfobacterota; class Desulfovibrionia; order Desulfovibrionales; family Desulfovibrionaceae; genus Desulfovibrio. The sequence continues at coordinate 8,519 of CAVLCT010000012.1, read as the reverse complement.
GTGCGGAGCCTGAATCTCCTTGATTTCGCTGATGATAGCCGTGTTGTAGTTCTTACCGCCAACAAGCAGTTCAGCACTTTCGCCCAGGTGAACAATATCCGCACCTGTCAGCACAAGCTGTTTTCTGATGGCCTCAGGAGACTTGGACTCCTGGCTAGAAGCCTCTGTCTTTGCGGACGACTGTTTGGACATGATTTCCTCCGAATCTGGGGGTAGTAGGCAGGAAAAACTAGAGGCACCAGGTCCTTTGCTGCCCTCACAGGGCATGGGAAAAGGCACCAGTAGTGATTGCTTTGTATGTACCTGACATTAGCGGTTCTGTCCACACAAGCAGGGGAAAAATCCTGCTCGTTGGCAGAACCGTATGCCGGCACGAAAGTGGACAAAAACTTCCCTTAGTCTTGCTGATCCAGCTTCTGTCCGCAGCGCGGGCAGAACAGGGCCTCCGGATCAACCAGGGGATGCTGGCAGGAAGGATTGGGGCACAGCCTGGGAGCCGGAGCCAGCTCCACCAGGAGCTCTCCTTCGCGCACAGGAATCATCTTCTTGTTTTCCTTGAAGTCGGCTGTCTTCAGGACGCGCTTGACTATGCCGTCACACGGGGCAAGCACGGCCTTTTCCTGCTTCATGATGGAAACGTTGAAGATTTCCTCGCCCTTGTGGACGATATCGCCAGGAGCCACGTACATGACCCACAAGTCGCCGTTGCTGGGGCTGGGCACGTGGTAGATGTTGTTGGGATCTGCCATGGGCACGCCTGTGCCTGCGCCCTGCTGGGGCGCCACCAGCTGCACGCCATGGCTCATGAACTCGGAGTCCAGGATATAGCGCACAACGCTCTCGCCCGTTTCATTGGGACGGGAAATATGGAGCAGCTGCAAGGTATGCGGCTTGCCGTCGCTGTCCTGGAAGTTGACGGTTTCGTTGACTTCAATGCCCTCGAACCACACGTTGAGGGGCAGGCAGTTGGGATCGCCGAATTTTTCCTGGAACTGCACTGTCTTCAAGGCATCGCCCGGGAAGTTCAGGTACATGATGAACTCTTCCGAACGGGGGGCGCGCTTGAGCAGGCGCGTGCATTCCTCTTTTTCCGCCTGGATATCCACGTCCTCAAGCAGTTCCAGGGGCGAGCACTCTGTGCGTTCGGCAATGGCCTTGCGCCAGTTTCTGCCAAAGGCGCTCTCATAGACCCAGTCAGGCGGGAAGCCCAGGGGCAGGCGGCCGAACTTGCCGAGCAGAAGATCCCTGAAGGCATCGTTGCAGTCATGGTAGATGCCAAGGCGTGCCTTGCGCATTTCGGCAGAGAGCTGGTCCTCAGGGGTGCGGTTCACTTCCTGCATCACTTCGAGCAGGTACTTGACCTCGTCTTCGCCGCCGCGCTTGTAGGCCGTCGTCACGCCAAGGAAGGCGGTGTTCCAGGTAATCTGGCTGCCAGGCGTCACGTCGTGGTAGCGCACAATCTGGCGTGTCTGCTCAAGGAAGCGCAGCATGTAGGGCAGAAGGCGTATATGCCCCTGCTTCATGGCGCCTTCCTGCGAGGAGGAAGTGGCACCGCCGGGCATGCCGTGACGCACTACGTCGTAGTCTATGCCCTGGAAATAGGGCGAGCAGTAGCGGTCGTAGTAGGGCATGATCTGCTTGGACACGAAGTTGGCCGCGCGGATGGCGTTCTTGTCCAGATTTGTCTTAAGGCCGAGCTCATCTTCAAGATAGGCACTGAGGGAGAGCACGTCGCCCTGGCCGTAGCTGCGCACCGAAGAACCTAAGCCTGCATCCAGGATCTGACAGCCTGCCTTGGCAGCCGCACCGCAGGAGGGGATGAAGAGCCCGTCCGTGGTATGGCGGTGGTAGTGCAGCACAAGTTCGGGCCAGCGCTTGCGCAGGGCAGTCACCAGCTCTGTCATGAAGCGGGGCGGGCAGACGCCTGCCATGTCCTTCAGGCCCAGGATGATATGCCTTGAGGCTTCCTTGGCCGAGGCGCCCATGACCTTGCCGACCATATTCAGCATGTTTTCGGTCACGCCAAGATAATGGTTTACGTCAAAGCCCTTGGTCCAGGACATGGAGAGCGCCGGCTCAAAGACGCAGTCCCTGCGGTTCATGACGACCTCGCAGAAGGGCATCATGTTCTCGCAGTGGTTCAAAAAGTCAAAGCAGCGCACGATCTGGTAGTTGTCGCAGATCATGTCGGCCGTGGCCATGGTCACGTTCCTGGCCTGGGGCTTGTAGCCCAGCACGTTGGTGGAGCGGATGAGCAGCTGCTTCAGCGTCTTGGGGGCAAAGCGGTTCCATTCCTGGGCTTCGGTGAAGGGATAGGTCATGTTGGCCAGCATGGCCACGTGGAAATGGGCGCCGCCGCCGTTCTCAATGGAAAAATAGCCGACGTTGTCGAGATAGGGTCCAATGAGCCTGTCTTCAGCAAGGCGCATGCGGTTGCCGGTATTGGACTGCGTCATGTCGCGCGGCGTGACGTCGGTGAAATGCACGTAGTCGCTGCCGCGTATGTAGTCCAGCAGCGCTTCCCTGTCCCCGTGCGGATAGGGGTTGGGACGGCGGCGCACCTTGCCTTCAATGGGCGGAAGGACCGGTTCAAAGGCGCCGATGCGCGGCGTTTCCCTGGAACGGTAGACGCCTAGGGAGACATAGGGGTTGTAGCCGCGTGCGGAAATTTCTGCCACGAGCCTGGACAGGCGGTCCGCCTCAGGCTCCAGGTCGCGGTAGCAGAGCAACTCGCGATGGCGGGCCACAAAGTCCGTGGTCACCTCGCCGGAACGGAATTCAGGCGACTTGATGACCTGGCGGAAGAAGGGGATCGTCGTGGAGACGCCGCCAATGGAGTATTCGCTGAGAGCCCTGTCCATGATGCCCAGGGTCTTGTCCCAGTCATGGGCAAAACAGATGAGCAGGGCGCCGGCAGAGTCGTAGTTGGGCGGAAATTCGTAGCCTGCCGACAAATTGGAATCCAGGCGCACGCCAGGGCCGCCAGGCGAGACATAGCGCGTGATGCGGCCGGAATTGGGTTCAAAATTGTTCTGCGGGTTTTCCAGGTTGATGCGCACCTGCATGGCCGTGTAGCTCGGGCGCAGATTTTTCTCGTTGTACCTGAGCTCGGCCCCGAAGGCCACGGCAATCTGCTCTTCCACCAGATCAATGCCGTAGCGGGTTTCGGTGATGCCGTGCTCCACCTGCAGCCTGGTGTTGACTTCGATAAGGTACGGCGTGCCGTCTGCAGTTACCAGGAATTCCACTGTGGCCAGGGAATGGTAGCCCACAGCCTGAATGAGGCGGCGGGCATAGTCCTTGAGACGCTCGCGCAGATCGCGCGTCACCTTTTTCCAGGGTGACGGCGTCACTTCCATCAGTTTCTGGTTGTTGCGCTGTACTGTGCAGTCGCGTTCGTCAAAGGCAAAGACATTGCCGTAATGGTCGGCCAGCACCTGGATCTCAATGTGGTGCACGTCCGTCAGGAACTTTTCCACAAAGAGGTTGGGATTGCCGAAGGAGGCCTGGGCCATGGTGGAGGCCTTGAAGAAGGCCTCTTCAAGCTCGGCCTCGTTGCGGACAGCAAAAATGCCGCGTCCGCCACCGCCGCCCTCAGCCTTGAGCATGATGGGCAGGCCTATCTCGTCTATAAGCTTTCTTGCCGTCTCAATATCGACGGCACCGTCGGAGCCCGGAACGACAGGAATGCCCAGGCGCCTGGCCACATGGCGGGCCTGCACCTTGTTGCCCAGAAGGTTGATGGCCTCTTCAGTGGCGCCGATAAAGACAATGCCCTCCCTGCGGCACAGGGCGGGGAAGCGGCTGTCCTCGGATGCAAAGCCCCAGCCTGGATGGATGCCCACAACGCCATCCCTCTTGGCCTTGTGCACTATGGTTTCCATATCCAGGTAGCCCCTGGGATCCGCTCCCAGAAGCAGCAGTTCCTGGGCTGAGGCTGCAGCAGGCGCAGTCTTGTCAATATCGGTTGCGGTCATGGCCGCAATGGCATCAAAATGCTCCCTGATGGAACGACAAATGCGGCGTGCCGGTATGCCACGGTTCGCCACAAGAATCTTCTTCCCCTTCAGATATTCACGTACTTCCTCGAACGTTTTGTTTGCCATTGCTTCTCCCATCCTTAGGCGCGTCTGATGCTTCCGCTTAAAAACTGCAGCACCCTGCCCTGTGAGGAGAGCATAAGTTCCCCGCCGGATCCGATGCCGCACAGCCTGCCACTGACACTTGTATCACCGTCATCAACAGTGACCATGTCGTTGCGCCAGAGCAGAAGCTGAAAAGCCTTTTCCCTCCATCCGCCAGGCGCTTTGCATTCATCATGAGTGTAGGAGGAAAAAAGGCTGTTGACAAGACTTTTCCAAAGCGCTGCGCACTGCGGAACGATAAGCCTTTTTTTCACAGCATAGTCTGCCAGGCAGGCCGCAGGCAGGGCCGCACCTTCCCTCATGGCATCCCTTTGCGGGTAGTGCTGCACATTGATGCCGATGCCTGCGTATAGTCTTTTGTCGCGCTCTTCCAGAAGGATGCCGCACACCTTGCAGGGACTGCCGCCTTCCTCTGCCAGCACTATGTCGTTGGGCCACTTCAAAAGGCAGGGATAGCCCAGGGATCTTAAGCCCTGAGCAAGCCAGGCTCCGGCTGCCACGGCAGCCTCTGTCCCCTTAAACGGGTTTTCCATGGGGAGCCTGACGGCCGCATAGATATTGCCGGCAGGAGAGCTCCAGCTGCGGCGGTACTGCCCGCGTCCCTGTGTCTGGCTTTCAGCCAGGATGCTGTCAAATTCGCGCAGCCTGTCCCGCCACTCCGGCCTGTGCACTTCGTCAAGCACGCTGCCAACGGCGCCAAGCCTGTATACGCAGGGCCCGCTGTCATTATTCTGTTCTTTCAAGGAACCGTACTCCCGCCTGCATGACCCTGTCCTGGGCCCTGCTCATGGCTTCCCCGTGGTCAAAGCCTGCAACATGCATGAGCCCGTGGGAGAGCAGGCGCACCAGGTGCTCTGCCGGATCCTGCCCGTACAACAGGCTCTCCCGCAAAAGCATCTCAGGCGCCAGGGCAAGCTCTGCCGGCATGCCAGCCGAGCCAGGGAAAGAAAGAATATTGGTAGGCCCGAAAGAGCCCATGGCTTCCCTGTTAAGAATGGCACACTCCCTGTCTGTCACCAGGGCCAGCACGACTGTTTCAGGGCACGTGGGGATAAGCCCTTCCCCGTACATCCTGCCTGCCTCTTTCATAAGGACGGCGGCAAGGCTTTTAAGCTCCTGCCTGCTGAGAGGCATGCTGGCCAGCAGAAATGGCTCCTGGCAGAGTATCTCTATATGCCTCTTTCTACGCATCTCTGTAGGCATTTCTGTAGAACCTGACATTGTTGCCATCAGCTCCGCCACAGGCGGCCCAGCAGGCCCTTTCTTTTTTCAGGCGCACGGCCTGCGGACTGCCGGGGTTTGAAGGAAAAGGACTGTCCTGCCCCCTTCTCATCTCCTATTTCAATATCAAGGCCGCCAGCCCGGGCTTTGTCCTTGTCGTCCGGCATCAGCCCGCTGAGATCTGTGTCAGCGTCCGTCCCAGAGGCCGTCTTTGGAGCCGTTGTCTGATCCGTTGCCTGGCCCATTGTCTGGTACGGCGTCTGGTCCTGGGCTTCCTGTATCAGAAGCCTTGTCTGCATGGGCCCGCAGAAGGGATGCTCTTTGACATCCCCGGATGCAGGCATGCCGGCATCAGCACAGGCCACGGCTGCCATCCCTTCTTCCCTGCCTTCTTCCCTGGCAGGCACTGCAGCGGAAACAGGAATTCTTTCCTGTTGCTGTCCTGCTTCAGCAGGCTTTTCAGCGGCAGGGACTTTTGCATTCTGCACTGCCTGGGATGCTACTGCACTGGCCAGGGGATGGCCGGCCGGAGCAAAGGGGACGGGCCCGCCGTCTTTTTTGGCCTCAGGATAGGCAATGCGGTGATGGAATATGCCGGTGAGGACCTTCTGGAAGGCCTCGGCCAGAAGATGCAGGTCCCTGAAGGTAATGTCAGCCTCTGCCAGCTGCCCCTCGTCCAGTATGCCCTTGATAATCTTCTGGATATGGTTTTTGAGCCTGGTTGCCGTGGGATCAGCCAGGGTGCGGCTTGAGGCCTCCACGGAATCGGCCAGCATCAGGATGGCAGCTTCCTTGGTCTGCGGCTTGGGGCCGGGGTAGCGGAAATCTTCTTCCCTGGGATTCTGCCCCAGGCTGACTGCCTTCTGGTAAAAATAGCGCATGACCCTGTCGCCGTGGTGCTGGCTGACAATGTCGGTAATTTCCTGACCCAGGCCGTAGCTCTGGCATATCTCCACGCCCTTCTTTACGTGGCTGATAATAATGAGGGCGCTCATGGAGGGAGACAGCCTGTCATGCCTGTTGACGCCGCCGAACTGGTTTTCCACAAAGTACTGCGGGTACACGAGCTTGCCGCTGTCATGATAGAGGGCTGCCACCTTGCAGAGCAGGGAATTGGCGCCTATGGCCTTGGCGCCGGCCTCCACCATGTTGGCTACGACCAGGGAGTGGTGGTAGGTGCCGGGAATGCTGACCATGATTTCCTGCATCAGGGGCTGCTCAAGATTGATGTATTCCATCAGCTTGAAGCGCGTGGAATAGCCAAAAATGGTCTCAAGCACAGGCGACAGGGAAAAGAAGATAATGAGCATCAGCAGGGCATTGATGCACACTGCCGTCACCAGCATGGGCAGCATGGCCCACTGTATGCCATTGATCAGGGCCAGCCCGAAGATGAGCAGTATTTCGCTTAAGATAATGGGAAGCAGGTTCCAGACGGCATCCTGGCGGCTCAGCGAACTTGAGACAAGCCAGGTTGCCAGCATGCAGCTTAAGAAATGATAGAGCGCAAAGGTAAAGCTCATGTCCATGGCCATGGCCGTAATCATGGTCAGGAGGAGCCCTAAGGACACATAGCGCCTGGCAGTGAAGACAGTGGCGATAAAGCCCACGGCGCCTGCCAGCGGGAAGGCCAGGCTTAAGGCCTCGGCCAGCGGGGCAGCCCCCACCCAGTCGCACAGGCCGTGCAGGCCCCTGGCGCTGACTGCCGTCAGCAGCGTCACCACGCCTATCAGCATCAGGTCCTTTTTGTGCAGGACCGATCCCTGCTTGCCGCTGGGTGAAAGGAAAAGCCCCAGGGAAATGAAGCAGAACACGATAAAGGAGCCCAGGGCCTGCTGCCAGTTGAAGGGCAGGACGGCGCGCTGGTAGAGGTTCTGGATCTTGAGCTGCTGTTCCTTGGTTATGCGGTCGCCTCTCCTGGCTATCACCTCGCCCTTCTGGATCTGGTAGACCACAGGCTCAAGATGGGAGGCATATTCGCTGGCCCTGTTCTGGGTCACTTCCCTGTTCAGGGTCAGGGTCGGCGGCATGCTGGCCGCCAGCAGAATGTTTATGGCCCTTCTGGCGTCGTGGGTTAAGCTCTTGTTCGCCCTGGCCATGTTGCTGATTTCTGTCAGCAGGGACTGTATGTCAGGCAGGACCTTGACGTCCTGTAGCAGGCTCTCGGTTCCTGTGCCAAGGTTGCGTATGGCCACACCGCTGGGCACCCTGGCAGCCCTCATGTCGCCAACCATGCCCTCGGCCAGCTTGGCGCGCAAAAGCGGCAGCACTTTCTTTAAGATAAATTCCTGCACCGAGGCCAGCCCGAACTGCGGCAGGACCTCATGGGCCAGATCCTGGCCAATTTCGGCGGCAAACTGTTCTTCCGCAGGCGCAGTCCCTTCCTTTACCGGCGCCCCGTTGAGCTCGTTCATGAGCGCGACAAGCCTGGTCTCAAAATTGACGTAGGTATCCAGGCTGTAATCATAGACAGGAGGCTGTGCGCTCATGACGCGGCGGCGCCTGGCGTCAGAGGCCACAGAATCAACTACCTGCATGGAGCGATCGGCAAGAATGTCCGTTTCGGCTATGTCGCCTGCTTCATAGACCCTCTGCTCCTCGACAAAGCTGACAGCCAGGAGCACGGCTACAAGAGCCAGGACGCCAACATAGAACAGAAGACCGCCCAGACAATCCCTGTTTGCATACAGGACGCGCTGCAGCGCCTGCTTGCGGGAATTGGCCGTTCTAATGTTCTTCAGCGGAAATTTGGACATGGACAAGTGCTCCAGCCGATATGTGGACAGGCATTTGCTTGGCATCCTCCCCTGCCGTATTCACTACCGTAGATTCTACGGTTTATGCCTGCTTTATATTGTTTTCTGGCAAGGCTGTCCAGCTTATGCCCCTTGTGAAAAAAGTACCATAATCACAAAGAGATGCAATATCTAAAGTTACAAATAAAAGGCGGGTGGCAGGCCATGCCCCAGGCAGGCATGAATACGGCATGAAAGCTACAAATAATCTGGGGCTGCCTGTTTTACGCCTCCGGCTTTCCACCATGTCAGGGCAGATTCCTGCCCGTTGCACAGCCTGTCCCGAACCTGCTTGGGACAGCGGATGTTTCCTGCTGATGTTGTAAAAACAACGAAATTGACGGTTTTTGCTGAATAG
>CAVLCT010000011.1:0-36860 GCA_963661665.1 Bulleidia sp. | reverse complement strand
TTTGAAGATTTCAAAAAGCGCTACGAATCGCTTTTCGGCACCATGCCGGTGTCCTTCTAGACTTTTCTGAAAAACAACGCAAAAAAGCAGCAGGATCCCTAAGCGTTAAGAGATCCTGCTGCTTTCTTATTTGCTGTCTTTTTCGTCTTTTGCCTGCGCCATTTTGCGGTTTTGCGCCGGCCATAATTTCGCACGCCTGCGTGTACATTTCGGACGATGAACGGCATGCAATCCTGCCTTCCTTTTTTCCGGCAGGCAGCGGTTGACCCACCAGCGCTTGTCCACCCTGCCAAACCACCAGCGGTTGTGGTCAGTAGCCAGCATTTCACTGGCAATGCTCTGGGCCTCGCTGGTCTTAAGGCGTCCTAAGGCCGATTCTATCCAGTCCTTTGCAAAGGCATTGCCCTTGTCCAGCTCCACCTTGAGATTAAAGAGCAGATCCAGCTGGTCTGCATCCTTGGCGACCTTTGCCTCAAGGCTTTCCCTGGCCTCAAATTCCCTGTAGGCGCTCATAAGCTCGTCTTCCAGGCCTGTGCCCTCAAGGGCATCTTCCTGGGCTTTTACATGATCGGAGCGTACATAGCGCTGGTTCATGTAGTTTAAGTCCGACACCCTTGCCTCATGCAGGTCATGGGTCAGCCCCAGCAATGCCGCCCTGTACGGGTCTGCGCCGGCCATTCTGGCCAGAACAAAGCTCATGAAGGCAACCCTGAAGCTGTGCTGCGCCACGTCTTCTGAGCCCGTGCCTAAAAAGATATAGCCGCTGCGCGGAACATGGCGCAGGACGCCGACCTCAAAAAAGAGATCCACCAGGCGCGCAAGCTGCTGCGGAGGCACCTGCTTCCCGGACCAGCTTTTCCCAGACCCGTTCTTGCCAGACGCACTCATCAGTCTTCCTCCCTGCTGTCAATTTCGTACTTGCGCAATTTCTTGTGCAACGTGGCCCTGGTGATACCCAGCTTACGGGCCGCAGCGCTCTTGTTGTCCTTTGTTTCCTTGAGCGTTTCCTCAATGGCCCGTTTTTCCACCTCGTCCAGGGGGAGCCCAGCCAGGGACGACATGGCCTGCTGTACATTGCCAGGACTGTCCTGGGCCAGCCTGGCAATGCCCGCCGGCAACTCATGCCCCAGAAGGGTGTCGCCGCTGCACAAAATGACGGCACGCTCAACGGCATTTTCCAGTTCCCTGACATTGCCCGGCCAGTCGTAGCGAAGCAGCATGTCCATGCACTGCGGCGATATGGCCTTGATATTCTTGTGGTTCCTCTCGGAAAAGCGTTTCAGGAAATGGGTTGCCAGCAAGGGAATGTCCTCCCTGCGGTCCCTTAAGGCAGGAACCTCAAGGCTGATGACATTGAGCCGGAAATAGAGGTCCTCGCGGAAACGCCTCTCTGCCACTTCTTTTTTGAGGTCGCGGTTTGTGGCGGCGATGACGCGCACATCCACGTATTCACTTTTGTCGGATCCGACACGCTGTATTTCGCCCTGCTGCAGGGCGCGCAGAAGCTTGGCCTGAATGGAAACCGGCATTTCCCCTATTTCGTCCAGGAAAAGCGTCCCCTTGTCCGCCTGCTTGAAGCGCCCTTCGCGGCGCCGGTCCGCTCCGGTAAAGGCGCCTTTTTCATGACCGAAGAGCTCAGATTCCAGCAGGGTTTCTGCAAGGGCGGCGCAGTTGACAGTCACCAGGGGCATGTCACGGCGCAGGCTCTGGGCATGCAGGGCCCTGGCCACAAGCTCCTTGCCAGTCCCTGACTCGCCCGTCACCAGGACCGTTGCCTCAGTCGGGGCCACAGTCCGTATCATGGAAAGCATGCCGGTTATGGCAGGGGAACGGCCCAGGATTTCCAGGCTCTCGTTCTCTTCAGACATCTGACGGCGCAGTTCCCTGTTTTCCACGCCGAGCGAAGACTGGCTGATGGCTTTTTTCAGGGTTTCCTTAAGGGAGTCAAAATCAAGGGGCTTGATAAGGTAGTCATAGGCCCCGATGCGCAGGGCGTCCACGGCCGTCTCCACAGATGAATAGGCAGTCATGAGAATGACGGGCAGGGACGGGTTGAAGCTTATGATCTGCTTCATGGCCGTAATGCCGTCAGTCTTTCCCATCCGCACATCAGTCAGGACCGCATCGTATGCCTTCTCGCGCACCATGCTGACAGCCTCGTCGCCGTCACGGGCCGTATCCGCAGCATAGCCCCAGCTTTTGAGCATCATCTTCAGCATTCCGAGATGTGCTTCGTCATCGTCCACTATGAGCACTGCGGCATTGTTTGTTGTAGCTGTTTTCATAAATGTCCCGGTTATGCGTTCCTGGCTGCGGCCGCGGTCTCCTGATGCATGCTGTCGGCAGTCGGCAGCCAGACGGTAAAGCACGTCTTTCCCCGCCTGCCGCCCTGGGCCTCTGTGGAAGTCACGGAGATATCCCCGTTCATGGCCTCCACTATCTTGTGCACTGTGGCAAGCCCTATGCCTGTGCCCTTGCTCTTGGTCGTAAAATACGGGTCAAAGACATGGCGCAGGTTGGCGGGAGCAATCCCCATGCCGTCATCTTCCACCCTGAGGCGGACACGGGAACTGTCCATATCCGCCGCCAGCGTCAGTGTACCACCTTCCGGCATGGCGTCCAGTGCATTCAGGCAAAGGTTAAGCACAGCCTGGCTCAGCCTGTCCGGATCGACCAGCGCCGGCCGGCATTTGCGCGATATGTTCTGTACAATCTTTACCTTGCGGCTTTCGGCATTCTGGCCGAGCAGGCAGGACACATGCCTGAATATTTCCTCGGGCATGGTGGGCTTAAGCTCGACGTCTGTCGGCCTGGACAGGCCTATGAGATCGGTAATGACGCGGTTTAAGCGGTCAGCCTCGCGCACCATGACCGTGGCAGCCTCGCGCTCGTCGCTGCCTTCGGGGAAAGTCTGTGCAAAATAGGTGGCATAGCCCTTGATGGAACTGAGAGGATTGCGGATCTCATGGGCCACGCCTGCTGCCAGGTTGCCGACACAGGCCAGCTTTTCCTTGCGGCGCACCTCTTCTTCCAGGGCTGCAACACGGCTCTTGGCCCTTTTTTCAGCCATGCGGGCCCTGTAGGCTTTCTGCATGTGATAGAGGACAAGCAGGCAGGCCAGACCCACAAGGAGGGTCACGCCGGCCAGCATGGTCACGTAGGCCCTGTTCTGGGTACTGGTCACCTCAAAGGGCGAGACGTCAAGCCCCAGAAAAATCATAGGGACAGGACCAGTATGGCGCCTGCCCTTCCCTGGAGGGCCGCCAGGGTCAAACATGCTGTAGACCACAAAGCTGCGGACGCCTTCCACATTCATCAGGCTCCAGCGCATGCCGCCTCTGGGCGTCAGCTGGTGCATGGTAGCCTCCGAGACCTCCTGTCCGTCAATGCGCAGGATTTCCCCGACACGATCACGGTTTGAGTGGGCAATGATGGTCCCGTCCTGCATGGTGACGGCAATAAAATTGATGTCCCCGCTCTGGGTCATCTGTTCAAGCAGCATCTGCAACCTGACGCCTACCTGGGTACGCATCCCTGTGCGCAGCACATTTTCAAAAGCGGTAATCAGGGAGTACCCCTTGTCTGCCAGAAGGCGTGTCAGCGTGCTCTCGCTGCGCTCCACGGAAATAAGTGCCGGCATGCTGACCATGAGCGTCAGCGTCACAAAGGCGCAAAAAAGCATAATTCCCATGGGAACAGAACCGATACGCACGCCCCTGAACGTTTTTTTGTCCTGCCGCTGTTTTCCGGCAGGCTCCTGACGCATGGTCTCATGACGCATAGTCTCATGGGTCTGAGGCAAAATACACCCTCCGCACAATAACTGCCTGATACAAATATGCTTTCAGGGAATACGGGAAAGCGTGCACGCTGTCCAGATGCGGACAGGCCGGCAAAAGCCGGTCCCTACCGGTATTCCAGGACCACTTCGTCCCTGTCGTGCCACCGGATTATTCCAGGATGAACACCAAGCCCGGACAGCAGTGGACGGTTCTCTCCCCTGTGCCCGAAACAGTAGCCCTGGCTTTTGGCAGGCAGGAAAGCATGCAGAAGCTCTGCCCCGTCAGGCAGGCTTCTTTGCAGGGCAAGGTACAGGGCATATGAGCGCACCTTTGTTCCCAGGGAGAGGTCCCTGGGCCCTGCCAGGACATGCTGCTCAAACTCCTGCTCATAGGCTACCCCTATCCTGGTGACAGGAACAGCTGCGGCATTGGCCAGCAAAAGTCCCTCAGTAAGAGCGCTGACTGCCGTCTGCGTATCCATCGGGACAAACTCTCCCTTTTCAAACATTTTTGCGAGGACAGTGGAGCGGACCACAAGGCAGGGATAGAAGCGCAAAAGGGAGCATCCGGCGGCAAGGGACTTTTTTACATCCGCCAGGAAGCCCCGGACTGTGCTTTCAGGCAGGCCGGGCAGAAGCTGCACGCCGAGGGAAAAGCCGGCTTCAAGGACTTTCTGCATCCCTTCCCCTGCCTGCTCTGCATTATAGCCTCTGTTGCTTGCTTTCAGCACGTCATCGGAAAAGCTCTGTATGCCAAGCTCAATGCAGGAACACCCTGCATCCCGCATCAGGCACAGCCGTTCATACGACACGCTGTCCGGCCTTGTGGAGCAGCGCCATCGTACAATAAGCCCGCGGGCAAGCCATTCTTCGGCACGGGAGAGGCAGTACCTAAAATGCTCTTCCTTTTGTGCCGTAAACGTGCCGCCGTAAAAGGCAAGCTCGCAGGGGCCCCGTCCCTGCATGGCCCGCTCCTCAAGCAAGGCCTGCACTGCGGCCAGGCGCTTCTCGACGGGCAGGACTTCCTCGGCCGTCTGCAGGTTCTGGGCACAGTAGATGCAGCGGGAGGGGCAGCCGGCAAAAGGCAGGAACACCGGCATAATGGCTGTCTTTTCCTTGTGGGAAGGCCAGGGAAAGGAAAGGGTTGTCACTTTGTATATTCTCCGACGGACAAAATGCTCCTCAGGACAGGGACGGCAGGAATGCCGGATGGTACTATTCTGTAGATCTTTCAGTGCGTCTGTATTAGAGGAACAACAGCCATACCACCAGATACATGCAGCACATGGAAGCCACCACATGGAAGCAGGCCATGAAAGCACAGAGGCCGGCCCAGCAACTTGCGGCCGGGCCCACATGCTGATCCCTATGGTATGACAATTACTTGCGCAATACCACACGCATCCGGCCCGCACGCCGCGGGGGAGATGCCGGATTGGAGAAAACATGCCTTTTGACAGCTACAGCTTTGTTCTACTCTTTCTGCCAATCCTTATTATAGCATGGAGAGCAACAGACATTATCCACCGTGAAAGCCTGGGGCTTCTGTTGCTCGGCTTTTCTCTTTTTTTCTGCCTGTGGGCAAGCCCGGCAGCCCTTTTAATTTATGTCTGCCTTATCCCTGTCATCTATATCCTGGGACTTGCGCTTGCGGCACCAGGAGAACGTGACACAGGCCTTAAGCGCAGGGGGCTCTATTTTGCAGGCCTGCTGGCAGCCATCCTCCCCCTGATTCTCGTCCGCTACCTGCCCCATTTTCTGGCAAACGGCATTCCTGCCGGGGAACCTCTGCCGTCAGCCATGGCCGCAGCATCCATGCTCCTGCCGGGATCCGGTAGCCAGGACTTTGTGCTCGAAACAGCACGCATGGCCGGCATGTCGTTCTTTGTCCTGATACAGACCGCCTGGCTTACCGGCATTTACCAGCGCCGCCTTGAGCCTGAAGGACTGTTCAGGCATTTCCTCTTTTCCCTGTCCTTTCCATCGCTTCTGGCCGGCCCGGTTGTGCGCTACGAACAGATGGGGCCGCAATACGACAATCTGCACGCCCCGCTCAATACTGAGCTTGCGGCAGGACTCGGGCTCTTTGTCACCGGCCTTGCCAAAAAACTGCTTCTGGCCGACTGGCTGGGAAATTGTGCCGACATTGTGTTTGCCAGTGCCGGAGCAGGATTTCCCCTGACTACGCTTGAGGCCTGGCTTGGCGCCCTCTCCTTCTCCCTGCAAATCTACTTTGACTTTTCAGCCTATACGGACATGGCCATAGGGACAGGCATCATGCTGGGGCTGCGCCTGCCTGAAAACTTTGCCTCCCCTTATAAGGCAACAGGCTTTATCGACTTCTGGCGGCGCTGGCACATAACGCTCTCTTCATGGGTACGTGACTGCGTCTTCCTGCCTCTTGCCGGTTCCTTTCCGTCACCGCTCAGGCTCGTGCTGGCCACGCTTGTCTGCTTCCTTGTTGTTGCCATCTGGCATGGATCCTCGGCCACCATTCTTGTATGGGCAGCCATGCATGCGTTTTTCCTGGCAGTTAATGCCGGCATACGCACTGTCTCTGGCCCGAAGGCGGAAACGCTTCTCACAACGCTTCCGGCACGCATTCTCTGCATCGGTACGACCTTCTTCCTTGTGACCATGTCCTGGGTTGTCTTCCGTTGCGATACACTGGTCCAGGCAGAGACCATGTACAGGACGCTCTTCCGTCTGGGAAGCGCTTCTGCATTGTGGGCCGGAACAGGATGCCTTCCTTCCTGGACATGCCTTGTCCCTCTCATAGCCGGCCTTGTCACTGTTTTTCTGCTGCCCACGTCCCATGCCGTCTTTCTCGGCAACAGGGACGGAAGCCGTTCCTGGATAAGCTTCCGCTTCAGCACTGCCTGGGCGTTGCTTCTGGCCATAACAACACTTCTCTGCCTTGCCGTCATGGACAGTGCGCGCCCCTTTATCTTCTAACCGCTGCTTCACTATATAAGGCGCCGCATGGCAGGTCAGGATGCGGCATACGGATCTCAAGCTGAAGGAATACCATGGAAAATTTCCCCGCTGATGCAAACCAGGCCAACCGCTGGCTCAAACGATTTTTTTTCCTGCTGGCCCTGCTCTCAGGCCTGACACTCCTGCTTGCGGCTCCGGTAGCCGCCCTCTGGATTTACCAGAGCGGCGACCTGGCTGTTGACCGCGCAGTCAGGGAACAGCAGCAAGGCTTTGCACTCTACGGATCGGGCCTTCCTTCGGCCCCCAGGGACACCCTTGCCTACAAGATGAGCCTCTACAGGGAAAAGAAGCCGCAGATTGTCATTGCCGGCTCAGGCAGCATGGCTTCATTGCGGGACAGCGTCTTTGCAAGGCCCATGGTCAATATGGCAGGCACATGCACATCGCTTTCCTCTCTCAGGCAGAGCATAGATGCTATGCTGGCCGTCCATAAGCCGGATGTGGTTGTGCTGGCCCTGGATTTCTGGTGGTTTTCAGAAACATGGGAAAAAGATCCCTTTGTCCGCACAGGCTTTGATGCAGAAAAACCGCACTTAAGCCCCGAGGTATTGCGTCTTCCCCTGCAAAGCCTGCTCAACGGCTCCATTTCCCTGTCGCAGTTTTTTTTCCTTGATTTTTCCAAAAACCGGTTCGGCATGCGTGCCCAGTTCCATGACGAAGGCTATGGGCCGGACGGATCCTATTATGCCGGCGACAAGCTGATGAAGCCGTCTGCCGATGCCGGCTTTATGCGCACAATCGACAGGGCAAGACACAAGATTGGCGAATTTGCCCCGCAGGAACAGGTAAGCCAGGCGCATCTTGATGCCATGGCAGATATCTACTTCCGACTGCGCGGACGCGGCATCACGCCGCTGGTCTGCCTTGCCCCCCTGCCAGGGAAGGTCATGGATGTCCTTAAGGAAAACCAGGCAGACTATCCTCATCTCTTTACCCTGCGCGCAGAACTTGAAGCCAGGGGCATAGTGCTCACAGAAACGCCGGATGTCACGACGCTTGAAGGCAATGACTGCGAATTCCTTGACGGCACCCATGCCGGCGAGGTCCTGGCCCTGCGTCTTCTGTCCCAGCTGTCCAGTTCCTGGACTTCGCTGTATTCCTACCTGAACATGGAACAGCTCACCAGGCTGATGACAGAATGGAAGGGGCATGCCGCTGTGGGCTATGAGCAGACAGGCAAAATCTGGGAATCAGATTTTCTGGGGCTTGGCTGTGTCAAGAAGACACGCTGATAAAACACAGGGCCTTTAGTGTCAGGGCCGTTTGTCCTCAAGCCCGCACTTAGGACAAAAATCCGCCATTTCACAATCACTGCATTTTGGCGATCGGGCCTGGCACACATCCCTGCCAAACTGCACCATGCGGTGATTCAGATCGCCCCATTCATCCCTGGCAAAAAGGCGCATCATGTCCTTCTCTATGCGGACAGGGTCCGTCTCCTTTGTCAGGCCCAGCCTGTAGCTTATGCGCTTCACATGCGTATCGACAGCCATGCCCTCATTGATACCGTAGCCAGCAAAAAGGACAATGTTGGCTGTCTTTCGTGCCACGCCGGGAACCGTGACAAGCTCAGCCATGGTCCTGGGCGGCTCGCCGTTAAACTTTTCAGCCAGAAGCCTGGCTGCGCCCAGCAGGTTTTTTGCCTTGTTGTGATAGAAGCCGGTGGGGCGGATGCAGTCTTCGATATCTTCTAGGGAAGCTCCGGCCAGCTCATAGGGCGTAGGCCATTTCTGGAAAAACACGGGAGTAACCGTGTTCACCCTTTTGTCTGTGCACTGGGCGGCAAGCACGGTTGCCACAAGCAGCTGCCAGGGATTCGCGTATTTAAGTTCAGGCTGAGGCTCGGGATAGCGCTTTTTCAGGGCTGCCAGAACCTGTCCGGCCCTTTTTTCGACTGCATTCATATTCTTGTCTCCCTCCTGTTTCCGTCATGCAGGCATTGAGGCCCCGCATTGAAAAGGACATCCTGCCATTGGCAAACCAGCCATATTAGTGCACATCTATACCAGCCAGATGGTCATAGTACTTTTTAGAACTATTCTGTATTTGTCTGCCCGAAGCCTCTTTTCTCCATGCATGCCTTTAGCCGATGATAGCCGCCGCCTGGCGAGCACCTCTTCCAGCATCGCACTGTGCCAGCAGTTCCTGCAGGCTGTACTTCTTCCGTGCGCCCGGCTCAACAACCAGGCGGCCGGATTCAATGGTCATGCTCACCGCCGGTCCTGATTCCAGCTGCGGCATTTCCAGAATGGCCGGGGGAACGTCCAGCATCACCGATCCGCCGTCTTTTCTTAACCTGCCTGTATACATGGAAGCCTCCCAAAGTTATATTTTTATGTAGCTTGCTTTACCATGGCAAGCACGCAGAAAACAGAGAGACAGCAGAACATTCCACTGGCAATGGTTCCTTCTTCCTTTTTCCTGCTCTTCCTGCGCTACGATATGCCTTATGCTTAGCACAAGGGAAAGGATAGCATTTTAGTACGGAAGTACTCTGTAAAAAAAATGCTGTTACTTTACAGAATGCCATTTTTTATTTAGAAGTCCTTGTTCTAAAATTATTTTGCTCTGTTCCCAGAGCAGACGAGGAGTAGCATGGAACCCCAGGATATCGAAAGCATCAAAATTATCCTTAACAATATGCTGGCTGAAGCTCAGCACAAGGGCGACATGACGCTGGAAGAACTCAGCGGCGCCAATGAGTCGTTTGCCGATCCGGCTGACCGTGCCACAGCCGAGTCAGACAGAGCCTTTACACTGCGCATCAGGGACCGTGAGCGCAAGCTCATCAAGAAAGTAAAGGAAGCCTTGCAGCGCATCGAGGACGGAACATACGGCCTGTGCGAGGAATGCGGCGAGGAAATCAGCCTGAGCCGCCTCAAGGCCCGTCCAGTAACCAGGCTGTGCATCAACTGCAAGGCCAAGCAGGAGCAGGACGAAAGCCAGCGTTCCTAACGCTTTTTGCGTTAAAATCCTGCACAAGACAGATAGTACCGGGCATGACTGCTCTCTTGCAGTCATGCCTTTTTTCATACCGCAAGCACCGTGCCAATGTGCTTGCCTTCAGAATCTCCTGCCATCATACGGACAGCATTCTGACAAGGTACGCACACATTAAGCCCGGGCTCATATTCTGTACAGGGATCAATCCATGGATGCCCATCTCTTCCGCCGTTTTGCCGGGGAACTTCTGCCTGTCCTGCAAGGGGCAAGGCTTGTCAAAATCCAGCAGCCCCATGAAAACATCTACACATTCAACCTGGATCTGTTCGCCCGCGACAACCCGCTGGGACGCAAGGTGCAGCTAGTCCTCCGCCCTGGAAGAAAAGAACCCTTTCTTTTTCTCTCCACGGCAAGGATAGCCGCCGGAAGAGAGCCGTCAGCCATGGTCATGCGCCTGCGCAAGTATGCGGCAGGGCACACCATACGCCGCGCCACAGCGCTGTGGCAGAAGCGCGAGCTGTATCTTTTGCTCTCAGGCGCCATGCCAGGCATGGAAAGGGACAATGCCGAGGAAAGCCCGTCCGTGCCTCCGCAGGAAGAATACAGACAGAAGGACACGGAAAAGCTGACCTGGCTTGTCTTGTCGCTGCGTGACGGACCAAGGCTCCATTTTGCGGAGCAAGGCTTTGAGCCATCTGAAGACGAGCCACTCTGGCCGGATCATAAGAGCCTGCATGATGCCATGGCTGACTGGCGCTCCTGGCCGGTCTTAACGCCTGCCCTGCGCAGGACCCTGGCAAAACTTGACTTGCAGGATGCCTCTGCCCTGCTGGTTGATCTGGAAGATGGCGCAGGGGACATTTTCGTCTATACATCGCCCGATGATCTGATGGGAGGCGCCCCCCGTATTGTGCAGATCTCTGCCTGGCCGCTGCCACAGGAACTGCAAAAAGGAGAGGAGGCCTGCCGCACGGACATTCTTTCGGCAGTCATGGAGACCGGCGCCTCGCTTGTGCTCAATGAAGCAGCTGATAAGAGGGCTCATGAAGCGGCTGCCCCGTGGCGCAGGAAGGAGCGCAAAATAGAAGACATGCTCAGGCGTAACACAGAAGATGGCATACGCCTGAAGGAAATGTGCCAAAGGCAGGGCTACGGCCTCCTTATACAGGCCAATTTATGGCAGCTGGAAGGATCACGGCACCTTCCATCCCTGACACTGCCTGATTTTGAAGGCGGCCAGTGCACCATGCAGCTTGATCCGCGTTTTTCAGTGCGCGAGAACATGGACCGCTTCTTTCATACGGCACGGCGCGGCGAACGGGGACTGCCCCGTATCGAAAAGCGAAGGCAGGAGCTTGAAAAAGAACTTTGTGAAGTACGCAGGGAGAAGGAGCGCTGCCTTTTGGGCATCACAGCCCAGGCACCCAGGCAGAAGAAAGGCCAGGCCAAGCCGGCACCAGTGAAGGCGCCTGCGTCCGTGCAAATCTTTGTGAGCACAGACGGCGTAACGCTCTTGCGCGGACGCAATGCAAAAGGCAACCTGGAAGTCAGGCGCATGGCGGCTTCCCACGACATCTGGGTACACGTCGAGGGCGGTGCCGGCGCCCATGTCATCATCCGCTTAAACCACGCTTCCCAGAAGGTATCCGATACAACCCTGGACGAAGCCGGCTCCCTGGCTGCGAGCAAAAGCTCTCTCAAGGACGAGTCCTACGCAAAGGTCAACTACTGCGAGATCCGCCATGTGCGGCAGCTTAAAGGAACTGCCCGGGGCACCATGCGCATGGACAAAATTCTCTTCACGCGCAAGGTTGCCATACGGCCTGAACTGGAAACAGCCCTGCTGCCAAAGGAACAGGTACCGGATGACAGCGAAGAGAAAAAAGCACGGTAAGACTTCTCCCTTTGGAAGAAGCCCTGCCGTGCCTGAAAAAACGGTTTTAAGACGGAGTGCAGCTTATGAGAAGAGGATAAGCGCTATCATCTCCACGTCTGTTGTCCCTGTGTTGACAATGGAATGCTCTTCCCCGTCAGGACAGACCATAACGTCGCCAGGGCCTACTTCCACTTCCTTGCCGTTGTCATTGTAGGTGGCAGTGCCCTTGAGGAGATAGTATACCTCAAAATCGTTCTTGTGGCGGTGCAGGCCGACACCTGCCCCTGGTTCAAGCACAACGTGGTTAAAGAGCCTGCCCTTGCCGCAAAATTCATCGGCATTCAGGATCTGGCTGGCCTTCATGACGCCAGGTCCGCCAAACATTTCCTTGGCAAAGGATGTTCTGTCCTTGCTTTTGCGAATCATAAAAACCTCCTTCTGGTAAATCTTCCGGGCGGGCCCTGACAAAGTGGTGCAGGTCCCGCCTTCACGCTATTATCAGGACGTGCTTCCTTCCATGTCCTCCCTGAGAGTCGGCTGTTTCTCTACTTTGGCAAAGCGCCTCATATCAGAACGCCTTCTTTTGGGAGCAAAGAGAGGACGCCTGCGCACGCTGGTGCTCTTTTGCGGAACATTGCCCTTCTTCACATTAATATCCAGGGTATCGTAGGCAATTTCGATATGCTCCTCGGCAAAGCGCTTGTTGATGGCAATGAGGAGATCCGAGGGTGTAGAAAACTGCTCGTAATCCTTGACCCAGAAGCTCAGCTTTAAATTCAGGTTGCTGGCGCCGAAGTCAAGGAAGGAAACCGACGGCTTGGGGAAAGCCAGGATGTCGCTCTGCTTGTTGGCCACGTCAAGAAGAACCCTGGTCACCTTCTCCACATCTGACCCGTAGGCCACGCTGATCATGACGTGCTTGCGGCAGCTGCGGCTGTTGCTGGTCCAGTTGGTCAGGTTGGACGAAACAAAGGCCGAGTTCGGCACGTAGATTATGGCCGAATCATAGGTCTCCACCACAGTGGCGCGCACCGAGATGCGCCTGACCCTGCCGACAACACCGCCTACTTCCACCACGTCACCGACCTGCAGTGTCCTGCTGAAGATAAGGATGATGCCGGAAATGAAGTTGTTGACAATGGCCTGCATACCAAAGCCGATGCCGACGGAAAGGCCGCCGGCGATAACAGCCAGGTTGCCAAGGTTCATGCCCAGCGAGCGGAGCGAAAAGAGAACAAAGCAGAACCACACCAGGTAAAAATAAATGGTCTGCAGGGGCGTTATCAGCGTGGGATCAAACGAGGGGCTCTGTTCAGGCAGGTGGCTGATAAAGGTCCTGCCCATGCGGGCAAAGGTGCGGGCCAGCAGGAAGGCCGTCGCGATGAAGAGCACCTGCATGAAGTTCAGCTGGGTCTCGCCTATGCTGACACTCTTGAAAATATAGTATTGCAGGATATCCAGGCCGCCAGGCAGGGTACAAAGCCACAAAGACAGCGCCGAGAAGGCAAGCATGATGGCCACAGGAGCAGCCAGGGCCAGCAAAAAGCTGGTCAGCATGGTGCTGCTGTCCTCTTCTTTCAGCTCCTCATTCATCTTGGAAATGATGGAAAGGAGAGCGAGAGAAACCTGAATGGCAATAGCCAGGGAGGAATACAGAAGATAGATGGCCATGCTGTAGAAATGGAAGCCGGCCAGGCAGACAATGAGGCAGGGCCACAGGACAAGCGGCTGCATGTCCAGGATGACCTTTTCCAGGCGCATCTGCCCCAGATCGGCAGTATTCTGGCTGCGCCTGCGGGCCCAGATAATATTGACCACCAGCCATATGCTCCAGATCAGCAGCGTCACAAGCTGCGGCAGAGGCATATAGAGAAGCAGGTAGGCAGCAAACGTCGGCGGCATAAGGGCCAGCAGCGGCGACAATTTTTTCTCTACATCGGTGTACCTGATGCGCCGCAAATCCCATGCCAGGCTCAGCTGCCCCATGATGAGGCAGAGGTTGCCCAGTGCCAGGAAGAGCCTGAAGGGCTCAAGCGTAGGAGTATAGGACGCTGTCAGCAGCGAAAGCCCCAGGACGTTCCATGGCAGGCTGCAGCGCTTGGTATGGCTCAGTATCTCGGGATGCCCCTGCAGGACGCGGTTGCTTATCAGCAGGAACAGGCAGGTGAAGGCAAGAAGGGAAATGAAGAAGCGGGTAATGGCTCCCTGCCACTGGGACGTGGTCATGGGAATTTCCACATTCTTGCGCATGGACAGGCCTGCGGAGAAATAGCTCAGCTTCTGCGGCAGCGACTTCCATTCAGAAAAGGTCAGCCACGGGACAGGGCCTGAAGTGTAGTATTTAAGCCACAGTTCAGGAACATATTTTGTAATTTCCGCCTTTGTTTCCTTGGCACGGTTCACAAGTGCCGTAGTCGGGCCCAGGGCGCTTGCATAGCGGGCTATGATAGCAGTCAGCATGAAGCGGGCGGTGTTGATTTTGGCCAGGTACTCCTTTGTCTCGCCCATATGGGCAAGGGAAAGGTCGCTCCATGTCTCCATGGAGGCATTGAGCTGGTCCAGGAGCTTTCTGGCATTGACCTGGGGTGCTGCGGCTGCCTGCATCAGCATTTCGGCAAGGTCGCTGGCATTGCCAAGGCGGCGGCTGACCGCTTCAAGGGGCCCTGGCCACTGCTTGAACTGGCCGACCATGATAATAAGCCTGCGTATGTCCTGTTCTGCAGAACGCAGCTGCTCAAGGGAGGCCGTATCCTGAAGGAAGTTTTCGCTTAAGGCCATGGCGTCCTGAATGACGGCATTTATATGGCCGCGCTGGGACACCCACATGTCGTCGAGCACATCGGCCTGGGACAGTTCCTCAGCTTCCTTGCTCTTTTGCACGGTTTCAGCCTCTGCCTGAGCCTTTTCCCGCTCAATGCGCAGCATTTCGGCAGCCTTGGCCTCTTCTTCCTTCTCTGTCTTTTTTTCTTCCTGTTTGGCCTGTTCCGGAGTCACTCCGTCCTTTTTGCCGTCTTTGGCGTTCTTTTGCCCGGCGGCAGCATCAGCCTTGCCTGCATCCTGCTTTTTAACATCGCGGGACGCATCTTTTGGGGCGTCTTTTTGTTCTTTAACGTCTTTTTGTACGTCTTCAGCCTTGGCAGATGCATTGTCATCGGCCAGGGCAGGACGGATCATGGCAGAGGAAAAAAGCAGGCACAGGGAAAGACAGAGAAAGAAGCTCATACAGACAGAAAATACTGAGCTTTTTTGCTGTGACTGCGTCATGAAGGAACAGGGCATGCGGGCGACCTCCAAATCATGCTTGGTGAGCCATGTTTTTTACACCATTGAAAGTTGCTTGCCTAGCTCCCTGAGGGACAGTTTCCTGCTTATCTTGTACTTCACAGCCTTCCTGCCGCGGCTTGTTTGCAATGAACTGCCGTGCTATATTCTCAAGGAAATAAAATGAGAGAAGCTGTGCCTGTCCGCACGGAGCCAGGCATGCCAGTCCCCGAACAGCTGCTACAGTGACCACCCAGGATTTGGTCAGGAGTATTTTATGTTTCTGAAACGCTTCTTTGCCCTGCTCTGTACGATTTTCATCGTACTTATGACCATGACGGGCACAGCCGCAGCCGGTCCGTCATTCCAGCAAATCATGACAGACAATCCGGCCGTGAGCTCATGGAACGACGGCATAACCCTGACCTTTGTGCTGGATGAGAACAAATGCAGGAAGCTGTACGGCTCTTCCTGGGCCCAGGACTGTGCCTCCCCCGCACTGGGCAACGTTGGCAGCATGGCCAAGGGCATAGCCATGACCCCGCACACACAGGGAGAATGGCGCTGGATATCGACGTCTTCTGTCCGCTTCACCCCGGCAACAAAGAACGGCGCCCTTGCCCCGCAGACAAAATACACCATAGACGTGTCCGGGCTGGCCCTGCCTGAAAGGGTGCAGCTTTCCGGACAGAAATTCATCTATACGACACAGCCCCAGGCCGTACATATCGGCAAGGAGCGCGTCTGGATTGATCCGTCTTCAGAAGGCAGGCACGGCATAACCATCCCGCTGACCTTCATCTGGCCGGCAAACCCCGAAAAAATCGAGAAGCAGATTACGCTTGCCCCAGCCAACGCTGATTCCGGCCTTCGTCTTGGCGAACCCCGTTTTTCCTGGAGTGCAGACAAGTCAGGCGCCGTCCTCAGTGTCCGCATCCTGAACATGCCTTTTGCATCCAGCCGTGCGGCCCTGTCTTTGGGAGGACTGCCCGCATACAGCATGGAAAAAAACAAAGGGCGCGTAATTACCCCTGTAAATGCGAACAGGCCTGCAACCTCCTTTAACGTGCAGGGGAAATCCGACCTCTTTTCCGTTGAATCCATGAACCTGTACAGAGGTCATGACAGCAACCTGAACAGCCGCATCGAACTGGAAATAAAGACCACCCTGAGGGTGGATCCCAAGGAAGTCCTCTCGCACATAACTTTGTGCGAACTGCCGGAGAAAAACGAGCCAGGAGCAAGCGAGGCGACCGACTGGACAAAAATGCCCTCGCTGGCGCCAAAGGACATTAAAAACAGCAGGCCGCTGGCCCCTGTCCTCCTGTCTCCGCCTGTTCCTTCGGACAGGCTGCGTTTCGCAGTCCCCATGCAGAACGGCCGCTGCCTTCTCGCCTATCTGGAAGAAGGCCTTTCATCAAGCAGCGGGCTGCCTCTCAAATACGGCTGCGCCCGCGTCCTGAAATGCCCGTCAGGCGATGCCGAGCTCTCCTTTTTGCAGCCGGGCAACATCCTGAATGTGAGCGGGGCAGGAACAATTGCCCTGCACAGCATCGGCATTGACACGGTAAACTGGACAGTACGCCGCATCAGGACGCCCTTCCTGGGCATGTTTGCCGCAAACCACGGCTTTTCGACCGAGACTCTGGATTACTGGGAACCGGAAGACCTGTTTGATGCCCAGGTCGCAAGCAGGTCCGGCAGCATACCTGTTGCCTGCAAGGACGAAAAGGCAGCCGCCTTCCCCATGCTGTCCATGCCCAAAATTCTCAAGGACATGGGAAAGGGATCCGGTCTGGTGCTGCTTGAGCTCAGAGGCGTCAGAAACGGGGAAGAGCGGACCTATGCCAAAAGGGTTCTTCTTGTCACTGACATGGGTCTCACGGTCAAGGAAGAAGCTGACGGATGCAGGATGGCTTTTGTCCAGAACCTGTCAACCGGCCAGCCGGTGCAGGACATCCGGGTACAGCTTCTGGCCCGCAACGGACAGGTGCTCAATGAAGCAAAAACCGATGCTTCCGGTTCGGCCAGGCTGGAATCCGCCAGCGGCTATGAAGGCGAGCACGAGCCAGTAGCCGTCATTGCGACAAAGGACGGGGACAGCAGTTCCCTTGCCTGGATTTCCCTCAAGGACAGTTCCCGCAACCTTGATTTCGGCTCCTTTGCCGTGCAGGGGCGCCACAGCGCATCAGCCGGGCTGGTCGCCTCCGTCTTCTCGGAGAGAGGCATGTACATGCCTGGGGAAACCCTGCATTTCGGCATCCTGGTGCGCCGCTTTGACTGGCAGCCGCTGGCAAAGACGCTGCCACTGGAAACAGTCATCACCGACCCTGCGGGGCGTGTGGTGCAGCGCAAGCCGCTTGCAGGCAATCCCCATCTGGCCGAGGCCTCATGGAAATCATCCGAAACCAGCCCCACCGGCCCGTACCAGTTTGATGTGAGGGTGCGTGACAAGGACAATAACGGCCCCATACTTGGCTCCTGCCAGGTGCGCGTGGACGAATTTGAGCCTGACACGCTGGCCCTGTCTGCCTCCATTGAGCCGGAAATGCACAAGGGCTGGATACGCACAGCTCCTGGCGACAAGGTAACCGCCAAAGTATCGCTGCGTACATTGTATGGCGAGCCGGCAAGGCAGCATTCAGTGCGCTCGCATTTTGTCGTCTCCCCTGCCAGGCTCTCCTTCCCCGAATTTGCGGGCTATACCTTCTATGATCCGACCGTGGCCGCAGAAAGCACCGACCTTGCCCTGCCCATGCTCTCTACCGACAATGAAGGCAGGGCAAGCATGGACCTTCCTGTTGACTCAGTGCGGGGAACATTCAGCGGCATCCTGGGGATAGAGGGCTTTGAGGCGGCAGGCGGGCGCGCCGTCACCCGCCAGATACAGGCAACCTTCTCTCCCCTGAGCGTCGTTGTGGGCTACCGTCCTGTACAGGAAGCCAATACGCTGGACATGCTGCAGGCCGGCACGCCCTGCGCCCTGAACATTGTGGCAGTGGACAATACGCTGACCCCCGTACAGCTGGACAACGTTGTCTGCACGGTTTCAAAGCGCACCTATGTCAATACGCTTGTCCGCGACACCACCGGAGCCTTCCGCTATGAGGCAACGCCGCTGGACAACCCGCTGACAAGCAAGACCACCACAGTGAAGGCCGGCGGCAGCGACATGGCGCTGGATACGGCGACACCGGGCGACTATCTTCTGACCATCAGGGGAAAGAACGGGGAAATGCTTCTTACCGTCCCCTACACAGTGGCCGGCAAAACGCTGCAGGTGGCTTCTGGCAATGATTCCATTCCCTTGCAGGACTGCAACCTGCAGCTCAGGCTGGAAAAGGACAAGTATGAGCCAGGCGAGGAAATCGTCCTCCATTTCAACGCTCCGTATGACGGATCCGGCCTTATTACCATAGAACGCGAAAAGGTCGTGACCAGCGCCTGGTTTTCCTGCAAGGCAGGAGAATCCGTGCAGCGCATCACCATCCCCGCCAGCTTCGAGGGACAGGGCTATGTCAACGTCCTGTTCATGCGTTCATCGGCTTCTGACGCCATTTATCTCAAGCCGCACGTCTATGCGGCAGCCACGTTTACTTCTGGATACCAGCGCCGCAACATGCAGATTGCCATCAGGGCGCCTGAGAGCGTGCTCCCCGGCAAAGATCTTGAAGTGCAGCTTTCCGCAAAGCAGAGCGGCAAGGTACTGCTTTTTGCCGTTGACGAAGGCATTCTGTCATTAACGTCCTTTGCCACGCCCAATCCCCTGCAGGAGCTTCTGGGCAACAGGGCCCTGGATGTTGTGACCAAGCAGGCTCTCGACCTTCTTATGCCCGACACAAAGCAGCTGGCCGGACGTGTCCCCGCCTTTGGCGGCGGCATGGGAGCAGGCGGACGTTTTCTCAATCCCTTCCGCCGCCGTTCCGAGCCGCCCTTTGCCCGCTGGCTTGGCTTTGTGGACGTGTCGGAAAAACCCGTCAGCGTGCGTATTCCCGTGCCGTCCTATCTGTCGGGACGCATCCGCGTCATGGCTGTAGGCACGTCAGAGCAGAATCTGCTGACAGCAGGTGCTGCCGAGGCCGGCGTTGCCGTGCGCGGCTCACTGCTTATCCGTCCTCTCCTGCCCCTGGCAGCCCTTCCTGGCGATACGTTCTCTGGTGCCGTCACTGTGGCCAACACCATAAAGGGCAGCGGCAAAAATGTGCCGGTTGTTGTCACCCTGAAGCCTGATGCGGCCCTGGAAACTACTGCCGGACAGGAAACGGAATTTACCGTCAGCATCGACGAAAATGCCGAGGCGACCATCCCCTTCACCCTTGCCTGCAAGGACAAGCTCGGCTCTGCCGGAGTTACGTTTACTGCAAGGCTCAAGTCTGACAAGGAGAACAAGACCCTGGCAGAAAGGGAGCAGAGCCTCTCCATCAGGCCTCCCAGCCCCCTCATGACCACGGAAGAAAAGGGACCTGTCACAGGGAAAACCACAGTCCCGGTGACAAGGGAAGTCTATAATTTCAATGCCGACACAACGCTCACCGTTTCGCCGGCACCCATTGCGGCGTACCGCTCGCTTGCAGCAAACTTAAGGGAATATCCTTTCGGATGCACGGAGCAGCTCTTAAGCAGGGCCTTCCCTGTCATTGCCGTCTCAAACAATCCCGATCTTGAAAAGATGCTCCTCTCTGATCCAAGCCTGTCCGAGGACAAAAGGGCAGAGCGCGATAATGAGACGCTGAATGCAGCATTGCAGCAGCTTGCCGTCTCTACGGACTGGAACGGGGTAGCCCTGTGGCCGGGAGGAGAGGCCGACGACTTTGTCACAGTCTATGCGGCAGATTTTCTGGTAACCATGCTGGAAAATGGCAGAAGCGTGCCTCAGGACCTCTTTAACCGCATCAAGTCCAGCGTCAGCTACATTGCCGGCAGGGAGCCTTCCTCTCTGGAAGATGCCCGCATCAAGGCTTATGCATGCTGGGTTCTTCTGCGCTCTGGCTCAGTCATCACCCAGGATGTGGAACGCCTGACATCGTGGTTCATACAGCAGGGCGGCGTCTTTGGAGACGACGTGACGGCAGCCCTTCTGGCTGACTGTTTCGCCATACTGAGGCTGAGCAAGGATGCAGCAAGGCTTATGCCTGACAAAATTGCCACAGACGGCGTCTTCAGTCCCGGCAATTATATGAATGCGGATACAGCCTCTGCCCTGTACAGCTATATCCGCTCGCTCCCCCGCTGGAAGGACGCAGACTCAGGCTATGATGCAATGGCAGACACCCTGGAAAGGGCTTTCAGGCCGTCTGCAAGCACCACGGCAATGGCACTCTCCTGCCGTGCCCTGCTGGGCGGCATGCAGGCATCCGGCCAGAACGGATCTGCAGACATCAGATGCACCGAGCCAGGCGCTGAAAATACGGCCTCCCTGCCGGCATCTGCCAGGTCAATCAGGGGAATGGACATTCTGAGCCAGCCTCTCTGCCGCAAGTTTGCAGTAACACCCCACGACAGTGCTGATTCCCTGCTCTGGCACCTGCGCGTAACAGGCTATGACCGCACAGCCCCGCAAAACTACGCCAACGGCCTGGAAATCCACAGGCGCTACCTCAATGCCCAGGGACAGGAGGTTAGCGAGGCCAGGGAAGGAGACATCATCACGGTGGAAATCAGCGTCAGGGCGGATCGGATGCTCAGCAATGTGGCCGTCGTGGATCTCATGCCCGGCTGCTTTGAGCCCCTGCTTGACCAGGGCGGCATAGTCATGCCTTCCCAGGTCAGCCACAATGAACGCCATGAAGACCGCTGGCTTTTCTTTACCTCGGCCGATGCAAACCAGATCCTTCTGACCTACCGTGTCCGGGCCCTTATTGCAGGAACATTCCAGATTCCTGCCCTGACCGCCCAGGCCATGTATGACCCGTCAATTAATGCAGCTCTGGGCGGCGGAACCATAAGGGTTATGCCGCGCTGACGGTAAGCATCATCACCATGAAAAAGACCCTTTTCAGGGCGCTCTTTGGCACAAGGCGCAGGAAATGCGTGACAGGGGCAGCACTGCTTTTGCTCTGTGCCCTGCTTGCGCTGGCAGTATGGATTGCCATGCCGTGCAAAGGGCCTCTGGAAGGGGTCTCCTTTTCTGTTCTCTGTACCGACAGGGAAGGGACGCCTCTCAGGCTCGGCCTTTCAAAGGACGGGCGCTACCGCCTGAAGATACGGCTTGGCGACATTCCGCAGGACGCCATAGCCTCTGTTCTGCGCTATGAAGACCGATCCTTCTGGTATCATCCTGGAGTAAACCCGCTTGCCCTTATGCGATCGGGCTTTGCCATGCTGACGGGCGGCCGGCGTATGGGCGGATCAACGCTGACTATGCAGATAGTGCGCCTTAGGCTGGGCCTCAGGACAGGATCCGTCCGGGACAAGCTTTTGCAGATAGTCTGGGCATTGCGGCTTGAGGCGCATCATTCCAAAGAGGAAATACTGGAAGCCTACTTCAATCTAGCGCCCTACGGAGGCAATGTCGAAGGGCTGGGAGCAGCATCGCTCATCTATTTCCATAAGGAAGCCAGCCGTCTGACCCAGGCTGAGATGCTCTCCCTTATACCGGTCCCGCAAAATCCGGCAGTACGCATGCCGTCGCCAGAAAATACAGCTTTTTTGGAGGCAGCAGCCAGGCTGCAGGCGCTGGTTGAAAAGGACACGACTCCGGCAATGCCGGCAGGGGCAGCCAGGCTGCGCGTGCATACCTTCAGGGAGCTGCCGTTCAGGGCGCCGCATCTGGTCTCAGAAATCCTGGGCCGGGAAGAAAACGGAGCGACGATCAGAACTACAATAGATCCGAGGCTGCAAATCATGCTTGAAGCGCAGCTTGGCACTGCCTGCAAGCGCAGGGCCAGCGAGGGCCTAAACAACGGGGCAGCCATGATTGTTCACTGGCCAAGCCGCGAGGTAGTTGCCCTGGCAGGATCTGCAGATTTCTTTGACAAGGGCATCTCAGGACAGATTGACGGCACAAACGTGCGCCGCTCACCTGGATCCACGCTGAAGCCCTTCATCTACGGCCTGGCCCTGGATCAGGGGCTGATCCATCCCAAAACGCTGGTTATCGACATGCCCAAATCGTTTTCCGGATACGATCCTGAAAACTTTGACGGCACGTTCCAGGGCCCTCTGCCGGCAGACAGGGCTCTCAGGCTTTCCCGCAATGTTCCTGCCATCAGCCTCGCCAACCAGCTGAAAAGCCCGGGGCTCTACGGCTTTCTTAAACAGGCCGGCGTTCGATTTGACTTCTCGGAAGAACACTACGGCTTAAGCCTTGTCCTGGGCGGAGCCGAGGTTACCATGCGTGAACTGGCCACGCTCTACACCATGCTGGCCAATGGCGGCACATGGAAGCCGCTGATCTACAGCTTCCCGGACCGCCGGGCGCCCGGGGAGGCCCAGGAGCCCCTTGAGTCCCAAGAGGCACGGCAGCTTCTCTCGCCTGAGGCGTCCTATCTTGTAACAGACATGCTGAAAACGGACGATCTGGACGGAACGGTCCGCTGTGCCGGCGGTCTGCGCCTTCCCCTGCGTTACAAGACAGGTACTTCCAACGGGCTGCGTGACGCCTGGACAATAGGCTTCGTCGGCCCCTATGTGCTCTGCGTCTGGCTTGGCAATTTCGACAATACTTCCAATCCCATGCTGGTGGGTGCCCAGGCAGCCCTGCCGCTTTTTCGTGACATAAGCAGGGCCCTTGCAGCACGCTTTGTCCGGTCGGATCCGCTGGCAGAGCCATCTCCGGCTCTCAATCTAAAGCGTCTTCCCGTGTGTGCGGCCACAGGGGACGTGGACATAACGCTGTGCCCTGATCCCCTGAAGCAGGCCACGGCCTGGTTTATCCCGGGAGTGTCCCCTGTAAAAGATACTGGCATTTTGCGCCGCGTTCTTATCAACAAACGAACTGGATACAGATCCTGCACGCCTGGCGACGGGGAAAGCGAGCTGAGAGTTGTGGAATTCTGGCCTACGGAATTTACCGGCCTGTATGAAAGGGCAGGCATTGTCCTGCCCAAGGTGCCTCCCCTGGCAGAAGGCTGTCCCAAGGAATACGACAACCAGTCTAAGGGGCCGAGGATCATGCAGCCCAAGAAGGGCATTACCTATTATGCCCGTTCAGGGGAAAACACATGCCGGCTGGTGCTGCAGGCGCATGGTGATGCCGGAATCAGTACCGTATACTGGTTTATAGGCAATGAGCTGATAGGATCTGCAAAACCTGGCGAGCCACTGGTGCACAGGATACTGCCAGGAGACTATACTGTCCGCTGCGTAGATGACAGGCAGCAAAGTACGTCCCTTCCCCTGCATGTCCGTCGTACTCCGTAAGGGAAATGCTGCTTTTTCGCAATGTCCTTTTGTTTCAGGAAGGTGCGGGCATAAAATGACAAAATGCAGTTCATTTGCTAATAACCAGCCAATACTTTATAAAGGAATACAAAATTGGTTCCCGTTCAGGCCATGAAGGGAATGAATGTCATTAGTCTTGTTTTCATGCTGTAAACAAAAGCTCATTCCCTGTCATTATACCCTCCCTAAAAGCCATTTTCTGCCATACCTGCACTACATAAAACCCATGTCAGCTTCACCAAGACCACTGCCGCAATCCCTGCTTGACCATGAGGAGCTGTCTGCAGGCGGAACATTGCGTCTGCTTGGCGAGGCTGTCACCACAGGGCTTCTGACCGGCCTTGTCATCGGATGTCTGCGCATTGCCTACACCCATTGCAACAGCTTTCTGGCTTCCCTGTATGCTGCCACAGAACTTTCGCTTCTTAAGGCAGGCATTGCCCTACTCTTTGTGGCAGCCTGCGCCTTTGTTGCCTGGCTGTGCGTGCGCATTGAGCCTTTGAGCGGGGGCAGCGGCATACCGCAGGTGGAACTTGCCTTGCGGGGACTTCTGCCCATGCCCTGGCTCAGGATAGTGTGCTGCAAGTTTGTCGGAACTCTAGCCAGCATGTGCGGCTGCCTCTCCCTGGGCAGGGCAGCGCCAAGCATACAGATGGGTGCTGCCATCGGCTGCGGCGTCGGCAATATCTGGCAGGGAAACGGTCTGCGTCCCCGCTTTCTGAACGGCGGTGCCGTGGCCGGCCTTACCGCCTGTTTCGGAGCTCCCCTGGCCGGAATCTGCTTTGCCTTTGAGGAGCTGAGGACAAATGCCTCGCTCCCCCAGGTTCTTTTCATGATCCTTGCTGCCGCCTCAGCCTGGACGACGACATCGTATATTCTTGATTTAGGTCTTGTTTTTCCCCTGTCTCCCATTGCGGCAGACTGGCTTTCCCCTGCCTGGCTTTGCCTCATTCCGGGCATAAGCCTTGTCTCTGCCCTGCTCTGCCGCCTGTATCTTGACGGAATACGCTTCCTGTCCGGACTGGAAGACAGATATCTGGCTCAGCCTGTCCGTTATGCCCTGGTTTTTGCCGCAGGCTTTCTTCTGCTCATCTTCTTTCCCGATGTTATCGACGGGTTTGCGCCCACAGTCCAAAACCTTGCCGAGACTGCATATCCAGTCCGCTTTATCCTTGCTCTCTGGCTGGCAAAATGCCTGTTCAATATTGCCTCCGGCGCCTCCTATGCCCCCGGAGGCCTCATTATGCCCCTCCTTTTTGCAGGCGCCCTTACAGGTGCGCTTATGTCATCCCTGCTCGGCCTTCTGCAGTATCCGGCATCATGCCAGATTCTTGTTCCGCTGGGCATGGCGGCCTTTTTTTCAGGCATCATCCGTGCACCGTTCACTGCGGCTTTTCTTATTGCCGAGACAACGGCGTGCTGGAACATTTTCCCGGCACTGCTTGCAGCAAGCCTTATGACTTTTGCGGTAACCAATGCCCTTGGGGCACAGCCACTCTTTACCTTCATGCGCATGCGGCAGCTTCGCCTTATGCGGCAGGAGCAAAGATTGCCACGCCCAAAAAGCATAAGAAATCCCCCTATTTCGGCAGGAAAGGCTATTGATCTATGATTGCCATTTTTATAATGTAAAGGAAATATGTACGCCCATACCCTCCGGTGCTGTTTACCATAGCAGTCTTACTGCCCAGCGCGCGGAGGTTTTTTTCTCTATTTTGTGCATTCTCCCTGGGTGTGGATGCCTCTTATGACTCCCGGCCAGCCCGGGTGAAATCCGGAGACAGGTTTTTCATGACACGTAAGGATCGTACTGAAGGTATTTACAGTCGCCGTGAAGTTCTGGATGCCAATGAGCGCAAGCAGTATTACCTCATTCAGCTGAAGGATCTTCTGGCCTACGCCTACCGCTATTCCGAAGACGTGAAGAAACGCTTTGACCGCGCTCAATTCAGTGTCGAAAAATTCAAGACACTTTCTGATATCAAGCACATCCCCATCCTCAAGAAAAAGGAACTTATCTTCCTGCAGTCCATGGGACCGCGCCTGGGCGGCCTGCTGACCAAGGATCTGGGCGATTTGAAACGCATCTTCCTGTCTCCCGGACCCATATTCGATCCCGAGGACAGGACAGAGGACTACTGGGGCTACACCGAGGCATTCTATTCAGTCGGCTTCCGTCCCGGAGACATTGTCCAGAATACCCTGAACTACCAGCTGACGCCGGCCGGCCTCATGTTTGAGGAACCCCTGCGCAACCTTGGCTGTTCCGTCATTCCTGCAGGTCCGACAGAAGCGGCAACCCAGCTTGACATCATGCAGAAGCTGCGTGTCTCAGGCTATGTCGGAACACCCAGCTTCCTGATGCACCTGGCCCAGAAGACAGAGGAAAAGGGGCTAAACCTCCGCAAGGACCTCTACCTTGAAGTGGGCTTTGTCACAGGCGAGCGCCTTTCCGAAAAGATGCGCAACCAGCTTGAGAAAAAGTACGACATCATTATGCGCCAGGGCTACGGCACAGCTGACGTAGGCTGCATCGGCTACGAGTGCTTCCACAAGACAGGCCTTCACATCGCCAACCGCTGCTATGTGGAAATCTGCCATCCCGACACAGGCATTCCGTTAAAGGACGGCGAAGTCGGTGAAATCGTGGTCACTGCCTTCAACAAGACCTACCCGCTCATCCGCCTGGCTACGGGCGACCTGTCCTACATAGACAGAACTCCCTGCCCCTGCGGCAGGACAAGCCCCAGGCTTGGCAACATTGTGGGCCGCGTGGATACAACCGCACGTATCATGGGCATGTTTGTCTACCCGCACCAGGTCGAGCAGGTGCTGAGCCGCTTTGAGGAAATCAAGCGCTGGCAGATTGTTGTGACCAACCCCGACGGCATTGACGAGATGACCCTCAACATAGAGGCCAGCGAGTTCACCCGCGAAGACGAGCTGCTTCACCAGTTCCGCGAAAAGATCAAGCTGCGTCCGCAGGTTACAGTCCTGACGCCTGGCACCCTGCCTCCGCAGGTCAAGCCTATCGACGACAGGCGCCGCTGGGATTAGCAGTCATTTCCTTCTTTCTGACCCCGCCGCTTTGCGGCGGGGTTCTTTATCGAGGCCTGCCATGCCGCAATTTTCCACCTTCAAAGAATTTCTCACTGATTTTCACGCCACTGTCATGGGCTTTGAGAAAAAGGCTCTCGAAGCGTTGGACAAGGGTGATACAGATACATACAAGAAGTATATGCTGTTAAAGGCTGAAAAGATGGTTGTGCTGGAATACGAGGCCTACCCCTATCTCAAGACAGCCTCTGATACAGTCAAAGCCTATGCCGCAAAAGAGGTAAAAATGTTTTCGGCTGATGCCAAGCTGAGCCTTAAGATGGACTCGCCTTTCTACTGGTCTGCCCTTCTCTGGGAAGAGGATGCAAAGCCCGGCGATCCGGACTGTCTTGAAACCTTTATCAAAAATTTGCCTGAATAAGGAGAATATTTCATGAAATCACTTTCGTGCGGCCTTGCCATGGCCGCTCTCTGCCTTTTTGCTGTGCCCTGCATGGCCATGCCCGGAATGCAGCAGCAGTCAGGCGATCAAAAAGAACTTGAAGCACAGGCAAAGAAAAATGCCACGCTGTTCTATGAAAAGGCAGATACCAACAAAGACGGAAAGCTCTCCAAAGAGGAATTTCGGAAGGCTCTGCCCAATATGAAGGACCAGGCTTTTACAGTTATTGATACAGATAAAGACGGCAGCATCAGCCTGGATGAATGGATATCCTTTACGGTCAGGCATGCCCAGGGCAAACAGCCAATGGCTGATGACCCGAAGGGCACTGTGCATGAACCCCTGCCTACAGTCACCGCCCCTGCGCCTCCCAAGAGCAGCAATTAGCGTCATGCAGGCTGTACATCAGGAAGAACGCCTTCAAAGGCTTGAGGAAGAAAACTACTTTTTGCAAAACAAAATGGAAGAGCTCAATCAGGCCCTGATCTTTCAGCAAAAGCAGCTGGATACTCTGGAAGCATCACTGCTCAAGGTCAGCACCCTCCTGGAACAGATGCGTAGCCAGCAGGACATGCGGGAAGACGATCTCAAGGCCGGAGAGAGGCCGCCCCATTACGATTCATGGTAAACCTGCAAGACACATGAAAGAGCAAGCCCCTGTACTTCTACAGGGGCTTTGTTTTTGCGGCGTACCGGTCCATGAAAAAGGCAGATCCTGCCTGCTGCGCAATCCGGCAGAAATCCTGCTCAGGCAAGGTCTTTCTTCTCTGCCCATTTGGCGAGGCGGTGACGGTACTGCTTTTCAAAATTCTGCCAGTAGGAGGCAGGAGAGCCTGTTGCCTCCTTCAGCCTGAAAGCCAGGTCCTTGTCCACAGGATGAAGGCCGTCATAGAAGCTGTGCAGCTCATCGGGGCTGAGCCCAAGCCTCCTGCACGCCTGGTCTTCATCAACAAAAGTCTGCTCCATCATCTGCCGGACAAGCTGCCCGGGAGCTATGATAGAGGAAGGCCTGTTCAGGATGTCCTCGCTGCTTAAAGTAGTGCCCGATTCCATAGTATCCTCCGTCAGGGCCGAACATATACGAAATACATTTCCTGCATTTCAGTTTACCCCATTGTGCAAGGATGGACCAGCCCGGTTTTTGCCTGGCTGCACGGCCTGCGGTGCAGATCAGATTGCTCTCAAATGAAAAGGCGGCCCCGCTAAACAGGACCGCCTTGTTTTTACACTTTAGGCAACAAGCTTAGAAGCCAAACTCATCCTTGCCGGATTCGCTGAAGCCGAACTCGTCGCCGGAAGGAGCGGCTGCTTCGCCGGCACCCTCTTCGGCAAAATCATCGCCTGCGAAGTCGCCACCGTCACCGGCAACACCGGGCATGGCAATCTTCACGTCCTTGAAGGACTCGTTGATTGTGTCCTTGATGAGGTCCTGAAGCTCTTCCTGATCAATGGGCAGCTTGCCCTTGAATTCGGCAGCCTGGCCACGAAGAGCGCCGAGCTCTTTCTTCTGGTCGGCAATGGTGGCGTTCAGTTCATCAATGGTCTTAAGGGCGGCAGCAAGTTTGCCTTCCAGGGGCTTGAGATCTTCAACCTGGGCAGTGAGCTCTGCGGCAATGGCGCGCAAAGCTTCAACTTCTTCTTTCAAATTAGCCATAACATCCTCTCGTCTGGAGCGTCATGAAAGTTTGCACGTTGTGACAAGGACGTATTTCTAGACAGCGGATGTACTAGAAACCGAATTCGTCCTTGGGACCTGCATCGCCGCCTTCGCCAAAACCGAACTCATCGCCGGAAGGAGCGGCTGCACCAAAGTCATCAGCGGCATCTGCGGCAGCAGCGCCGGCAGCACCGGCAGCGGCTCCGCCACCGATTCTGATGGTCTTGAGGTTAGCCTTGATGGCGGACTTGATAACTTCCTGCAGTTCCTTTTCATCAACGGCAATCTTGCCGTCAAACTCAAGGGTCTGACGACGCAGGGCGCCCATGTCCTTCTTGGCAGCCTTGAGCTGGTCGTCAAGCTTGTCGGCACGGGTGTTGGCTTCCTTCAGCTTGCCTTCCAGAGGCTTCAGGGCCTCGACCTGGGCGGACAGCTCTTCCACCTGCTTCTTCAGGGCTTCGCCCTCGTCATGCATGGCGGTCATGGCGTCCAGGACGGCAGCGCAACTGGCCTGCAGGGGGCCGCCCATGACAGGCATGGAGACCTTGCTGCCCAGGGTGTAGCTGCAGCGGGCGACAAAGGCAGGCCATGTGCCGTCCTTTTCGTCCCAGATGAGGGTTGCCATATCGGGGTACAGACGGGATACCCAGGCAGCGGCAAAAGGAGCAACGGCGGCAGCCATCTTATCGCACACAATTGAACGGCCTGTGATATATCCGGCAATTTCTTTGAGATCGACGTCCTGTTTGCCATTGATCAGAGCAACAACAGTCTCGATCGGGAAGAGTTTACGTTCAGAATCAGACATTGTAGGTTCCTCCTCGAAAATGCTCGAGAATTACGTCGTTAGCAAGTTACGGTTTACCCGCGGCCATACATGCGCGTAAAGAGAAGCGCTGTGGTGCGGTACGCAAGATGCCCGAGCTTTGACCAAGGCAGGTAGGCAAAGAGCATCCAGACGAAAACCAGGTGCAGGTAGTACACTACAAAGGCGCAGTGCACAGCGTCAGCCAGACGGAACAGCTGGGCAAATATACCGGTAAGGGTTACAGCCCAGATGATCCCCAGCAGGTACCAGTCATGGTAGTTGGAGCTGGTGAATTTGGCATTCAGACGCTTACGACGAAGTGTGAGCACGACGAGGCCAGCAAGCAGAGCAATGGCGCCCACGTTGGCAATAATCTTGATAGGATTATACAGATGCATGGGCGTATGCATGAAAATGGCGGGGAAGACATATCCGCCCCAGTGGAGGAAAGCCACAACGGCTGTCACGAAAGCCAGTGCGACAAAGCCCACTATCATGCACATATGACCGAATTTGCGGGAATTTTCAGGCTGGCCGGTCTTGGGACCCATTTCGCATTCTTCAAACTTCTTGTGGGAACCGATTTCTTCCCAGAGCATGCACACAAGGTGAATGTACCAGGGCTTCTTGGGTCCCAGGGTAAGAACTTTGTCACTTCCCTTGCCGAATTCCTTCCACAGCCTGATGCATCCCTTGATGAGGATGTAGAGGGCTGTAAAGAATGTCAGCATGAAAATGGGGTCAATGGTGTAGTCACCGAAGAAGATTCTGCCAAAGACGATGTGACCATCAACTCTGGGGAACCATTCGCCCACGCAGGCAGCACGGATGGCCCAGACGATGAACCACAGCACGGCCGGGATAAGGAACAGGAAGGGCAGGCCTTTCGGGGAGCTCATCCACTCGCCGAATTTGGCCGGACCAACCAGATTTTTGTACACGACGTTACGGGCGGCGCTCATAACATCGGCAGGCTTTGCTCCGCGAGGGCAGAGCTCAGCGCAGTTGCCACAGTTGTGGCAAAGCCAGATGTCGGGGTCGCTCATCAGCTTGTCTTTCTGGCCCCAGGAAGCCCACACCATCTCCTTGCGGGGATAGGGCTGGTTAGCAGGAGCCATGGGGCAGGCCACGGCGCAGGTGGCACACTGATAGCATTTTTTCAGTGACTCCCCGCCCGCTTCCATAAGTTCTCTGGTAAAGCCAGAGTCTGGCGTAAGGGTAACTTTAGCCATTCTGCCTTCCTCCTACATGGCCTTGAACGGGTTGGGACCCATCTCTTCAATGGTCTTGACGAAACCGTCAATCATATCCGTCACGCGGTCGGCTTCATCAATGGCCAGTTCAAACAGCTCAACACGCTCAGGCTGGACGCCAAGGCGGTTAAGGGTTTCAGCGATATTCACCTTGCGGCGGGCGCACAGTTCTGAACCCTTTACAAAGTGGCACTGATAGTCATCGCCGTACTTGCAGCCAAGGAGCATAACGCCGTCATAGCCTTTCGACATGGCGTCGGAAATCCAGATGGCGTTGACGGAACCAAGGCAGCGCACGGGAATGATGCGCACGTAGGGGCTCCAGGTGTGTCCCTGCATGGCAGCCATGTCCAGGGCAGGATAGGCGTCATTTTCGCAGGCGAGGATAAGAATACGGGGTCCTTCGGCCTTGAAGTCCTTGGGAACATTGACTTCGCGGATCATGGAGCCGATCTGGTCAATGTTGTAGTTGGCGAAGGAAATAACGCGCTCGGGGCAGGCACCGAAGCAGGTACCGCAACGGCGGCATCTGCCGGGATTCGGCTTGGGCGTGCCCTTTTCATCGTCATCCAGTGCGCCGAACGGGCATTCTTCTGTGCAGCGTTTGCACTGTGTGCAGCGCACGAAGTTGAACACGGGATAGGTATGGTCACCGGAACGGGGGTGAACAGCCACGCCATGTTCGGCGCATTCAATGGCCTGGATGGCTTTGAGCACTGCACCGCGGGCGTCAAGCAGGCAGCCGTCAAGGGTCATGGGCTGACGGACGCAGCCGGCTGCATAGACGCCGGTACGGCGTGTCTCATAGGGGAAGCAGATGTAGTTGGAGTCCAGGTAGCCGTCAAAGAGCTCAAGGTCAGGGAACTCGGGTCCCTGACGATACTGGAACTGCATGATAGCTTCCTTGGCTGAGACAGGAACAAGGCCTGTGGGCAGGACAACCAGGTCGCAGTCAAGATCAAAGTCCATGCCGAGCAGGGTCTTTTCACAGCTCACGACAACATGATCGCCTGTATCCTTGATACCGGTCACTTCTGCCTTGGTCATCATCAGGCCGAGACGGTCCTGCATCTTCTTGTAGAAGCGTTCCAGGATGCCGGGCACCACCATATCCTTGTAGAGCACGTAGCACTGGGTGACATCGTTGCTCTTCTCGCACACTTCATTGGCGAGGCGGAGCATGCCCACTGCATTGACGGCGTTGGAATAACGCAGGTGGTTGATGGTTTCGAGGCTCTGCTTGACGTAGCCGGGCTTTTCGGCACCTTCTTCCTCGGGTGCGGCGGGTGCTTCTGCAGCTTCCTGTGCGGCAGCTTCGGCAGCGGCCTTTTCCTCGGCTTCCTGTTTCAGCATCACTTCTTCAGCAATGGTTGTGTCGAGGACAAAGGCGATACGGCGGGCGTCAATCTGGCCGGCCAGGAACTTCTTGCCGAACTCGGCAGAGGTCATAACCCTGGGAGAAACGCCAAGGCCCATGCTTTCCAGATACTTGCTGTCAAGGGCTGTCCAGCCGCAGGCCACCACGGCGGAGCCAACTTCCAGTGTCTCTTCGCCCTTGGGGGTATTAAGGGTGACTTTGTATTCACCGGGCTGGCCTTCCAGCTTGGCAACAGTGGAAGACATGAAAATCTGGATTTTGGGATTGGACTTGACCTGGGCGATACGTCCGGAAATATCAACTGCTTCCTTGTCTTCCCAGGGGCTGTGCAGGGGAGAAGCCGTGGGGATGTTGTTACAGGCGCCGCCAAGGACGTCTGCCTTTTCCACCAGCACAACTTCGTAGCCGCTCTTGGCAGCCTCGTTGGCAGCTGTCAGGCCTGTAAAGCCGCCGCCCACAACGAGAATGCGGTGCACGCCGTTCTCAAGGGCTGCAGAATCAGGAAGATTGCCCTTGAGCAGCTTGACCACGCCCATGTTGATGTAGTCGGTTGCAATCTGCTGCAGCAGGGGGCTGGCGGGCTTGCCGGGCTCGGGATGCGAACCGTCGGGCTCCTCATAAGAAAGCACGGCATGCATGCGCAGGTTGACGTATTCTGTCAGGACGGGGAAACGGTAAATTTCAACGTCCTGGCGGGGAGACGGGCCTACAATCAGCACACCGTCAAGACCCTCGGCCTCAATGTCGGCACGAATGGCGTCGGCATTCTCGGCGAGAACCGCAAATTTTTTGACAACAGGACATTCGGAAGAGAACTTTTTCTTCAGGCCTTCTTCCAGAACGTCGATATCAAGTCCGCCGCCAATATTGGCGGCATCAAAATAAACACCTATTTTGCTGGCCATGCCGCCTACCTCCCTTCCACAAGCTGCACTGCCTTAAGGGCAGCAGCAGTGCCGGTCTGCGCAGTACGGGTCACATCAAGGGGCATTAAGGCACAACCGGCTGCAAAGATGCCTTCTTCCTCGCCACCGGAGATGAAGCCTTCTTCATCAAGCCTTACGGGAAGAGCGGTCTGCATTGTTGCCAGGGTGGGACGCATGCCGGTAGCAAGAACAACCATGTCGTAATCCATGGTCAGCTTCTCGCCGCGCACGGCGTCCTCAGCCTGAATGCGCACACGGTCGCCTTCAATCTGCTCAACATTGGCAACCTTGCCCTTGATGAACGTCACGTTGCCTGAATTTCTGACCTTGTCGAGAACCTTCACATAGCGGCCGGGAGTACGCAGGTCGATGTAGTACACATCGCAGTGGGCATTGGGCATAGCCTCGACAACGTACTGACACTGCTTGATTGAAGCCATACAGCAGACGTAGGAGCAGTAGTTAAGGTGGTTCTGGTCACGGGAGCCGGCGCACTGCACAAAGGCAACGCGCTTGGGAGCCTTGCCGTCGGAAGGACGGACGACCTGGCCCTTGAAAGGACCATAGGGGGAGGCGATACGTTCAAACTGCATATTGGTAACGCAGTTCTTCACGCATCCTGCACCAAGGTTCAGCAGGTTTTCTACGGCGTAGGGCTGCCAGCCTGTGGCGACTACAATGGCGCCAACCTTCAGCTCAATCTTCTTTTCTGCTTCGTTGAGATTGAGGAACTTGTTGGTAGCAACCTTGGCTCTGTCTTCAGCAGTCAGTGCTTTGGTATCCAGGACGTAGCGGCTCGGGAAGGCAAAAGGAGTTGATTTGTACAATGGCTTGCGATCGGAAAGACCGAAGTCAAAATCATTCGTCGCCTTGCCTTTAAGCCCTGAGGCAAAAAAGCCCAGATCCACTGAATGCGGCGCTGTATGGCGGGGCTTCAGCGTAACCTCGGCTGTGAAGTCTCCCTTGCTGCCGGTTAATTTTGTTACCTCAGCAAGAGTAAAGAATTTGATGCGGGGATTATTCCTGATGCGCTGGAACTGAATTTCCAGACCACAGGAAGGGGGACAAAGTTTTGGGAAATATTTATTGAGCTGGGCAACGCGTCCGCCCAGGAACGGCGCTTTTTCGACGATGTAAACGTCGTGTCCCAGCTCCGCAGCTTCAATGGCGGCAGTCAAACCGGCGAAGCCACCACCGACGACGAGAATGGCGCTGGACATCCTAGATAGCCTCCTACGTTTATGACGATGAACAACCTCGCGCTTGCGCACGAGGCTTCACGGGGGCATACCCCCGTTTTTGGCAATAGTCCAGAACATGGATTATTGCGGGCGTGTCCATAACGCCCTCATCGGGCCCGGACAGCTTCTTCAAGCCGTTCGCACCCGACTCTTTTTAACATTCGGTTTTGCGCATCCCGGTGCTCTGGCACAGGGCATTTTGCAAAATTTGTTAAAAAGGGGGGAGAACCCCTAAAGGAGATTCTCCCCCCAAAATTATTCGTCAGTTGGAATTAGTCAGGGATGATCTGGTAGTAGGCTCTCTTGAACACCTTGGTCTCGCCGGTGGCGGGATCGAAGCGGCTGTTCACGAAGCACTTCCAAGCGCTGTCATCGATGCCCATGTGGTCAGCACGGTAGTAGAAACCGGGGTAACGGGTTTCTTCGCGGAAGGCGATGTGCTGCATGTGCAGACGAACGGTCCACAGACGATGGTAGTTTTCCCAGCAACGGAGCAGTTCATGCAGGTCGCGGGCAGCCAGTTTGGCAGAGT
Source organism: Bulleidia sp. (assembly GCA_963661665.1). Classification (GTDB taxonomy): domain Bacteria; phylum Desulfobacterota; class Desulfovibrionia; order Desulfovibrionales; family Desulfovibrionaceae; genus Desulfovibrio. The sequence continues at coordinate 2,326 of CAVLCT010000011.1, read as the reverse complement.
CTTCTTCCAGCATACCGAGCAGGAAGAAACCGGTGTCAAGCAGGGCCTTGGAGGTCATGTAGTAGGTGGAAACACCGCCGCCGTATTCATCGGTGCACTTGATGAGGCGCATCATGAAGTTGCGGGGGGAGATGTACTTGGGGTTGACCACGGGATCCGTGGACACGTCCTTGTTCTCCACGAAGGTGTAGTAAGGACCGTACACTTCCTTCTTCAGGTCGTCAGCGCTGACAGGCAGTTCGGGCTTGAAGTCCTTGTGGTCCTGGATGTAGCGGATGGCGGCCTTAGCGGCGATACGACCTTCAGCATGAGAGCCGGAGGAGAATTTGTGACCGGAAGCGCCCACGCCGTCAGCGCAGGTGAACAGGCCTTCAACGGTGGTCATACGGTTGTAGACCTTGCCGTTGGTGCTGCGCACTTTGTATTCCTCGGGAACCCACTCTTCGTCGGGTCCGGAGGTCCAGATGCCGCAGCAGCCGGAGTGGGAGCCGAGCAGGTAAGGCTCGGTGGGCATGATTTCGGAACCGCGGTTTTCAGGAGCGGTGTTGGTGGCAGCCCACAGGTTGGCCTGGCCAACGCACATGTCGAGGAAGTCTTCCCAAGCTTCGGACTCGAGGTCCTTCTGCTCTTCTTCATTGAGGCTGGCGAAGGTGTTCAGCAGGGCGGTCTTGGTGTCCATGTAGATGGGGCCCTGGCCGTTACGCATTTCGCTGAGCATCATGTGGTTACGCAGGCAGGTGGGGACAACCTTGCCGGTGGCATAGCCGCGCTTCTGGTAAGGAGCGAGCATGTCCTTCTTGGTCACGCAGTAGTCTTCACCCTTGGCGTTGGTGGCTTTAGCCTTGAACAGCAGGAACCAGGCACCCACGGGGCCGTAGCCGTCCTTGAAGCGGGCGGGCACGAAGCGGTTTTCCATCATGGTCATCTCGGCGCCAACCTGAGCGCAGAGTGTGTAGGTGGAACCGGCATTCCAAACGGGATACCAGGCGCGGCCCATACCTTCACCGGTGGAACGGGGACGGTAGATGTTCACGGCGCCGCCGCAGCAGACGATCATGGCGTTGGAGCGGAAGATGTGGACAACGTTCTCACGGGTGGAGAAGCCCACGGCACCAGCGATACGGTTGGGGGTGTTTTTGTCGAGAAGCAGTTTCACGACAAACACGCGCTCCATCAGGCGGTCTTCGCCGAGCACGTTCTTGGCGGCTTCAGCGACGATGCACTTGTAGGATTCACCGTTGATCATGATCTGCCAGCGGCCGGAACGGACGGGCTTGTCACCCTTGCGGATGGACTTGCCAGCGGCCTTGGCCTGGGCACCGTTGAGGTTGTGGACACCGTCGTCGGCTTTGACCCAAATGGGAAGGCCCCAGTCTTCAAACAGTTTGACGGAGTCGTCAACGTGACGGCCTACGTCAAAGATGAGGTCTTCGCGGACGAGGCCCATAAGGTCGGTACGGACCATGCGGACGTAGTCGTCAGCAGTGTTGTTTTCCAGGAAGGTGTTGATGGCGGAAAGGCCCTGGGCCACAGCGCCGGAACGCTCAAGGGAAGCCTTGTCAACGACGAGGATTTTGGTTCCCAGAGGATCGCCCCAGTAGCAGGCTTCAACAGCAGCACCGGTGGCGCCCATGCCGCCGCCGACGATCAGCAGGTCAACGTCATGTTCTTTAACGGTGGGTTCGGAAATGGCAACGCCACGGGGCGCTTCCTTAACAGGGATCATAGGCATAGTAATAACTCCTAAATATGAAGAAGATATAAACTGTCGTTTATCAAAGTATGATTAGAAGATCTGGTACTTTTCGGGTTCAGAAACTTCAGCCTTCTTCATGATGGGAGCCTGGGGCTTAACAAGCTCTTTCTCGGTGTAGAACAGCTCGTCTTCCAGGGTACCCGTGGCCGTCCAGCCTTCGAGAGGCTTAATGGAGCCTTCAGGAGTTGTACGGATGGGGAATTTGAAGCGCTTGGTGCTGCCATCACGGAAGTTAACGGTCCACATGATGGAGTCAGCAGAACGCATGGGGATACATGTGCCACCCATGGGAGCAAAGTCTGCATAGGGACGAGCCGTGATGGCGCCCTGAGGGCAGATTTTGACACAGGAGTAGCATTCCCAACACGCATCGGGCTCCTGGTTGTAGGCCCTCATGGCATCGGGATCCAGGATCATAAGATCGTTGGGGCAGATGTACATGCAGGCCGTCTTTTCGCCGCCTTTGCAACCGTCGCATTTTGACGGATCAACATACGTAGGCATACCGTTCCTCCAGAGGAATTGAAGTGTTGATATTGGATCTCGCAACAGATTAAGCGAAAAACCTTG
>CAVLCT010000010.1:36111-40950 GCA_963661665.1 Bulleidia sp. | reverse complement strand
AGGTCGGAAAGAACGCCAAGGCAGAGCGCAGTCGTTGTATGATGCCCTGTGCCAAAAGCGCTTCTGGGCTCTATGACAATGGGAATCCTTCCGTCATAATCCCTGGCAGCCTGCTCTTTCAGCCATGGAGGGAGAACCACAAAGCGTTTGCCGCAGGGCACAGGCGTAAAATACTCCTTCCAGGAATTGAGCCAGTCCTGCTCAACAATGCTGTCCCTTGCGCATTTTGCGTCAGGCACCCTTGCCAGGACGGCCTGCTCCACATCCTGTATGAGGCCAGCGTTGTCGCAATGGACACGGAACAAGATATCGCCAGAGGCCAGGCTCTGTTCCTCCCAGCCTGTTGACACCATCAGGGTCAGAAGGCCTGTTATTTCATCGTAGGCTTCGTATGGAGCTTCTATATCCAGCCGTATCAGATGTTTTTCCATTATTTGCCACCTTGTTTCTTGTCAGTTTCAGCACTGCCAGCCTGGCTGGCCGGGACAGAAGAGGCGTTGTCTTCCGTCTTCACAACATTGTCTTTGGGAGCGGCTGACTGTTCGTGCTTTTTGCAGACATCCTCATCTATACGCAGGCTGAACAGTTCCCTGTTTTCTTCATCGCGATACACATAGGTATAGTATATGCCATAGGGCATATAGTCGCGCATCTCAGGGATATTGCAGACCTTGTCTGCCACAATGGCAAAGACCTTGTCCCTGGAAGTCTCTGCATCAAGAGGCTTTTTCACAGTGTAGACATAGGTCATGGAAGGGCCGTCACCAACCTCTGCGGAGGAAAGTTCCAGATCTCCGCTTGTTGTCCTTGCGGCTATCTTCTCATTGAGTTCGGCACAGGCCTTTTCAAAATTTTTGCGCACTTCGTTGCGCACAGCCCCGAAGCCGTCATCCATGCCGCCAAGGACAGGAGTCTTGTCAGCCCCCTTTTCCTCTCTTTCATGCCATGCCCAGCTAAGGGCAATCATAATGCAGAGCAAAACCACAAGACCTGTCCAGTGCTTCTGTTTCACGCCCTACTCCTCTAAAAGCCTTGTTATGCGTATGCTATCCCGAACTAAAAAGACATCGCTCGCGATATCATCAGATATCTCTTTCCTGAATGCCGCCCTGCTCAGCCTGCTTTGAAGGAGGTTCTGTCACTGCCCTCTCGCCAGGCAGGCCTTCGGTCACCTCAGTCGGTGCCATGCCTTCATCCTTTCTGCCATAGTCGCTGATGTCGCGCAGCTCTATTTCAGGCCTGGCAAGCCCGCGTTCCGTTACGCAGGCAAAGATGACACCATGCGTCATTTCCGTTGAATTCTTGGGCTCTGGGGCAAGCACATAATAAGAGTGCACCCTGCCGCCCATGTACTGCTCGACAGTGCAGAGCATCAGCCAGTCCCATTCCCCGTCCTGGTTCCAGTCAACCCTGGCCAGCAGGCGCATGGAGAGCTTCTGCGAAGGATGGCTTATATAGAAGCCGCGCCTGTCCTTATCCATGTATTCATGGCTGGAAGGCGTCAGAGTAGCATGGAAGGTGTCCCCGAGATAGACTTCATGCCGTTTTTCCCCAAAGAGGAAATCAGGGGACAGCTGTCTGAACATGCGCTGGGCGTAGTCTCCTGACGGGGTTCCCGCATCTGCATAGGCAAGGGAAGCATCCGCCAGCCCCTGCTTCTGCATCTGGCCAGGCAAAAGACGGATCAGCTTGGCGTATTCGCGGTTATCTGCGACCTGCGGGGTTTTGCTTCCAAAAAACAGCGAACAGCCAGAGAGCAAAACAGCCAGGCAGACGGGCAGGACAAGCGCACCCAGACGATGCATGATGATACCTCCTGCGTACCTCTGAAAGGTACAGGCAATATGCACGTAAAATGAAGACGGGATGCAAGGCAACGGACTGCTGCACCCCATCCTCATATCAATATCAAAGGCAATGCCAGAAAGGACTGCGTACCATAACGCAACCCCCTGAACATATCTTTTCAGCAATTACTTTTCCATGGTCTTGACGATATCCGAGAGACGGTTGCTCACGATATCGACATGCCTTGCCATGGCAGCTATGTGATTGGGCCAGAAGCTGTCGCCCACGCCATAGGATCCGGCAACGACATAGGTAGGATTGAACTGGGAAATCATCTTGAAGCGCTTGAGCACCTCATCGACATTTTCCTTGCCGCCACGTTCAACCATGGAATTATCACACTGTATGAGCCCTTCAAGGACACTGTCCACGACACGGCAGATGCCCTTTACATAATAAATTGCATCATCGCTCTGGAAATGGCCGACCTTGATGTCATTGAGCACGCCCAGTGTATATTCCATAAGCCCGTTGGCCCAGGAAACAATCTGCACCACGTCATTGGTGGTCACATTGTACACCTGTGCCTTCTTGCTGTTCTCGTTGCCGACCTCTGAGGCCCAGAGACGCCAGTTCTTAATGCCTGAGCGGTAGCGTTTTTCACTGCTGTATACAAGCCACCAGCCCCAGACATCAGATCCGTAGGCAAAATCCTGGCTTGTGGCATTGACCAGCATGGGAGGAATAGTGTCCTTGTCACCGTAGCGGGCTATGACGTGGGACAAAAGATCGGAGGCAGAACGTGTCGCATAGAGGACGCCCTGCTGATAGTTGGTCTTGTTGTCAATGATCGACGGCACAAAGAACAAGTCATTGGGCAGCCAGCCAAAAAAGCCGTCCAGTTCTTCCTCTATGGGCTGAACCAGGGCATTTGCCATTACCATGGCTTTTTCCTGATCTGTCTTAGGCGCTTCCAGGGGTGGCTTGTACGACTGGTTTGCGACGGGGCTGAAGACACCGACGCAGGTGACATACACGACAAGCAGAAGCAGACAGAGCACAACGGCTCCGGGCACAATGGTTTTGGTTTTATTGAGTGACAAGGAAGTATCTCCTATTTCTCTTCTGAAAGGCTTTGCAGGGCATCGCGTGCAAAGGCAATGGAGGGGTCAAGCTCAAGGGCACTGCCAAGGTGCTCTTTAGCTGCCTCAAGATCGCCCAAGCGCATTTCACACATGCCAAGGTTGGCAAGATCCATGACAGAGCCTTTGTCTATGGCCAGTGAGGCCTTGAAGGCACTGGCAGCTTCGGCATATTTCTCCTGCTTAAAGAGAGAAACACCATAAAAGTTGGTATATTCCTTCATGCCAGGGCAGAGAGCACAGGCCCTGGCAAAGAGAGGCTCTGCGCCCTTCCAGTCTCCTGCCATGGCATGACAGTAGGCAGCGTAAAAGACAGCCAGCCCCTTTGCCAGATCATCAGGCTGCCTCTCTATGCTTTCGTAAAAAAGCCCGGCTGCTTCCTGCCACTTTTCCTCGCGCATGGCCAGCATGCCGGCAAAAAACGGCAGGAAATGGGCTACGGGATAGGCTTTGGCTATTGTCTCAAGATGGCGTCTGGCCGTCTCGATATCCTGTGTTTCGGCAACAATGCGGCCGGCAAAAAGACCAACACTTTCATTCTTGTCACGCTCCCTGAAGGCAAGGCCTGGTATGACAAGATAGTGTGCCGGCACGTTAAGCAGGGGATTGGTTGTCTCAACGGCATAGACATTAAGGGGCGCAAGCCCTGCCACAACCGTGCGGATTTCATCGGCAATGTCATGGGACTCTGCTGACGGCAGGGAGGAAAGACTGACTGTATCGCCCTCCATAAGCCAGGCGCACTCGTCAAGGGAGGCAAACTTGGGCAGGCCCGAGGCCTCATAGCAGGCATTGGTGCAGAAATCACCTGCCAGCTGGGCCACTTCAGTCACGGCACGGATGGCTGCCTTGACAGGAGAAGAGGCAGTTCCTGCTGTAAAGACAATTTCGCTCTTTCCAGGGAAGGTTGCCGGATCCCAGGCAATGGCGCCTACTGTGGGAACAGGCATCCCCATTGAAAAATCCTTGAGGACAAGGTGTATGCCCTGGTCCTTGAAGCGCTTGCAGAGATCCAGCAGCACGGGATCCTTGAGGCTTTTCTGGTCAATGGTGGCTGTGACCCGGTGGTCCCTGTCAACAAGGGCGCAGGTATGGCGCTCTATGAGCTCGCATATGCCCTGTAAGAGGGATTCTTCCTGCGTATTGCCACAGCTTGAGCCGTTAAATTCGCTTAAGGTCTTGAACCAGTCCAGGGGCAGCCACACAGTTTTGCCGCTGCCAAGGCAGGTGGCAGGGTAAAAGCGCCAGCGCACGCAGTTCATGACGGCAAGGGCATTTTTTGCATCCAGGCTGTCATGGACAGAGCGGGTGATTTCTTCCAGGGGCATGCAGTCGCTGCCAAATCGGTCCATGGCCTCTGAGTAGGTCAGCTCAGCCATGTACGGCTCCCTCTCCCAGAAAGTAAAGAAGGCATAGCGCTCCATGAGCTCCATAAGAGCGGAGGCCCTTGCCTGTTCAGGAGAGGCGCCCTTGCCCATCTGCTTGCGCGTGGGCATGATGCGCCTGGCCTCAGTGCCGCAGACGCTCAGATAGACAGGTATACCTAATCTGCCCACATCCACCCTGCGGATATCCAGCAAAATATCCTGATTGACAGAGGCAAGCTTTGCCTTCACCTGCTCCACAGTCTTTTCAGGGGACTGTACCTTGTCGCTGTCCTTTGTATAGCCCTTGGGGCAGGACTTAAGCTCAATAAGGGGAATTTCCTGTACGCTTGCCATAGATGCTCCGTTTCCTTTCATGGCTGTCTTGTTTTGTTCCGGCCGCTTTTCTGACCACTATCTGGGCTTTACGCCTGTCTTAAGGCTTATTTTCTGACGATCAGCAGGGAGTACAGGCGCTTGTGCTCTTCCCCTTCATTATCGGTAAAGGAGCCTGGCAGGTACAGTTCCTGGATCTTGAATTTCTT
>CAVLCT010000010.1:0-35711 GCA_963661665.1 Bulleidia sp. | reverse complement strand
AGGACAAACGAGCCAGGCCACACCTTGGCCCATATGGGAAGCTCCTTTAACGGGTTCTTTACCCTGGCAGAGGCTGCAAGGGCATCAAGGTAGGCCGTCATGTTGTCCACGTCCAGGATGTCAAAATTTCTGCCATTATAGGACAAGGGCGTAAAGGAAACATGAAAGGCCTTGTCTATGGATGACAATATATGGTCAAGTTCTGTGGAAGCAGGAGTAGCTGGCTGGGAATGGGTCATGTCCATGGCAAAATCCGGTACAAAAGATAGGGCACAATATGCCTTAAGGAAAAGGCTCATGTGCATGCGGCAGGCTTTGAAGGCACATGACTACCCTTATACAGGCAGTTTTACAAGTTTTCATCCTACAGGAAATACTGTAGTGAATAGGGCATTGAGAAGAAAAGAAGGCTGCATCCCCAAAGCCCAAAGACAGCCTCCCTGCCATACGAGGTAAGATAATGACTGACTACAAAATGCCAATAGGCTCTGTCTCATTCCGCTCCCTGCGGGAACAGCAGGAATATTACGTGGACAAGACAGCCTTTATCTCCGAGCTTCTGACAGAGAACACTGCCAGGACTATGGTCATCACCAGGCCAAGGCGTTTTGGCAAAAGCCTGAACATCACCATGCTGAGAGAGTTTTTTGACTGCACAAAAAACAGCAGGGAACTGTTTAAAGGCCTGGCCATTTCAAAAGACAGCGCCCTCTGCGACAAGTGGATGAACCAGCATCCTGTGCTGTATCTGCCCCTGAACACTATAAAGATCTCCACCTTTGACGGTGTTGTCAGACGCTTTGCAGCCTTTGCCAGCAGATTATGCCAGGACCACAGCGCTGTCCTGGAATGTAAGGATGTGCCGGAACAGACAAAAAAGATTCTTACAGCCATACTGGAGCGTACAGCACCCATGGAAGATTTGCCTGATCTTCTGTTGCATCTCTCTAAGGCCTTATTTGCTATGTACCAGAAAAAGGCTGTCATCCTCATCGACGAATATGATGCGCCTTTCTCTTCGCTAACTGCACAGGATGATCAGATAAGACTTGCTGAGTTCATGGGCAGTCTCTTTGAAACGGGCCTGAAGACCAATGAGTATTTTGAGTTTGCTGTCCTGACTGGCTGTCTTCGCATCACAAAGGAGAATATTTTTACCGGTCTGAACAACTTCAAATGTTATGGCATCTCAGATGCTGTATTTGCAGACAAATTCGGCTTTACCTCCGATGAGGTAGACCATCTTCTTACCGATACAGCTCTTACGCACAAAAAGAACGCGCTGCGCAGATGGTATGACGGCTATTGCTTCGGTTCGGGCATAAAGATGTACTGTCCCTGGGATATCATGAACTATCTTCAGGATCTGAAAAATGATCCCGATCTTCCTCCGCAAAAGTACTGGGTCCATTCAAGCGGCAATGATCTTGTCAGAAAATGCATTGATTTCATGGATGTCATGCCTGTCGGCAAAAAAATTGCCACGCTTATCCAGGGCGGCTCTGTCAGCCAGGCAGTCAGGGAAGAAATGACATACAGAGATCTGTACAGTTCAGAAGACGCCTTGTGGACCCTGCTCTACACAACAGGCTATCTGACCCAGTGTACCATGGCTTCCTGCACGAAGAAATGGTCAGACTCTGAACAGGTGCTCCTGCGCATTCCCAACCGTGAAGTCTATACCATTTTCAGGGACGACATTTCAGCGTGGTTTAAGGACCTGCCTGAAAAGACTGATCTGGCCGACCTTGTCAATGCCTTCTGGAACGGCGATGAACAGGAAGTCACACAGACCCTTTCTTCAGCTCTTCTGTGCAAAACAAGCTTTCATGACGGAACGCATGTGGGAAAAGAAGGCTTTTACCATGCCTGGCTACTGGGACTCTTTGCCAACAGCAGGTTTGAGCTCTCCTCAAATATTGAAAGCGGCGCAGGACGTCCCGACATCCTTATTGATGATGAGAAGAAAAAACGCTCCATCATAATAGAACTCAAATACACAGCCAGGAAGACGCAACTCGCCAGCGAAGCAGACAAGGCTCTGAGCCAGATCGCCGAAAATCAGTATGCTACGCCATTGCTGGCAAAGAAAAGAACCGTCGTCAGATGGGGCCTGGCCTTTTCTCAAAAACAGTGCCTGGCAAAGTGCCGGACTGCGGCCCAATAGCCTGTAAACACAGTACAAAGCAAAAGGCCCATCCGCCATCAGGGCGGATGAGCCTCTTCTTTTACATGCAGGGTGCTTTTTTTAAAGCAAAATCCTTTTTAGCCGTGTTCAAGCATATCGTTGTCGTGCATGGTCCAGACACCGCAGGGGCACACGCCGGCACAGACACCGCACCCTATGCAGCGCTCAGGATCAGAGACATAGGCAAAGCCGTTCTTTGTCTCTGTCCTTGATATGGCCTTTTCAGGGCAGAAGGTCTCGCAGGTATGGCAGTCACGGCATGTTCCGCAGCTGACACAGCGCAAATAGTCCTTGCCGGGCTCAGGCATGTCAGCCCTGGCGCAGCGTGCAAAATAGGCTGTATGCAAGGCCTTTTTGTCAATCAGTGTCTTCTTTGCAGGCTCGTAGGATCTCCCTTCAAGATAGGCATCGCAGGCATCAGCTGCAGAGTTGCCGGATCCGATAGCACTGGTCAGAAGGCCTGGCTTTATGGTGTCGCCAACGGCAAAGACACCTTCCAGGATACTCTGGTCGGCATGGGGAGCCAGCCAGTCACGGAATTTGTCAACGCCCTCGGGCAGGAAGGACAGGTCAGGGGACTCGCCGATGGTGATGATAACCTGCTCGCCGGGGATCAGGCGGCCGTCCTCGGCCACTATGCCCTTCTCCGTGATTTCCTTTGTCATGACAGGCCAGATAATCTCGCCGCCAAGGCCGGTGATGTGGTCAATTTCCTTCTGGAAGGCCGCAGGCTTCTGCACGTCAATGCAGATAACCTTCTTGGCACCCATCTTGTAGGCGCCTGCTGCCGCATCCATGCCGGCATTGCCACAGCCGATGACAATGACGTTATCAGCCACCTTGGGCTTTTTGCCGGCATTGACGGCTTTCATGAAGTCTATGCCTGCAGTTATGCGCTCACGTCCCGGCCAGTTGAAGATCCTGGCCACATGGCCGCCTGTGGCCACAATGACTGCATCATGCTTGGAGCGGATTTCTGCAAATTTTGCAGCATCCACGGCATAATTATTGACAAAGCGGACGCCCATTTTCTCAATGCGGGCCAGCTCCTTCTTCAGGATCTTCTCATCCAGGCGCTCCCTGGGAATAACCTGCTCCATCTTGCCGCCCATGCGCTTTTCACGCTCAAAGACGGTGACCTCATGGCCCTTGCGGGCAAGGCGCCAGGCCGCAGCCAGGCCGCCCACGCCGCCGCCGATGACAGCGACTTTCTTGCCGGTCTTCTTGTCAGGGCCGGCTATTTCCACGTCCTTTGACAAAAGTCCCAGCTTTCCTATCTGGACGGGGAAGTCAACAGAGGCTCTGGTGCAGGCGCTCATGCAGAGATTGGGACAGACAGATCCGCAGACGCAGCCAGGGAACGGCGAATAGTCCAGGACAAGGCGTAAGGCCTCTTCTGTCCTTCCCTGACGCAGAAGATTGAAGCGTTGCTGGCTCGGGATGCCACAGGGACAGGCATGCTCGCAGGGTGCGCAGTCATAATGGTTTTCCCACTTGGGCACGCGCAACCGCCACATGTCATGGCCGACAAGGCCGTTGCAGACGCCGTCATCAGGAAAGACGTTTGAGAAAATGCCGCCCTTCACCCACTCGTTGCGCCTGAAGTCGGCCATGGACGGGCGGGAGGACTTTTCCCTCTCGGCAAAGCTCAGCGGCACAATCTTGTGCCACTGCTTCCACACAGTGAGTTCTGCCATACGCTTTTTCTGCTGTACGGCATCAAGGAACTTTTCAAGGCCGTCTTTCAGGAAGGTCCTGTCTTCCTCTGTAATATCAACCAGCCTCAGTTCCTTAGGAAGCTCAGCCACAGGCCCGCGCACGTAGACAACGCCGCCGACCATGCCGACGCAGGGACGATCGCCAAGGACAGAGGGCAGTGTCTGGGCATCACAGCCGCAGACAACGGCCTTGCCGCCGCCCATGAATTCAAAGGAAAATGACCCGGTATTCTTAAGAATCCAGAGCTCAGGCTCCTCATAGAGAGGATCGTGCTTCATCAGCGAGCCTGACCTGGTTCCGGCACGGCCGCCTATGTAAATGGTTCCGCCTGCTGCGCAGTGGCCTGCCGTATCGCCGGCATCGCCGCGCACAACGATGCGGCCGCCGGCATTGAGCCAGCCCACGTCTGCAGGAGCAGGGCCGTCAACAATGACCTCGGTATCGGGCATGCACATGCAGCCCACGCGCTGGCCGGGATTGCGGACCAGGAAGGTCAGCTTCTTGCCCTCTGCATTCCAGAGGGGACCGCCTATGTCGTGCTGGCCTGAGGCATCCACATTGAAATCGGTCTCGCCTCTGGCAACAGCCTTTTCAATGGCCAGGATAAGATCCTGGGTAGACATGCGCACAGTATTTTCCAGGGTATGTATGGTAAGCATAATCGTCCCCCTTAATTAGCACGCATACTGAATGCCAAGCTTGTCAGCCACAGCCTTGTCTGTAGAGACAAGGGCATCGGAGCGGCCCACGGGCAGGGAAGAGTTCCCCACAGGAGCCATAAGCTTGCGCAGTTCTTCGTCAAAGGCCAGGACATAGTCCACTACAGCCTGGGCGCCCCTGTCCACGTCAAGACGCTTCATCAGGCGGGGATCCTGGGTGCAGATGCCGGTGGGACACTTGTCCGTATTGCACCTGTTGCAGCGTCCCTGCTCGTTGCCTATGCAGCCTAAGAGCTGGATAAGCATCTTGCCCACGATGACGCCGTTGGCACCAAGGCAGATCATCTTGAAGGCGTCTGCTGCCGCATTGCCGGTCATGCCTATGCCGCCGCCGCACCATAGGGGAATCTGTCCCTGCAGGCCCTGGGCCACGGCTGCCTGGTAGCATTCGCGCAGCTTGGAGACGATGGGATGCCCTGTGTGATCCAGCGAGACCTCGTTGGCAGCGCCTGTGCCGCCCTGGATACCGTCCAGGAAGAAGCCGCCGCAGATGCGGTATGGGTCGCGGAGGAGGTTATTGTACACTGAGACAGAAGTGGCAGAGGCTGCACACTTGATGGCCACAGGCACGCGGAAGCCGAAGGCTGCATTGAGGGAGAGGTGCATCTTCTGCACGGACTCCTCAATGGAGTACAGGCCCTGATGGTTTGGCGGTGAATGCAGGGTTGCCTTGGGAACGCCGCGCAATGCCTGTATGTGGGAGCGGACCTTGGCTGCCGGCAGAAGGCCGCCGTCGCCGGGCTTGGCACCCTGCCCTATCTTGATAAGCACGGCAGCCGGATCTGTCTTCATGCGCGGCAGGGCGCGCACAATGCGGTTCCAGCCAAAATGGCCGGAGGCTATCTGCAAAATGAAATACTTGAAATGGTCGCTCTCCATGAGCTTCTGGGGCACGCCGCCCTCACCTGAGCTCATGCGCACCGGCAGGCCGCATTTTTCGTTGAGATAGGTCACTGCCAGGGCCAGGGCTTCCCAGGCCCTGGGAGAAAGGGCGCCTATGGACATGTCCGAAAAAATCATCGGATAAATCCAGCGCACCGGAGGCATATGCTCCTGCACGATTAAATTGTCGCCCTCTACGGCCAGCGGCAGCTTTTTGGCTTCGACCACACGGCCAAGGGGGGCGCGCAAGTCAAAGGTATGGCGCTCTGAGTCCAGGGCCGGGTCCGTCATCTGGGAGATACGGCCCACGATAATGGAATCAAGAGTGCGCTGGCTGTTCAAATTGGTACGTCCGCCGCGCTTGATGGGCCCTGTGTGGCGCTTAAGCAATGTTGCCCTGTTGTCAGGGTTGCGCACAGGCCTGATAGCCTGGTTGGGGCATATTTTCTCGCACATGCCGCAACCACAGCAGGAGTGCGCCAGATCCGCCGTCTGCACGATAACAGGACGGGCAAGGTGCTGCGTCTGCGGTTCAGGGCTTGTGCCCACAGATTGCGGGACATCCCTGCGCTGCACATCCACATGGATGGCAGCAAAGGTACACGCGGCCACGCACGATCCGCACAGGGTGCACTGATCCGGCTTGTACTCTATCTTCCAGGGAAGATCGTTGACCGAGATATCCTGAGTGTTTACTGCTTCCATCTGACTATCTCCAGGTCATTGCGGATTTCGATAAGCTCCCTTTCATTGGGATAGATATCCTTGGTGGTATCGCGATCCGGCATAATTTCGTTGACACCGCATACCTCGGAGGCAATGGCAACCATGCGGTCTGTACGGGCCATCACCACGGGACGGAGCTTTTTGGAGTCGCAGCAGGTAATCATGGTCGAGTCGGGCAGCATGCCGATAATGGTATTGGGACCGTTGATTTCCAGATGGGCCAGGGACTCGCGGATGAGCTTCAGCACGGCACTGTCAGGCCTTGCTTCAAGTTCGGCAAAGGGAAGCGGGGTTATCACGTGCTTGAAATAGCGGATGGGCCATTTCAGCTCATGCAGGACATAGTGCAGGGAATAGAGGAAGGTCTGAGAATCCGACTCAAAGCCGATGTAGCCGCGGAAAAGAGACTTCTGGAATTCCTTGTTCTTGGTGAAGAAGGTGTTTTCACCGTTGGCACAGAGCGTGAATCCCTGAAGAAAGAAGGGATGGGCAGCGTAGCGCACGATGTCGTAGTTGGTATTCTGACGGCACTGCACAACGATATTGCGGGCAGAAAGGCGGCTGTCGGCATCCCAGAGACGGAAATAGGTGGCGATATCGGCAGGGTCGCCTATTTCCTTCAAAGTCAGCACATCAGGCCAGAAGGAATACACAAAGCCGTCGTTGCTCTCTTCAAGCAGCTTGCGCAGTTCAAGCCTTGTATCCAGCAGAAGATCCTCGCGCTCGGCCTGGGTGCGGTAGCGGTAAATCTCGGGATAATCGTAGTTGCGGAACACGTATCTGGGCATGGCCTCTATGCGCAGGCCAGGCTGCCTGTTTACATCAGGCACCCACTGGCCGACCTGCACAAAGCCGTGCTGTTCCATGTATTCGTTGACCAGCCCCACACCCCGGGTTGTACAGGCCATGGAGAGGAGCGGATAGTTTTTGTAATGTTTGAATGCGCCATCCAGGTCCTTCATGACCATGGCGAATCCGGAGTTGTCATGCCCTTCCTGCTGGGGAATCATCAGTCGCAGGGCCTGCGAGGGCGGCACAGGATCCAGGCTTTTGATTGAACCAATTCTACACATAGGAAACCGCCTTGGAACAAGGGGAAGAGAGCCTTTGCTGTCTTCCCTGCGTGAGAGGAAAGCGCACCTGTCCTTCTCACGCATACAATGGGGGAATAAAATTACAGTGCGCTGAGCCTTTTAATTGCTTTTTCAGTATCTTCCGGCGTCCCGAACGCCGTGAGCCGCACATAGCCCTCGCCGCTGGCACCAAAGCCTGCACCAGGCGTGCAGACTAGCTGGGCCTTTGTGAGCAGGACTGTAAAGAAGGACCAGGAATCCAGTCCGTCAGGGGTCCTGACCCAGATATAGGGGGCATTGACGCCTCCGTACACTTCATAGCCCTGGTTTTCAAGGGCAGAGCGTATGGCAGAGGCATTGGCAAGATAGGCTCTGACCTGCTCCATGACCTCGGCACGGCCTTTTTCAGTATGCACGGCATAGGCAGCCTTCTGCACGATATAGGGGCAGCCGTTGTACTTGGTGCACTGGCGGCGGCGCCAGAGGCTGTTTAAGTCAGTCAGGGAGCCTTTGCCGTCCTCTATCTTAAGTTCCTTTGGCACAATGGTTGCGGAACAGCGCAGCCCGGTAAAGCCGGCAGTCTTTGAATAGCTGCGGAATTCTACAGCCACTTCCCTTGCCCCGTCTATCTCATAGATGGAGTGCGGCACATCCTTTTCAGTAATAAAGGACTCATAGGCTGCGTCAAAAAGGATGAGCATGCGGTTTTTTCTGGCATAGGCCACCCACTCTGTCAGGGCTTCCCTGTTCAGGGCTGTGCCTGTGGGATTGTTGGGAGAGCAGAGATAGAGGATGTCGGGAGCCTTGTCAGGGAAAGCGGGGACAAAGCCGTTTTCGCGCGTGCAGGGCAGATACATCAGCCTGTCAAAGCGTCCGTTTTCGCAAGGAAAGCCGGCGCGTCCGCTCATGGCATTGGAATCCACATAGACAGGGTACACAGGATCCGTCACGGCAACGATGCAGGACTCATCAAAAAGTTCCTGAAAATTGCCGATGTCGCTCTTGGCTCCGTCCCCGATAAATACTTCGTCTGCATCCAGGACAACGCCAAGGCCGGCATACTCTTTCACCAGCGCCTCGCGCAAGAAGGCATAGCCCTGCTCAGGACCGTATCCATGGAAGCCGGCCTCTGTCCCCATGTCATCCACTGCCTCATGCAGGGCGCTTATTACCGAGGGAACCAGGGGCTTTGTCACATCGCCAATACCAAGGCTTATGACATTTTTATCAGGGTTTTCAGCCTTGTAGGCCCGCACTCTCTGGGCAATTTCGGTAAAAAGATAGTTCTTCTGCAGGGAAAGATAATGGGAATTGACCTGTACCATGGGGGAAATCCTTTTTGTCAGTGCAAGCCTGGTACTGCCTTTGAAGCTTCCTGCTTCAAAGCACCAGGCGCAATGTTAATTTTCTGAAATTTCAAACGGGGCCTGTACGTATATTACACAGTTATGACACCGTCAAAAACGTGTGTTGCAGGACCTGTCATAAAGACATGATTGCTTTCAGGGTCCCAGAAAATTGTCAGCGTACCGCCCAAAAGATGCACGTTCACGGTGCGTTTGGTACGCCCTGTCTCAATACAGGCCACAGCCACGGCGCAGGCACCGGTGCCGCAGGCCATGGTCTCGCCGGATCCGCGCTCCCAGACGCGCATGGACACTGAGGAATCGGACTCCACACGCACAAATTCCGTATTGATGCGTTCGGGGAACAGCGCATGATTTTCAAAGGCAGGACCAGCCTTGGCAAGATCCAGCTCTTCAAGGGGAGGCCTTGTTTCGTCCAGGAAGAGGACGTTGTGGGGATTGCCCATGGAGACGACGTTGGCCTGCCACTCGGTTCCATCTACAGTAAAGGGCTGTCCCTTAAAAAATGCCTGGGCATCAAAGCCTTCAGGGAGCCTGACAGGGATGGAACCGGCTTTAAGGACAGGCTCTCCCATATCAACTGTCGCACCTGTGACCCTGCCGTCTTCCATGAGAAGCCTGGCTACCTTTATGCCTGAGCCTGTTTCTATACGGACCAGGTCCCCTTCGGCAAGTCCGTGCTCATGGGCATACCTGGCCACGCAGCGGGTGGCATTGCCGCACATTTCGGCCTCAGATCCGTCGGCATTAAAAATACGCATCCTGACGTCGGCCACGTCCGAGGGACAGATAAGGACCAGCCCGTCTCCGCCTATGCCGCAATGCCTGTCTGAAACGACTTTGGAGACAGCGGCCGGATCATCAATATGCTGGGTAAAGCAGTTCACGTAGATATAGTCGTTGCCGCAGCCGTGCATCTTGGTAAAAGAAAAGGTCTGGCCCATTGTTGTTCCTTGTCGATTTTGCAGGCTCTCAGGCCTGGCGGAAAAAATTTGTCTGGCAGCAATTTTTGCCAGGGGGAAGAGGTGGCAAAAAGCAAGGATGCCTTTGCGCATCCCTGCTTTTTGAAAAAAGGAGAAACGGCAGTGTGAAATACCATGCCCCCCGGAAGAGTTCCTTTCCCCCGAAAGACTTCTTCCGGGGGGGCACCCGGGGCTTTGACAGACGTACACGTCTGTCTTGTCCGCCGGGACAACCTGCTCTCAGCCAGCTTTTGTTTTCAGGCATCTTCCCCCAAAAATTTCTGAAACAAAAGGGGCGGCTGATTGCAAGTGCTTTGTATTCCCTCATCCCCGCCTGCACGGCAGGGACGAGGGCTTGTTAGTTTGTTTTGCCTAGTGGATCCAGAGCAGTTCTTCGTACTTGGGAAGGAGCCACTCGGAATCATCCACAATCAGTTCCATGGCATCAGAGTGGCTACGCATCTCGCTCATCAGAGGAACAATGGTGTCCCTGGCTGCCCTGGCCCTGGCCAGCACGTCTTCTGTGTTGGCAACTGCTTCCCTGGCTGTTTCCAGTTTGGCAAGGAGTTCGTCCAGTGCCAGCACATGGCTGCGGATGCGGTTGAGCCTTTCAAGCTCGGGCTTGGCATCCAGGCCGGCTTCCTTGGTGGAAAGATACAGCCTTGCAGCCTTGGCCTGCGTCTTGGCGCAGGGAGGCAGGACCCTCTGGCTTACCAGGTCGTACATCATGTGGGCTTCCAGCAGGATCTGCTTGGCATAGGTGTCCAGCAGGATGTCCTGGCGGGAAACAATCTCACGCTCGCTTAAGATACCGTGGCGCAGGAAGACGTTCATGACATCGGGGTCAGTATAACGTTCCAGGGCGCTCACAGTGTTGTTCAGGTTGGGCAGGCCGCGCTTTTCAGCTTCCTTGGGCCATGCTTCGGTGTAGCCGTTGCCGTTGAAGACAACGGGCATGTGTTCCTTGAACTCGCGGGGCAGGAAGTCCTGCAGGGCCTGGTTCAGGGAGACACCGGCGGAGATGGCTGCCTCAAGCTGGGTTGCAATGTCGTCCAGGGCGCAGGCAACAGCCGCATTAAGGGCGATGTTCACGGGAGCGATGGACTGGGAAGAACCGACAGCGCGGAATTCAAATTTGTTGCCGGTGAAGGCGAAGGGGCTGGTACGGTTGCGGTCTGACAGGTCAATGGGCAGAGGAGGCAGGGTGGAAACACCGATCTCCATTACTGCTGTTTTCTGGTTGTGCAGAGGCGTACCGGAAACAATGCTGTTGATGACGTCGGTCAGCTGCTCGCCAAGGTAGACGGAGATGATGGCCGGCGGCGCTTCGTTGGCACCGAGACGATGGTCGTTGCCGGCACCGATGGTACCAAGGCGCAGGGCTATGGAGTGCTTGTGAACAGCCCTTAAGACTGCTGCCAGGAAGACCAGGAACTGGGCATTGTCCTGAGGCGTCTTGCCGGGATTGAGAAGGTTGTGTCCCTCGTCGTCACCCATGGACCAGTTGTTGTGCTTGCCTGAGCCGTTGACTCCGTCAAAGGGCTTTTCATGGAGAAGGCAGACAAAGCCGTGCCTGGCTGCGATGTGCCTCATCATGTTCATGGTGAGCATGTTGTGGTCGCAGGCGATATTGGCTTCCTCATAGACAGGAGCAATCTCGAACTGGCCGGGCGCAACCTCGTTGTGGCGGGTTTTGGCGGGAATGCCAAGCTTGATGAGCTCGTTTTCCACGTCTTCCATGAAGCTCTGCACGCGGGAAGGAATGGTACCGAAATAATGGTCTTCCAGTTCCTGGCCCTTGGGCGAGGAGGCACCTACCAGGGTGCGGCCGCAAAGAAGCAGGTCGGGACGAAGGGCTGCCAGATGGGTATCGACCAGGAAGTATTCCTGTTCAGGGCCGACCTGGGGGCAGACTCTTTTCGCAGTGGTGTTGCCAAAGAGGCGCAGGATGCGCAGGGCCTGCTTGGACAGAGCCTCAATGGAGCGCATCAGAGGAATCTTGCGGTCCAGCGCCTCGCCCGAGAAGGAGTAGAAGTAGGTGGGCACATGGAGTGTTGCAGAATAGGGTCCGGGGATTACAAAGACAGGGACTGAAGGATCCCAGGCTGTGTAGCCGCGAGCCTCGAAGGTGGAACGAATACCCCCTGACGGGAAGGAGGACGCATCGGGCTCGCCACTGATAAGC
The DNA here is from genome assembly GCA_963661665.1 of Bulleidia sp. Taxonomy (GTDB): domain Bacteria; phylum Desulfobacterota; class Desulfovibrionia; order Desulfovibrionales; family Desulfovibrionaceae; genus Desulfovibrio. The sequence continues at coordinate 23,890 of CAVLCT010000010.1, read as the reverse complement.
ATTTTCCCCGAGAATTCGCAGATGGCTTTGCCATCGCCCACCGGTGAAATAAAGGCATCGTGTTTTTCAGCAGTGGTACCGGTCATAGGCTGGAACCAGTGCGTATAATGGGTAGCACCCTTGGAAATGGCCCATTCTTTAATGGCAGCTGCCACTACGTCGGCAATGGACGGATCGAGGCGTTCGCCATTGTGGATGATGCGTTCGAGTTTTTTGTAGGCATCCTTGGGCAGGGCCTTGCGCATGTCTTCCAGGGTGAAGACATATTCGCCAAACATATCGTCAGACCGCTCAGGCGCGCCGGTGCCCTTCAGGGGGGCTGTGGCCATGGCCTCAAAGACAGCCTGTGTTCTTGCCTGTGACATATGTGCTCCTTGAAAACAGCCGCCGGATTCAGGCAGCCGCCGCTTATGTGCTGTATGAGAAGGACTGCCTTCCGGCTTTTCGCAATCTGGCAGCCTTTGCTTTGCGTCTGTTATTGCAAGGCGTGTGCCAGAGCACCTGTGTTTCACGGCAAATTTATCAATTTTTTATTTTTAATACGTTTTATCAGTTAGTTACAGAAAACATTTTCTTTTTCTGCAAGCTCCGGCCCCTGCTGGCTGCCTGGCAAAACGGCTTTGATACTACTACATTTTTGTAACTTTATTTTCTGTCATTAGCAAAAACAGCCTCTCAGCGTGACAGAACAAAAAAGATAACACATTGTTTTTATGTGTTTTTATAGCTATCCAACTAAAATGACATTTTTGTATTTTCATCTCTGAGACAGTCCCTGCCAAGGAGACGCATTCTGTCACAGTGCCTGAGACAGAATATTTTTCTGTTCAGTACAGGCAGAAAAAGCCCTTGCCACGCTTATGCCATGCCAAAGACACATTTCCGGCACAGGGGTTGAAAAATTACAAAAATGTGATTTCATTATTATCGGGAGATACAGCGCCTGCTACGCCTTTTTATGCCTGAACTCTTTGTAGTCTATATTGTATTTTTTCAGGCGCAGGCCAAGGATGCGCTGCGTCAGCCCCAGCACCTCGGCTGCCTTGACAATCTGGCCGTGGCAGTCGTGCATGGCGTCGATAATGCAGGCCTTTTCAAGCTCGTCCAGATGTTCCTGCAAGGTGGCATTTGTATTGTGTTTTTGCGCCTGGCCGCCTTCCTGGTCCTGTTCTGCATAGACGTGCATGCTCTGCGGCAGATGCTGCGGCAAAATCAGGCTCTGCTGCCCTAAGAGCAGGACAGCGCGCTCCATGGCGTTTTCTAGCTCGCGTATATTGCCAGGCCAGTCATAGCGTTGCAGCATGTCCATGGCAGCCAGGGAGAGACGCACCCCTTCCCTGTGTGCCTGCTCTGAAAAACGCTGCACAAAATAATGGGCAAGGGGCAGTATGTCGTCCTGGCGGTCGCGCAGGGGCGGCAGGACAATGGGAAAGACGTTGAGCCTGTAGTAAAGGTCGCGGCGGAAGGTTCCTTCTGCCACCATTTTTTCCAGATTGCGGTTGGTGGCTGTAATGAGCCTGACATCCACATGAATAGGCACTGTTCCGCCAAGGCGCTCAAAACTGCGCTCCTGCAGAACGCGCAGAATCTTGGCCTGGGCCATAAGGGAGAGCTCGCCAATTTCATCCAGGAAAAGCGTTCCGCCGTCGGCCTGCTCAAAATGGCCTTTTCTGGCAGTTACGGCCCCTGTAAAGGCGCCGCGCTCATGGCCGAAGAGCTCGCTTTCAATAAGGCTTTCCGGAATTGCTGCGCAGTTTAAGGACACAAACTGCCTCTCAGACCGTGAAGAAGCCTCGTGAATGGCCCTGGCAGCCAGTTCCTTGCCTGTGCCCGACTCTCCCTGGATAAACACTGTGGTCTGGGAGTGGCTTACCTGCATGATCTGGGCATAAACCCTCTGCATCACTTCTGAACTGCCGATAAAGCCCTTGGGACGGCCTGGGACGGCATTCTTCTCATCCATCTTACGCTGGGCTTCCCAGGCGGCATAGCCCAAGAGCATGGCGATGATAAAGAGCAGCTGCTGTTCTTCCTCAAGCTGGGCAGGGTCCGTCAGGAGCCTGTCAACGGAGAGGGCGCCCACAACCTGGCGGTTCAGGCGGATAGGCACGCAGATATAGGATATATCGCTTTTGGAGAGGTTTCTGGAGCGCGTCCTGTTCAGAAAGCGCGGCTCTTCAGACACGTTTGAGATGTACATGGGCTGGCCGCTCTGCACCACGTGCCCGATAATGCCCTCGCCCTGCACGTAATGGCCGCGTGACCGTTCTGCCGGCTTCAGTCCGTAGGATGATTCAATACGCAGCTCGCCAGACTGCGGCGAGACAAGGGTTATCGTGCCCTGCAGCATGTGCAGCCTTTCGGCCAGGAGCATAAGGACCTTATCCAGGCTGTCCTTCACATCTGCCGTTATGCTGAGCAGGTTGGCTATGTCATAGAGAAGGGAAAGATAGGTGACGCCGCGGACGGATCCTGCAATTTCTGCTACATATGGCGTACTGAAGAGGCTTGCCTGGAGGTCTTCTCCGTCCAGATGGCCATTTTCTTCAGGCAGGTTTTCTTCAGGCTGTCCTTTGTTTTCCTGTCTTTCGTCATCCATGCCAGTCCTCTCCTCATGACTTCATATGAGACTTCATATGAGGGCTGCGCCCTTTTCTCCCCTGTCTCTTAAGTCCGTGCTTTTACATGTTATAGGGCAGGCAAGCCGGATATCTGCGGCTGGCCTGCCCTCATAATTCTGATTAGTGCCCTGAAAGCTAAAAGCCCTTCTTCTTCAAGGCCTTGTCGATATTTTTTTCAGCCAGTGTGGCTACCATGACGGCCTTGATGGTGTGCATGCGGTTTTCGGCTTCCAGGAAGGCGGCATTATAGGGAGACTCGAAAACATCGTCATTCACTTCCATGCAGTCTATGCCGTACTGCTGGTAGATTTTTTCGCCGATGGTTGTTTCGCGGTTGTGGAAGGCAGGAAGGCAGTGCAGGAAGCGGCTCTCAGGATTGCCGGTCATTTCCATCACTTCCTTGGTCACCCTGTACGGTGTCAGCAGCTCAATGCGCTCCTTCCACACTTCATCAGGCTCGCCCATGGAAACCCATACGTCGGAATACAGGAAGTCACAGCCTTCAACACCCTGGGCAACATCCTCTGTACGAACAACAGAGGCCCCGGACTCTGCCGCATAGGAGAGAGCCTGCGTATAGACCTCGTCGCTGGTCCAGAGAGCCTTAGGCGCCACACAGCGGAAATTGACGCCCAGCATGGCACAGCCTGTCATAAGGGAGTTGCCCATGTTGTAGCGGGCATCGCCAAGGTAGGCCATGGTCAGGCCTTTGAGAGGACGCCCCGTGCACTCGCGCATGGTCAGCATGTCGGCCAGAAGCTGGGTAGGATGCCATTCATTGGTCAGGCCGTTCCAGACGGGAACATCAGCATACTGGGCCAGCTTTTCCACTATTTCCTGGCCAAAGCCGCGGTATTCTATACCGTCAAAAAAGCCGTTAAGCACCCTGGCGGTGTCGGCCATGGATTCCTTTTTGCCAATCTGGGAACCGCTGGCTCCAAGATAGGTTACATGTGCACCCTGATCGTGCGCAGCCACCTCAAAGGAGCAGCGCGTCCTGGTGGAGTCCTTCTCAAAAAGAAGCGCAATATTACGCCCTTTAAGAAGTTTGGGTTCACGTCCGGCCTTCTTGGCCGCCTTAAGGCGTGCAGCCAGATCGACCAGGTACCTCAGTTCACCGGGTGTAAAATCCGTTTCCTTAAGAAAATCTCGCCTGAACAGCCTGTTCATGGGCATATACTCCTAACACTAACGATATAGTTGCTATACCGCCTGCATTCAGCCGGCATCCTTGAGAAAGGGAAAGCCTGGCTGTGTCACCGGGCCAAAATAGAACCTTAAACATATAGCGGCTTTGACGCAAGCATATTGTCAGGGCTTCATACAGGCATCACTGCCCTGCCAGGCCGTTCTTTTCAGCCTGTACCTTGCGCTTTTTCCTGGCATTTCTCTCGGACATGAGAAACTGTCCGGTCACGGAATCAGCATTTTGGGCAATTTCCTCAGGCGTGCCCGTGGCCAGGATACGCCCGCCGTTGTCGCCGCCTCCGGGCCCCATGTCCAGGACATAGTCGGCAGACAGGATAAAGTCGGTATTGTGCTCGATGACAACAACTGATGCGCCCTTGTCCACCAGCGTATGAAGGACTGATATAAGCTTGCCCACCTCGTGCATGTGCAGTCCGGTCGTAGGCTCGTCAAGGACATAAAAGGTTCCAGGCAGGCTGCGCTTGCCAAGCTCCCTTGATATCTTGATGCGCTGTGCCTCGCCGCCTGAGAGTGTGGTCGCTGCCTGCCCTAAGTGCAGGTACTCCAAACCAACTTCTTCCAGTATGCCCAGCCTGCGCTCCAATGACGGGAAACTGGCAAAGAAGGACCTGGCCTCATGGATTGTAAGGTTAAGCACCTCGGAAATATTGAGCCCCTTGTAGCGCACTTCCAGGGTCTCATGATTGTAGCGCAGGCCGTGGCAGACATCGCATGTTACCATGATATCAGGGAGAAAGTGCATCTCCACCTGTATCTGCCCTGCCCCGCCGCATGTTTCGCAGCGTCCGCCCTTGACATTGAAGCTGAAGCGGCCGGCATTGTAGCCCCTGCGCCTGGCATCAGGCGTCATGGCAAAAATCTGCCGTATCTCGTCAAAAATCTTGGTATAGGTTGCCGGATTGGATCTGGGCGTCCTGCCTATGGGCGTCTGGTCAATGGCCACAAGCCGCTCTATGTCCTGAGCTCCCTCCATGCCTTCTATGGGACCAGGGTTGTCCACTCTCTGGCCAAGCTGAATGGCCAGATGCCTGTAGAGCGTATCTACCACCAGGGAAGACTTGCCAGAACCAGATACACCTGTCACGCAGGTCAGAACACCCAAAGGAAAGGAAACGTCCATTCCCTTAAGATTGTTGGCAGAGCATCCTTTGAGCGTGAGCCAGCCCTTGGGCTTCCTGCGTTCCTTAGGGATGGGGACGCAGAGATCGCCACGCAGATACCTGGCAGTCAGGGTTCCTGACTGCAACAGTTCGGGCACGCTCCCCTGAAAGGTCACATTGCCGCCTAAGACACCTGAGCCTGGGCCCAGTTCCACAACGGTATCGGCCTCGCAGATGGTGGCCTCGTCATGCTCGACCACAAGGACGGTATTGCCCCTGCCCTGCAGAGAGCGCAGTGTGGCAAGAAGCCTTGCGTTGTCCCTGGGATGCAGCCCGATAGACGGCTCGTCAAGCACATAGGTCACGCCCACAAGGCCTGAGCCCAGCTGAGAGGCCAGGCGGATGCGCTGGGCCTCGCCACCTGAGAGTGTGGACATGGTCCTTGCAAGGGAGAGGTATTCAAGGCCCACATTGCATAAAAAGCTCAGCCTGTGCCTGAGTTCCTTGAGCAGGGCCTCAGCAATAACAAGCCTTCTGCCTGAAAAAATTCTGCTGTTCAGCCATTCAAGCTCTTTCTGGACGCTCAGCCTGCAAAATTCCGCGATTGAGAGGTCATCCACCCTGACTGACAGGGCGCTTGGAGACAGCCTGTCCCCATGGCAGGCAGGGCAGTCTGCAGCCTGCCTGTATCGGGCCAGTTCATCGCGCCAGGCATCGCCGTACTGCATGCCTTTTTCCAGAAGCGGTATCACGCCAGGCCAGCGTTCATCTGTCACGGTCACAGCCTTGTCGTCTGCAAAGCTGAAATTCTTGGCCTGATAGTCACCTGTGGCAGAAAGGGCGACACTGCCGCCCATCCAGTTGCGGCGAAGACCCGCAGATGTGGCAGCGGGCTTGCCCTTATCATCCTCGCCATACATCAGGGCGCCCAAGGCATCGTCTGAAAAATCCTGCAAGAGCGTATCCAGGGAAAAGCCATGACGTTTTCCAAGGCATTGCAGGGCCTTTTCATAGCGGCTGAAGACTTTTTTGTCTGCCCATGGCAGAAGGCAGCCGTCCTTAAGGGAAAGTCCCCTGTTAGGGGCAATGAGGTGCGGCTCAAAATATTCTACGGTTCCAAGCCCCACACAGCGGGGGCAGGCGCCTAAGGGAGTATTGAAGGAAAAGAGGCCAGGAGTCAGGGCCGGCATGGCAATGCCGCAATGCGGGCAGGACGACGTTGTTGAATACATCTTGTCCTGCTGCCCTGCTTCACGGTCAAGCCTGCAGAGCACCATGCGGCCGTTTCCCTCTTTCAGGGCCAGTTCCACTGACTCTGAGAGGCGTGAGCGTATGCCCTGCTTTATCACCAGCCTGTCTACAACAAGATCCAGGCTGTGTTTGCGGTTCTTGTCCAGGGGCGGAACCTCGTCCACAAGATATATCTGCCCGTCAGCGCGCACGCGCTGATAGCCCTGGGCTTTCAGCTTTTTCAGACGGTCCTGCTGTGTGCCCTTCTGTAAAACGACAAGGGGGGCAATGATCAGGATCTTTGTGCCCTCTTCCAGTTCCAGAATTTCTTCCAGGATCTCATCTATGGAGCGAGACTCAATGGGGCGCCCGCACTCAGGGCAGTACATGGTGCCAAGACGTGCAAAAAAGACGCGCAGGAAGTCATAGATTTCCGTGACTGTTGCCACAGTAGAACGGGGATTGTGGCTTGTTGTTCCCTGCTCAAGGGAAATGGCCGGCGTAAGGCCCTCTATCTTTTCAACGTCGGGCTTGTCCATCCTGGGCAGAAACTGCCTTGCATAGGCAGAGAGGGACTCCACATAGCGACGCTGTCCCTCGGCATACACGATGTCAAAGGCCAGCGTGGACTTGCCTGAGCCTGAGGGGCCGCAGACAACGACAAGCTCATCCCTGGGAATATCAATGCTGATATCGTGCAGGTTATGCTGCCTGGCACCTTCTATATGGATGCACCGTTTTTTCCCCGCATCACTTGCTGATGCAACAGCAACCATCGTCTTTTTCTCGTCAGTCATGAATTATTCCCTGCCATGCAAAAGGAGCCGACACATAAGAGCTGATGCATGTCAGCGTTCCAGCCAGTCCTCAAGCTTTTTCTGCCAGGTCTCGTCATCGTAGCGGCGCCTGTCATACAAGCCTGCCTCTTCTCTCTGCCTGGCTGCTTCTGCCAGGATAATGGCGGCGGCAACAGAAACATTGAAGCTCTGAATCATGCCGTACATGGGAATATACAGTTCGCCGGTGGCAATTTCAGCCAGCTCCGGAGCGACCCCGCTGTGTTCATTGCCCATGATGATAGCGGTGGGCTTGGTGAAATCCCAGGAGCGCATGGGGCGGGCCGTAGGCGTACAGTCCGTCACCAGAATCTGCATGCCTGAGAGAGCCTGGGCCAGTTCTTCCTTGTCGCGATGGCGTTTTGACTGCACCCATTTGCGAGCCGAGGCCGATGACTTGCGGCCTAAGATGGGGAAGGCTGTATCTGTATAATAGAGATGGACAGATTCCACGCCAAAGGCATCGCAGGAGCGGTAGATGGCCGAAACATTGTGCGGATCATGGATATTGGCCAGAACCAGGGTCAGGTCAGGCTGGCGGTGTGCCAGCACGCTTTCCATGCGTTCGCGGCGGTGCTGTGTAGGATTTTTGGGCATATGCATTCCTGGGAAAGACAGTGTGACAGTTACGTTTTGCGCATCCCGTCAGGGACATGTCCCTGACGAGATGCGCTGATTTTCAGGTAAAAGTCTAGTTATTTTGCGAGGAAGCCAAGGACGGCTTCACGGAAAGGCCTGTAGTACGGCTGTTCCATCATCATAGCATGGGCTGCGCCGTTAAGAACGACAAATTTTGTTTCAATGGAAAGAGTCTTTGCCAGTTCCCTGGTCTTTTCCATTGCCTTTGTGTTGATGTAGGGGTCCTTGTCGCCATAGATAACCATGGTGGGCACTTTCAGGTCGGCAAAGGGGATAAGGCTCTGGGTGTCTGCTACAAGGAGATCCTTGCGTCCGCCGTTGGGGCTTGATTCCTTGTCATAGCGCCAGGCATTGGACTGGAAAGTAGCGACAACGGCAGGCTCGCAGATGGAGTAATCAATGGTGCCGTCTTTCAGGACCTGGAAGTCGCCTGCGGCATGTTCCCAGGTGTTGTGGTTAAAGGCATTGGTTACATCATGGGCGCCAAGTCCGGTCAGGATGGGGGCGTAGAGCACCAGCTTGCGCACATGTTCAGGATACTTGGCAACAAAGCGGCTGCTGGTCACTGTACCCCAGCTCCAGCCAAGCACATCTATCTTCTGCTGTTTGCTTTTGCCAACGATAGTTCTGACGGCTGCGGCAATATCCTCGGCAGCATAGTCGGAATTGGGCATAAAGCCGTCCTTCACCTCAGCGGAGGAACCGTAGCCGGCAATGTCCAGGCGCCATACAGCGTATCCCTGTGTGGCCAGGTAGCGGGCCAGGCTGTAGTCGGCATAGTCAACGTCAAATTCATGGGAAGAATAGGTCAGCCCGTGCACAAGCAAAATCTGTTTTTCAGGGGCAGTGTCTGCCAGCGTCATGCGTTCAAGGTGCAGTTTGACACCATTGCGTTCCAGGCTGACATTTTCCTGGGTGAACGGCAAATCAGCCTTGAAGGCATATGCCTCAGAAAAAGCAAAGAGGCTGACAATCAGAACGAGAACAGGAAACAGGGAGCGTTTCAGCATAGTGACTCTCCTATATGAAGGGATTGATACAAAAAAGATGCATCCGTTCATGAAATCCGGGGGAGGCCAGATGCAGCTGCCAGCAAGCCTGTTTCTGCCGCCAGGACTGCGTAGCATTATCCAGGCCGCAAAAAGGGCATTATGGCAAGGGGGAAAATTTTTTATGTTTTATCACCAGTATCTGATGGCATCATCTATTTGAATCTTCTGCAAGGCAAGCTGGCAGGCCAGTTACGGCAAGCCCAAAAGACAAGGGTCCGCAGAAAGAAACTCTCTTCCTGCGGACCATCCGTACACTATATCTGCTTTAGACGTCTGTTACGTCTTAGAAGAAGATAAAGGTTGTCAGAATAAAGAGCGGGATGAGGATGCCGACAGACCAGACCATGTAGCCGAAGAAGCTGGGCATGGGAACGCCGCTTTCCTCAGCAATGGAACGCACCATGAAGTTGGGGGCATTGCCTATGTAGCTGTTTGCGCCCATAAACACGGCACCGGCTGAAATGGCAGCCAGGGTGCTGGCCATGGTAGTCATAAGAGTCTGGGCATCGCCGCCTGCTGTATTGAAGAAGACCACATAGGTAGGAGCATTGTCCAGGAAGCTGGACAGGGTGCCTGTCAGCCAGAAGAAGGCGGCATTTACAGGCTGTCCGTCATGGAACACCATGTTAATGAGGCCGGCAAGAGCACCATTGGTGCCTGCCTTCAGGATGGCAATGGCCGGAATCATTGACAGGAAGATGCCAAAGAAAAGCTTGCCAACTTCAAGGATGGGGCCCCAGGTAAAGCCGTTCAGCTTGCGGCTTTCAATGCTGGTCAGCTTCCAGGAAAGGCCGGCGATGACAAGCAGAAGGACAACCTGGAAGACACTGGCACCCATAACGGGCACGCCAAGGACTGTACCCACCTGGCCAAGATCAATAAGGCCGGAGACAAGAACTGTCAGCACAATGCCTACCAGAAGGATAAGATTGACCTTGCCCTCAAGGCCAAGCTTTTCTTCTGCACGGGCAGGATCATGCGGGGGCACAGGACTGCCTTCTTTTTTATAGAGGACAGTGTCGAGCACGAAATAGATGGCCAGCAGGCTACAAGCCATAAAGCATGTCTTGGCCAGCAGGTTGGACATGGTCCAGAAGAAATCAACACCCTTCAGGTAGCCCAGGAACAGCGGCGGGTCACCCAAAGGTGTAAGGGAGCCGCCTATATTGGCAACAAGGAAGATAAAGAAGACAACCTGATGCACACGGTATTTGCGGTGGGCATTGGCAGCAAGCAACGGACGGATGAGCAGCATGGCTGCACCCGTTGTCCCCATCCAGCTGGCCAGCACCGTTCCCACGGCCAGAAGGCCGGTATTTACTGCGGGGGTGCCTACCAGCGAGCCTTTAAGGCGCACGCCGCCTGCCACAGTGAACAGCGAAAAAAGCAGGACGATAAAGGGAATATAATCAAGCAGGATGGAATGAGCCGCCTCGAAAAGAGCAGTATCAATGCCGTAGACAATGGCGCAGGGAACAAGAAAGGCCATGCCCCAGAAAACGGCTACCTTGCCAAAATGATTTTCCCAGAAATGAGCAAAAAAAAGCGGACCTAAGGCGATGCAAAGGAGCATGCACACAAAGGGAATCACCCAGACAATACCCAGTTCCTGCCCCGGGATATGAGGCAGGTGCTCTGCAGCCAACACGCCTGACGGACAAATCAGGACGCAGGCCAGGGCAAGCAGGGACAGAAGAGAAACGTGTTTCATGACGAAAAATACCTCCTCCGGTAAAAAAGCCGGAGTGCTTAAGACATTACCTGCCATGCCAGTGACTGTCTTCACGGCACGGCAGGTGATGGACATTAGGCCTGAAGGCAACCCGTCTGTACGCTACAACGCTCCTCACTTCGCCATTGCGTTCAAACATGGCATACTGCCCTTTTAATTCCTAACTATAGTGACTTTAGAGAAAATACGCTAAAAGTCAAACTCTGTCTTTTCAGGACAAATACAGCAAAAGAGCTCTATACAAAAACAAAGTCCCAAAGACAGTTTCTTTCAGTCCTGCCCTGCTTTCTTGCTTCAATTCCCGTTAAATATAAAGGGGAAGATCCCCCTTTGCCGTAAACAAGCAACGCTGCACCCTGCATTTTTCAAAGGGGTGCAATACAGCAAGACATTTTTTTCACAAAACATCTTTACCAGGGGCAGAACCATCTCTAAAAGAGGGAGCCCAGTATCTGCATGTATGAAACAAGAATGAGAGCCAGCAGGGGAGCCATGCCCAGAACAGTCTGGGACCATGTAAGCCTCAGCGCCCATCTTAAGCCTATAAAGGTAACAGCGCAGCTCCAGAAAAGCCCGGCAACCATGCCAATTCCGGGAAGGATGCAGAGAATCAGTGGTGCCGAGGCATAGCAAAGGACCTGTACGATGAGAGAATACGGTATGCTTTTTCTGACGATAAGACGCCATGAGATAAAGAGCAGCGATGAAAAAAGGAATAGCTGCAACGTTATTATCCCCAGACGCAAAACCAGTCCCGTAAGCACATTGCTGCCCTGGCCGTTCTGGACCATCATATCAGCAAGCTGTTTTAACTGGGGGTCTGCCAGCTGATCAGCAGGCATAAGGTAGTTGAAGAAAAGCAGAGTCCACAGCTGTTCCACCACAACCTGAAAACAGCCTATGGCAAGAAAGAACACAAAGGCACGTGTAAAGGGTCCGGGACGCAGGGAAGAAAAGAATATCCTGGCTGAAAGCATGACCCTAAGGCAGGTCAGATACAGGGCCTGCGGCATTTCCCCAAAGCTGGTGCATACAGCCCATGGATTAATCTCAGGACTGTTTTCAGGCTGTTCTGCATGCTGCCTTCCATAACCAGGAAGATCCTGCCAGGCACGTTCTTCAAAACTGTCTTCCTGTTGTGTCTGTCCAGGCTGTTCTGGTTCTACAGGCTGCTCTGGCTGCACAGCATCCATGCTGTCCTGCACTGTATCTGGGGCGGCAGTCTGCTCTGTCTGGGCCTCGTTCCCTGAGTTGTCCGTGCGGGAAAAAGGGAATGACTTGCCACAGCCAGGGCAGTGTGCAGTCACTACGCCCTCAGGAATACGTTCATCGGGCATTTCCCTGGTATAATCACAATGGGGACAGCGTATTATCATGAAAAGAATCCTTAAATGCAGCTTTGCGACAGCATACTGTATGCTGCACCAGTTCCTGTTATTGAAAAGTCAGGCCCTTATTACAAAGGGATGGAGAATACTACCCAAATGCCCCTGCTACGGCAAGAAGCGCGAAATACGGACATACGGGCGGACACGGTCCAAGGAAGATGTTTATTGCACTCTACCTATCAAAAAGCTAAAAAGCCCTTGCTTATTTTGTCTCAAAAATTATATATTTTTTGAGACAAAATAATTAGGAGGTGCTCCATGCGTAATGACAGTGTCATCACCCTAATTCTTGAGCGGTTCAGACAAACTAGAGATGATGAAATCCTCAGCGCTTATGACTTTCTGGATCTTGGAGAATATCACGCTGTACGTAAAGCGCTTTTACGGCTGGATAAAGCAGGAAAAATACAAAAAGTCATGAGAGGCCTCTACTATTGCCCACGATACTGCAAACTGATTGACGAATATGAAGCACCTTCGCCTGATAATGTTGCGAAAACTTTGGCTAGGAAATACGGGTGGACAATTGCCCCTTGTGGCGCCACTGCACTCAACCAGCTTGGTTTGTCTACTCAGGTTCCCGCCAAATGGAGTTATATCAGTGACGGTCCGTATCACAAATTTCAGGTCGGCTCCGTCACAATAGAATTCAGACACAGAACCAACAGAGAAATTTCAAAAATTTCAAGCAAGACAGCTACCATAATCCAGGCATTGAAGGCTATCGGGAAGGATAATGTTGCAGAAAAGCAATTGAACCTTCTCAGATGCCAGCTTTCAGACAAGGAAAAAGAAACTGCACTGAAAGAAGCGCAACAAGCTACTGTATGGGTTTACAAACTGATAAAACAGGTATGCAGGACGGAGCTTTAGCAGGAAGAAGCATGCTACCCACGCTCAGGCCTCTTTTGTGCCTAAAACAACATTCCTGTACAAAGAAAGGTCATGCCAGACTGCCGCTTCATCTTTTTTCTGCGCATAGCAGGATACAGCCCTGAGCCTTTCTGCTTCTTTCATACCTGCGACTATGTCTTTTTCGACGCTGGCAAAGGAACATTTGCCAAGCCTTATCTCTTTAAGTTCCTCTGCACAGGCCAGGGGAAACGAAAATGATCCATGCGTCAAAAGGCTTTTTACCTGCCAGACAGCCCTTCTGGCATGCGCCAGGGCTTTCCAGTCTACTCCTATCCCGCTTCTTGCCGACTCAATCCTTTCCCTGTGGAGGCCAAGCATCTTTTCAAGCCGCCTGCACAGTTCCGCCACCTGTATTGCCCCTGCATGGCACTGCCCGCAAAGCAGAAGGCCTCCGTCTTCAAGCATTGTGCAGAACTTTTGAGACCCGGCCTCATCCGCCAGCTCTTTCTGGCAGTCCCGCAGGCGCAGAGAAGCGCTTTTTTGCATCACAAGGTGCGATGCCCGAAGATACACCCGCCACAATGTGCCAAGCCTTGTACCGGCCAGGCCATAGGTATTTCCCTGGCCATGGCAGTAGCGGACAAGATATGCCCCGTCACTTAAGTCAAGATAGCTGAGGGGACTGGCAAAAAGCGGTTTTAAGGCAGGATGGCAGTACAGGATGCAGGCCTCATTTGTTGGCGCATACAGCAAATCAAGCGCCCCGATGTCTCCTTTGGCCAGCATTACGCTCATCCAGCGGTCAAAGGGCAAAAGATCAATATCTACATCCTGGCTGCTGTTGCGGCTGGCACTCATGCCTGTTGTGTAATGCAGACCCTTTTCTTTTTCGGCCTCTTTTTTCGATGCAGGTTCCTGGTATGGGATGTACAGACCGCGAATGTCCAGATCCGAGAGTCCCTCGCAACGTGTCCCGTAGAGGGCTGACCCAAAGACGGTCAGAAAGACAAGCCTGCCTGCCCCTTCTGTCATGGCATGGGCTTTGTGCAACAAAAGAGCAGACTCTTCTGCCTTCATTCCGGCAAAATTAGTCATATCAGAGCAGACTGCCTTCCGCCTGTATCAGCGCCCCCACAAGGCCAGCATGGGGCCTGCGCTGATAAGTTCGTCCAGGGCTATATTCACATACTGGCTGCCAGCAAAGGAACTCACCTGAAAGGGCTGGAAATACACCCTGACCCCCTCAGGCGTCAGTGCAAGGCTGGCATAATTTTCCGGCACAGGGGCAGTCCCTTTAAGAATAACGGCATCCACATGGCCGCGCCCGATGCTGCGTGCCAGGGCCAGCCTGCTCTGGCTGGAAAGGATATTCAGCGCCGCATCCACGTTTTCAAACATGTCAACCAGATGCAGCCTCTGTCCGGTGCGCAGATTGTAATTCAGGGTCAGCACGTCCTCGCTGTAGGACTGCTCCATATACGGCTGGCCGTCTATACTGCCCATGAAATTTTCCTGCGTTGTGCCCATCCACAAGGAAAAGACAACGCTCACCACATTCTCAGATGCAGACAGCATGGTATAGTTTGCACTGAGAAAGGAAGAGGCGCTTTTAGGATCCCATGTAGCCTGGCCGGATTCATCGTCATATGCCCTTGAAGCAAAATCCCTTTCAAAGGATGAGGCGATATGCTGGCACCACAGGGCTATGTCCTTGTCAACAGACATGACGCCCACGCTTGGATATTGAAACTGTATGTCCGGCAGCCCCTTGCGGCCGCTTTTTTTCAGCTGGACGGTATAATAGGGCCTGTCTCCCAGTGTTCCTGCCGGTTCGATATCGCGTACAGGCCCGGGCACGTCATTTGCTGCCACCAGGGAAGAAACAGTGCTTGCCAGAGCCTCACAGGCAAAGAGGACGGCAAAGGCCGGGATAAGAAAAAAAAAGAGAGGACACACGTTCCGACAACGCATGAAGACACACCCGAAACAAGACCGGAGACTCCGGATACAAAGGGGGAAATGACAGGCTGACAGCCCAAGGTTTTGCCAGGCTGAAAGCATTGCAAGGGGAACTATACTTTGAAAGGAGCAGTGTCAATGACTGGCGGCCCTGACAGCCTCTTTTTCTTACATGGCCGCCTCTTTTCCCCCTATATGATATTGCTTTCAGCTGCCATTTTTTAACGCTCAGGCTTTTGCTCCTGTACCTGTTGCTTTTCTGCTCCGTCTCCCCTGAGCGAGCGAAGACACTCTGCAATCCTGGCAGCACGCACCCTGCCTATGCCCTGAATTAAAGCAAGCTCCTCTTCGCCAGCCTTCTGCATGGCATCAATGGAAGGAAAATGCTTCCAGAGCAGGCGGGCCGTGGCAGTTCCTATGCCTGGCAGGCGCATGAGCTCGCCGTCTAGGGCCTGTTTTGCCCTGGCCCGGCGGTGCCTGGTAATGGCATAATGGTGTGTTGCATCGCGCACGGACTGCAAAAAGAGCAGCTCAGGGCTGCCTTCCTTAAACGGAGCCGGATTGCTGCGTCCTTCTTCAAAGATGCGGTCTGCCACATTGCCTGCCCTGCGGTCAGCATGGCCTCTTTCATCCCTTGCCTTGGCAATGCCTGCTATGGGGAAAAGCCCCTTTTGGCCATTGTCCTTCAGGGCCCTGGAGACAGTGGCAACCTGGCCCTGCCCGCCGTCTATGAGCAGAAGATCCGGCCAGGGAGGGCCTGATTCCAGGCGTCTGGCCACCCAGGCATAGAGGGTCGCATAGTCGTCATTGCTGTCAGGCATGGTATAGGTGCGATACTGGGATCTGTCAGGAGCACCGTCTGTATAGACCACAAGGCCAACCCTGGTCTGTTTTCCGCTACTGTGCGACACGTCAACGCATTCTATCCTGGACAAGGGACCAGGCAGATGCAGAAGCCTTGCTATCTGGACAAGGGGTCCTGCCTTCAGAGCCCTCTCCCTTTGCAAGGCCTCTTCCCTTGCATTGGATCTTGCCATGTCAATGAGCCTGTTGTCATCGGCATTCTGGGGAGCCACCAGGCGCACTGCCTGCCCCCTGCGTTCGGACAGGCTCTGTTCCAGCACTTCCTTTTCTGTCAGCCTTTGCACGGTGCCAAGAGCTTCATCATCCCCGGCATCACCGGTATCATTAGCATCATGGGCATCACGGACATCGGCCGCATCGTCCTTATCATCCTCATTCTCGCTGTCCTTCGGAATCCAGGGCAGAAGCAGGCGCGGAGGAGGCGTCACTTCCAGATAAAACTGGGAGAGGAAGGAGTACATCAGCTCCCCGGCATCGCCAAAATCCAGGCCGTTCCAGAAAAAAGACCTGCCGCCCAGCACGGCCCCGCCGCGCACAAAGAGCACGCCAAGAGCCAGGCCGCTTTCAGCATTATACAGACCGATGACGTCCATGTCGCCGCCCTTTGGCAGCATGACAGACTGCCGCTCAACCGTCTTTTCTACAGCGTAAATCTGGTCCCGTATCCTGGCAGCCTTCTCATATTCAAGCTTTTCGGAGGCCTCAAGCATGTCCTTGCGCAGGCCGTCCAGGAAATCCCCGCCACGGCCTGAAAGCACCTGGGCTGCGGCATCTGCCACAATATGGTACTCTTCCCTTGAAACGTCTTCAGTACAGGGAGCCAGGCACTGCCCCATATGGTAGTAGAGGCAGGGACGGATCCTGTTGCGCATTGCCCTGTCAGTGCAGCGCCGCAAGGGAAAGGCCTTGTGCAGCAGCTTCCAGGTCTCCCTGGCTGCCAGGGAAGAGGTAAAGGGGCCGTAGTAGCTTGCCCTGTCCCTGCGTGCATGGCGCACTATCTCAATTCTCGGGTAGTCTGCTGAAAGGTCAAAGCGGAAAAGCGCATACTGTTTGTCATCGCGCAGCAGGATGTTATAGTGAGGCCTGTATTTTTTTATCAGGCTGGCCTCAAGAAGAAAGGCTTCCTTTTCCGTGGTTGTCGTTATGAAATCAATGCCCGCAGCATGGCTCAGCATGGCCTGCGTCTTGACCGGAATGCTGTCAGCCCGGAAATAGGAGAGCACACGGCGCCGCAAAAGACGGGCCTTGCCCACATAGAGCACCGTGCCCTGGGCATCCTTGTAGAGATACACTCCGGGGCTCAGCGGGATGGTCTTAGGATCTGGTCTTTCCATGACATATGCAGTCAGGCCGGGACATAAGCAACGCCCATGGCCTGCAGGCATTAATGGCCTGTTATGCCGTATTTTTTGAGCTTATACTGCAAAAGACTCTTGGATATGTTCAGAAGCTCGGCAGCCTTGACCTGTACCATGCCTGCCCTGACAAGGGCCCTGCGGATAATGGCTGCTTCTATCTTGTTGAGCGTGTCAGCAAGATCCATCTGCACGGGCAAAAGATCCACGGCGCTTTTGAACTGCGAGTCTTCATCGCGTATTTCGGCAGGCAGGGCCTCTGTGTCTATGACGGTTCCAGGCACCAGCACCATGCAGTTTTCCACCACGTTTTCCAGCTGGCGTATATTGCCAGGCCAGTCATAGCCGGTCAGATAGTTAAGGGCCTGGGTGGAAAAGCTCTTCTGCTCTTCCATACTGTTGTCCTGATGGTACTTGCTGACAAAATGACCGATGAAGAGGGGGATGTCCTCCCTCCTCTCGCGGAGCGGCTGCATCTGTATCTGAACCACATTGACACGGTAATAGAGATCTTCGCGGAAGCTTCCTTCGGCTACCATGGCGGACAGGTCGTCAAGGGACGCCATGACAAAGCGCACGTCCACGTCAATGGGGGCTGTGCCGCCGACACGCTCTATCTTTCTGTCCTGCAATACTCTCAGAAGCTTTGCCTGCAGGTCAGGAGACAAGGCACCTAAATCATCCAGGAAAAGAGTTCCCCCGTCAGCCTGCTCTATGCGGCCGCGCCTGATGGCCGGGGAACCGGCGGAAGACGGCGTTTCAGAGCCAAAGAGCTCCTGTTCCAGCGAGGCTGGCTCAGACGTGCAGTCAACGATAATAAAGGGATTGTCCTTGCGCGGGGATGCCAGATGAATGGCCCTGGCAACCATCTCCTTGCCTGTTCCGGTCTCGCCTGTAATCAGGACAGTGGTGCGCCCGGGAGCTACACGCTCCACCATCTGGCGCACCTGGTTCATGTTCTGGCTCCTGCCAATCAGCGTCTGCATGCCGTAATGCTTCTGCATGGCTTCCTGCAAAAGCCGGTACTGCCTGTGGGTCCTTGCCAGCTCAACGGCATTGTGAATGGACAAAAGCAGCTCATCGTTGGCAAAAGGCTTGGTGATGTAGTCAAAGGCGCCGTACTTCATGGTTTCCACAGCACTTTCTATGGAGCCAAAGGCAGTCATGATAAGCACCGGGATGTGCGGCCATTCCTTCTTGACCCTGGCCAGCACCTCCATGCCGCTCACCTTGGGCATCTTCATGTCTGTGACAACCACGTCCACTTCGCTTTCCTGCAAAAAAGCCAGTGCCGTTTCCGGATCGCTTAAGGCAGTCACGGTATAGCCGTCGTCTTCAAGCAGCGTCTGCAGAACCAGAAGGTAATTCTTTTCATCATCTATAATAAGAATATGCGCCGATTCAGACATGCCGTTATACCTCTTCTCTGCATCTAATCCGTCAAAAGGAGCTTTCAGTCCGCCAGAGACTGGCACTGCTGCCTTTTACCGTCACCCTGCCTACCCTACTAAAGCTGTTCTTCCAACACAAGGCTCTAACACAAGGCTCAAACAAGGCTCTGACCCGCTGTGCCAGGCCGGCAATTCTGCCGCCCGTATATCAGATATCCTCAGTCTTCAGGCTTTGCAGGGATACGGCCTTCTTCATGTCCTGGGAAGAAGCAGGGAGTGTGGCTTCCTCCGGCTGGGCCACGCTGTCCGCAGGAGCCAGCGGCAGCAAAACAGTCACCACTGCACCGCCTCCCTCTGCATTGCCAAGCTTCACGTCGCCGCCATGGGCCGTGATAATGGAATGGACAATTGGCAGGCCTAAGCCTGTGCCGCTTTCCTTGGTCGTAAAGAAGGGCTCAAAGAGCTTGTCCATTATGTCCGTATCAAATCCGGGGCCGGAATCCCTGAAAGCAAGGACGGCCTTGTCGCCTTCTGCCCAGGCTGTGACATGCAGGCTTCCCTCTCCCTGAATGGCCTGGCGGCCGTTCATCAGGACATTATAAAAAGCCCTGTAGAGCAGATCCTTGTCACCAAGCACCCAGAGCTTTTGGGCAAAATCGACAGTGAGAGTGATGCCTGACCGTTCAAAATCGCTTTCCACAAAAGCCGTTATCTGGGAAAGGACAAGTTCCAGTTCCACCGGATCCTGCTTGGGCTGCCTGGGACGTGCATAATCCAGAAAATCATTGACTGTCTGGGAAAGACGCAGTGTCTCATCGTGCATGGCAACCAGAAGCCTCTGCGTGCCCTTGTCTGACGAAGATGCCGTCCTTTTTTGCAAAAGGTCAACGGTTGAGCGGATAATGCCTAAGGGATTGCGTATTTCATGGGCAATGCTTGCCACAACCCGTCCCATGCTCACCAGCTTTTCCGTGCTCTGCAGCTCCTTTTCCAGCTGCAGGTTCTTCTGCATGCGGAGCTTCAGCACGCTTTCTGCCCTGTGGATAATGATAAGCAGGAGGGCAAACATGATAACTGATGACAAAAGGCACATGACCACGATGGCCACCTGGACAAGCAGCACCTGCACATAGTCGCCGGTAATGTCCTGCGTCACCTCAAGCACGCCCATAAGAGGGGTCTCAGAAACGGACAGATGTGCCGGCAGATCCCCTTCCTTGGACAAAAATTCCTGTGCTGCCAGCCGCAGAAGATAGGCATCCCCCCTTAGGGGGAAGAGTGTTGTCATCTGCACTGTGCCTGGCTTCAGAGGCCAGTGAAAGGGAAATTCCCATATTTCCAGCGAAGACTGGATAACCGGCGTGACTGCCTTTCCGCGCAGGACATCCTGCATATTGTCAGGCACAAGGTCCATCCTGCCAAATTCGCCTTCTTCCGTGGAATAGGTCACGCCCTTGCCGGACGGCTCATAGACGCGCAGCCTTGAGACAGGCAGGCCGACGATAACCGAGCGCACAACCCTGTCCATCAGATCGCGCTGTTTCTCATTGCGCAGGGATATATGGCCGTAGTCACGGATGGTAGGGACCGCAAAGCGCTGGAAGATCTGGTTGTTCAGGTTATGCGCAAGCAAAACGCCTAGGCCTTCCTGCCTGGCCATGAGCGTATTGCGGGTCTGGTTGGAAATAAAATAGGAAAGCCCCAGGCTTACCAGGAGCACAATGAGCAGCGAAAGCCAGGACAGGGTACGCGCATAACTGAGCGACAGCCCCTTGTCATCACCCTGCACACTTCCTTTTTTTCCGGATCCTGTGCCCTGCTTTGTGCCATTTGTCTCCACTGCGACCGCCCTGTTATCCATCGAAAAAAAGAAATCCGGCAGGACAGCAGTAAAAAAACTACTGGCCTGCCGGCAAGTTTACGACACTATCCCTGCCTAAAGCAAACTAAAAAGACTGCCTTTCCTCGGCTACCTCAAGGTAGGCGGCAAGATCCTTTTCTTCTGCCGCATAGCCAGGCTTGCCAAGACGGGCATTGGCAAGGCGCTTGCCAAGTTCCACAGCAGGCTGGTCCAGGGGATTGATGCCCATAAGCCAGCCTGTAAGGACTGTGGCGGTCTCAAGCAGAAGCATGAGGCGGCCGCCGGAATATGGGCTTGCATCGTCAAGATGGATATGCACCAGGGGCACCTGGCATTTGGTCAGGGCCATGCGGGTTCCCATGGCCTCTGCCTCAAGCAGGGAGGCAAAGGGCTTACCTGCCAGGAACTGCCACCCTTCAGGAAGGGTATCGGGGAAGACAGGGCCCGTTACAGGCTTGCCGCTTGTCAGAAAAAGGCAGGCCTTGTTGCGCAGGCCGTCAAGAAACATCTGGTTGACGCTGTGCTGGTCTGTGACGCCTGTTGCCGGCACCGGCATGGTGCCAAGCCCGTCCTTGCCAAGGCTTTCAGCCCAGAGCTGGGCAAACCACGGTCCATAGGTGGCAAAGAGAGGCTCATAGCAGAAGAAAATAAGGTCGTGGTAGCCGTATTCTTCCAGGGATTTTGCCCAGCAGGCCAGATCAAAGGCAGGATGGCCCTTGAGGCTTTCCGGATCCTCGCAAAGGGGCCTGGCAACGGAGGCCGCTCCTTCAAGCAGGGCTTCCCAGTCTATGCCAAGATACCCTGCCGGAAGCAGTCCGACAGCAGACAGGGCCGAGTAGCGCCCGCCAAGGTAATCCGGAACTTCAAGGCTTGGCAGGCCGTGTTCCTGAGCCTGCTCGCGCAAAAAGCCTTTTTCCTTGTCTGTCACCAGGAACATGTGTTCCTTCCAGGCAGATCCCAGTGCTTTCTCAAGCCATTCCCTGGCCAGGAAATACTGGGAAATTGTCTCAATAGTCCCGCCTGACTTGGAGATGGTCACAACGCAGGTTTCCTTGGGATCGAGCTTTTCAAACCATTTGCCAAGCGTGACAGAGCAGACATTGTCGGCAATCCACAGGGTACGCCCGTCATGCCCGGGCATATCCTGCGAAGGAGCAAAGGCACGCTGCATTGCCCTGGCGCCCAGGGCTGATCCGCCGATGCCAAGGACAAGCATGTTTTTATACATGCGGGCCCGTTCCAGGATGGCAGGCATGTCACGGCGTATGGCATCCACATAGCCCATAGACAAAAAAGGAAGCGTGCCGGCATCAAGTTCGGCCTTCAGGCGTCCGGCAAGCTCGCCGGCCCTTGCCTGCATTGCCTCTGCATGGGCACGGACAACTCTGCCGCCAAAGGCCCTCGACCATTCAAGGTATGCCATATTTCCTCCAGCTTTGGCTGCTAAGCCTCAGTTTTCCCGTCTTTTGGACGGAGACTGTTTATGATCATGCGATATTATGCACTCAGGCATTCTTGCCGCAGCACTTTTTATATTTTTTGCCGCTGCCGCAGGGGCAGGGATCGTTGCGCCCGACCTTTGGTCCTGCGTTGCGGTACGGTTCAGGGACGAGGGGAACGCCGCCTGTATAATAGAGCTTTCCATCCTTGTTGACGAAATAGGAATGCTCACTGAGCTGATGCAGGCCGTCATCCATAAGGTAATAGGCATACATGTTTACGAAAGGATTACCCCTTTCATCCTCTTCATCATCGCCGCAGATGCCGGAGCTCGCGATATTCAGCCCCTGCCAGTTCACGCCCCTGGTGCGTTCTTCCAGATCCTTTTCAGTCAGCTCTTCCCCGCCTGGTGAAGGCAGATGGGTATCAACAAGATATTTCCACTTGTGCAGAACGTAGGCACTGTACCTGGAACGAACCATCTGTTCTGCATCTGCCGGCCACTCCTTGCCGTCATGGCAGGGCTGGCAGCATTCGGCATATTCCTTTCCGCTGCCGCAGGGACACAAGTTGCTGTTCTGTTCCTCTGATTCCATTTCTTCCTCCTCAATATAGTTGCTATTGTTGCTTTTATTTCGATGCATCGTCCGGCTTATGCTCTTGTTCGGCAGGTTGCTGCTTTTGTACGCTGCCTGCCAGGAGTTTTTTGCTCAGGACAGAAGTGAAGATTCCCTTGCGCATGGGGGAACGTTCAGGCGCTTCAGGCTCCCAGAAGGAAATAAAGGAGCCTTTTTGCGGGACATTGCCGTCCCCTTTTACAAAAAGGCATTCACAGAGCCCGCCTTTTTCCTTGTCAAAGATAACCTTGCCAAGGCGCACAAGATCGGCATCAAAAGAGACAAAGGCCGTTCCCTCCACCTTTCTTTTGCCGGTCACCGCAAAAACGCGCACGAAATCGCCTTCAGGCTGAACCCTGAATATTTCGGACAGTCCCATGGCCGCAAGAAGCTTGTTGCCACGATTGCCAAGACAAAAGTTGCCAATGGCAAGGCCAAGCCCTACGACAGCAAAAAAGGCGGCAAGATAAAAAGGATTCATGCCGCTCATGCGGCGCACAAAGGACAAAGCCTGCCTGTTCTGTTCATCAGCACTCCTGGCCACGCTGATTGTATACGTCTGAAAGGTAGAGGAAGGCTGTCCTTCTATGCCCACAGCCAGGGCATAGGTACCGCTCTCTGCCGTTTCAGGAACATGCACTACACCGCGCCACATGCCTGTTCCGAACCAGTAGCTGGTGAAAAAGCCGCTGAATTCAAACTCGACAGGCGCATCCACGGGGATGGGGAACGCCCGTATCTCGTCTTCAGAGGGCTTTCCCTGTCCTAAGGGACCGGAAACTGGTTCCGAAGTACCGGCCAGCATTTCAATACGGTAGCTTCCGCCTCCGATCATGCGGGCCACAAGTCCGTCCACAAGGACTGCCAGCGCCAGGACAAGGAAAACACCGGCCAAAAGTCCGGCCAGTTTCTGACGTCCCCTGCCCTGGCTGTATAAAAGCCAGTCATTTGTATCGCGAAGAGGAGAATAGGCTTTATCGGGCATACAGTATTCCTTGCATACGGCTGTGACAGAGAAATGGCGTACTAAAAAAATCGGTCAGTTTTGTCAAAAGAAGTGCAATGTCCGCATCAGCAGGACAGCTTTGAATATAGCCCCGCAGGGCTCTTTCTACAACCATTCAGGAAAAGGTGAAGCCAGGGGAAAGCAACTGCGCAATGGATGGCTTTCTGCAAAGCACACATAACAACGAAGTGCCGCCAGCTGCGGGATTGCTGGCGGCACTGTAAGGAAATACACGATGAGGATGGATGTTGCTCGGTTTCCCTGCTGAATATTCTTTACGAATACATGTCACCGGTTAAGGAAATACGCAGGCTTTGGAAAGGCAGCTGTTACTTTCCAGCTTGCATGGTACTGTCCTCTCCGGCAGGCAGAAATTTTGTCCAGTTCCGCTTTGACTGCATGGGAGGTTAAGCTTGCGGGAATACATCCTGGTCAGCATCGTGATTTCCGAAGAAAATCATGTACTGGCCTTTTGAGAGAGCCTCGCTCAGACGTACATACTTTTGGCTGAATGCGCTTGCCCTTTATGGTCGCTCTCCATGTAAGGCATGCTGCTTTCCTCCGCATATACGCCAGTTACGCTGTCCTCTGCTTTTCCTTTTGCTTGTCTTGTCGCTGCCAGGGGAAGGCTTCCTCTTTCCAGGGAAGTTTCCCCTGGCAGCTGCTCTTTTGGATGGAATTTCTTCTTAAAGGATTACTTCTTGAAGATGTTGGTCTTGGAGACGTTCATGAAGC
>CAVLCT010000009.1:0-45944 GCA_963661665.1 Bulleidia sp. | reverse complement strand
GCCAGGGCTCCTGCACTCAGCAGGATAAGGCTGCATCCTTCTGCAAGGATTTTTTCGCCATACATGGCAGCTGCCGCCACGCCGGCTGCCTCGATCACCACCTCCGGGCGTGTGGCAAGAAGGTCTTCCAGCGCAGTGCAGGCTTTTGTGCCAAATTCTTCTGCAGCCTTCCGGGCATGGTCGGCAGACCGGGCCATAATGCCTGTGAGCTGCCAGCTTTGCCCAAGGTCATGCACAATGCCGTCTGCTATAAGCTGCCCCAGGGCACCGGCCCCCAGGATGGCTGCCCGGCGGACTCCTGCCCTTCCCTTGCTGTATCCTGCCTCTTCCACACTTTCCATTCCAGCTTCTCCCAGCAATGAAAAGGCCCTCTGTTCCTTTGCGGGACAGGGGGCCTTCAAAATTATATGCGGATCACGTCAGACCTTAGTCTGCGTTCTTGTCCTTCTTGAGCCAGCTCATCATGGCGCGCATCTTGTCACCAGTGACCTGCAGGGGATGCTCGGCCTCAAGACGGCGGGTAGCCAGGAAGCTGGCCTTGCCGCGGGCCTTCATCTCCTGGATGAAGTTGCCGGCGAAGGTGCCGTCCTGGATTTCCTTCAGCTGGCGGCGCATGGCGTTCCTGGTCTCCTCGGTCACGATGCGGGGACCGGCAACATAGTCGCCGTACTCAGCCGTGTTGGAGATGGAGTAACGCATACGGGCCAGGCCGCCCTCGTAGATGAGGTCGGTGATGAGCTTCATTTCATGCATGCATTCAAAGAAGGCCATCTCAGGATGGTAGCCGGCTTCCACCAGGGTCTCGAAGCCGCATTTGATGAGGGCGGAGATACCGCCGCAGAGCACGCACTGCTCGCCGAAGAGGTCGGTTTCGGTCTCTTCGCGGAAGGTGGTCTCAATAACACCGGAGCGTGTGCCGCCGATGCCCTTGGCGTAAGCCAGGGCGTTGTCCTTGGCCTTGCCGGAAGCATCCTGGTACACAGCAATCAGATCCGGCACGCCGCCGCCTTCGGTGAAGGTACGGCGCACGAGATGGCCGGGGCCCTTGGGGGCAACCATGATGACGTCCACGTCCTTGGGGCAGACGATCTGCTGGAAGTGGATGTTAAAGCCATGGGCAAACATCAGGGTGTCGCCGGGTTT
The DNA here is from genome assembly GCA_963661665.1 of Bulleidia sp. Lineage (GTDB taxonomy): Bacteria > Desulfobacterota > Desulfovibrionia > Desulfovibrionales > Desulfovibrionaceae > Desulfovibrio. The sequence goes on along the minus strand of CAVLCT010000009.1, from coordinate 44,801 downwards.
CAGATTGGGGGCGATGTCCGTCTTGTAGACGTCAGCCTGCACTTCATCGGGCAGAAGCACCATGATCATATTTGCCTTGGCACTGGCTTCGGCAGCGCTCATGGGCTCAAAGCCGTGCTGCTTGGCCAGATCGTAGTTGGGTCCTCCGGGACGCTGGCCTACGATCACATTGACGCCGGAATCACGAAGATTGAGGGCATGGGCATGGCCCTGGCTGCCGTAACCAAGGATAGCTACTGTCTTGTCCTTGAGGAAGGAAAGATCGGCATCGTTGTCATAATACGTTTTCATGGTAAAAATTCCTGCTATAACCGGCTTTTAAGCCTGGTATGCCTCTCTCCGTTTTTCAGGAGAGGGCAAGATAAACAAACTGAAAGATGGAACGCCTCTTTGCCTCTCATGGCATTGTCCGGCTTCCGGGCCTCTCGCCCGTGACTGTCCGAAAAACTGTCTGATCAATCAAAGAGGGGATTACAATCGTACAAAAAAGGGAATTCTGTCAACTGTTTCTGACAGATCCGGCGTTTATTCTGCGCGCCTGGATCTGCGCATCACAACAGAGCCTGTACGGGCAATCTCCTTGATGCCGAAACGGTGCAGCAGGCCTACTATGGCTTCCAGCTTCTCGTAGTCGCCCGTAGCCTCGATGGTAATTTCCATGGGGCTCACGTCCACCACCTTGCAGCGGAAGATGTCAACGGTGCGCAGGATTTCCCCGCGCATGGCCCCTTCTGCCTGTACCTTCACGAACATCATCTCGCGCTCGACAGCAGGGACATCGGTAAATTCGACCACCTTGATGACTGAGACAATCTTGTGCAGCTGCTTGACGATCTGCTCAAGGATCTGCTTGTCGCCATAGGTAGTGATTGTCATCTGGGACGTGCCTTCCTCAAGGGCAGGAGCCACATTGAGGGAGTGGATGTTAAAGCCGCGGCCGCTGAAAAGCCCCACCACGCGGGAGAGCACGCCCGGCTCATTCTCCACCAGCACAGAGAGAACGTGTCTGTCTTTACACATAGGTCAGCCCTCCTACACAAGCAGCATTTCGTCAAGAGCGGCACCGGCAGGAACCATGGGGTACACGTCTTCCTCAGGTTCCACAGCCACGTCGATAATGGCGGGATTCGGCGAAGCCAGGGCCTTGCGCAGGGTGTCTTCCAGTTCTGCCTCCGTGCGGATGCGGTAGCCCTCGGCGCCATAGGCCTCAGCCAGCTTCACGAAATCGGGCTGACCCTTCATGTTGGTAAAGCTGTAGTTGCGCTTGTAGAAGAGTTCCTGCCACTGGCGCACCATGCCAAGATAGGTATTGTTGAGAATCAGGATCTTGACAGGAAGCCTGTTCTCCACCAGCGTCGCCATTTCCTGGATGTTCATCTGGATTGAGCCGTCGCCTGCGATATCGACGACAAGCTTGTCAGGGAAGGCTATCTGGGCGCCCATGGCTGCCGGCAGTCCGTAGCCCATGGTGCCAAGGCCGCCGGAGGTAATGAAGGTGCGGGGCTTGTCATGATTGTAAAACTGTGCTGCCCACATCTGGTTCTGCCCCACCTCGGTGCAGATGATGGCATCGCCCTTGGTGATGGAGCAAAGCTTCTGCACGACCTGCTGAGGCTTTAAGTATGTCTCGCTGGGCTGCCAGGAAAGAGGCTGGCTGGCCTTCCACTGGCGCAGGGTCTCAAGCCAGCCCACATGGCGGCCGGCCCAGTCCTCGCCGGCGTATTTGCCGCGCAAAATGTCAAGCATGCCGTCCATGGCCAGGTGGCAGTCCGCCACTACCGGCACGTCAACCTTCACGTTCTTGCGGATGCTGGTGGGGTCGATGTCGATATGCACCACCTTGGCCTTGGGGGCAAAGGTGGAGAGCTTTCCTGTCACGCGGTCGTCAAAGCGGGCGCCGACACAGACGATAAGGTCCGTATTGTTGAGCGCCATGTTGGCAGCATAGGTGCCGTGCATGCCCACCATGCCAAGCCACAGCTCGGAGTCGGTGGGGAAGCACCCAAGCCCCATGAGCGTGCAGGCCACGGGTGTATGCGTGTCCTTGGCAAGCTTGGTCAGGGACGCAGAGGCATCAGACAGGATGACGCCGCCGCCAGCCAGGATAACAGGGCTGGAAGCCTCATACATGGCTTCCACGGCCTTGCGCAGCTGGTTGTGGTTGGGACGGTAGTTGGGATTGTAGGAACGCAGGGAGACAGGCTCCTCGCTCCACGTAAATTCTGTTCTGGCCAGCTGCACGTCCTTGGGCAGGTCGATGAGCACCGGGCCGGGACGCCCTGTACGGGCAATGTAGAACGCCTCTCGGATGATCTGGGACAGCTTCGTCACATCCTTCACCAGATAGTTGTACTTGGTGACAGGACGGGTGATGCCCACTGTGTCCACTTCCTGGAAAGCGTCATTGCCGATGAGCCCGGTGCCCACCTGGCCGGTAATCAGTACTAGAGGAATGGAATCGCAGTACGCTGTTGCCAGGCCGGTAATGGTGTTTGTGGCACCAGGCCCTGACGTGACCAGGGCACAGCCTACCTTGCCTGTGGCCCTGGCATAGCCATCGGCTGCATGTACCGCAGCCTGCTCATGGCGTACCAGAATGTGATGCAGTTCGGGATAGCCGGCCAGCTCATCGTAAATATCAATGATAGCGCCGCCGGGATAGCCAAAAAGAACATTCACTCCTTCCTTCCTGAGGGATTCAAGAAGGATCTGCGCACCATTCAGTTCCATACCTCACTCCATAATTTATTGCGCCGCGCGAAGGGCATCCACCCTGTCCGCGAGACGAGTTTTGGCATCAAGTTTTTGCTTCTTGAGATTCTTGAGGGTCTGCTCATCCTCAGGATTGCGAAATGCCTTGGACTCGAGCTTCTCTACCTGCTTGCTCAAGAGAACATGATCTTCCCATGCTGACTTCAGCTCAGGATCGGATAGATGGGCCTGAATGAAATCCTGATCTTGCTGGTCCATGACGAGTCTCCCGTATTAAATTGGTTACAGGCGGCAAAGGCATGCCCTCTGCCGTGGGAACAGAACAGAAAGTACGGCTGCGGCGTTCCGGACCGCTTCCGGACTGTCCCCCTCTTCTCCCTTAGGGAAAAGCAGGAGGAAATTCATGACAACATCCGGGAACCATCCGCGGATGACCTTATAAATACCTGGATCGCACTTGCGTGCGTGGTTTTATGGCAGAATGAGATGCAGCTACACTGCGTGTGCCAGCTGCGTCAGGGAGCGGACGATGATAAGATCGATCAGCTCCAGACCTATAATGACAGCAACCGGAGATAAATCAACCCCGTTTATCTGCCTCACAATGGGCAGCTTCCTTGAAACAAACGAGAAAACGGGATCGGTCAGCTGGCGGAGCAGGCGCACCGCAGGGTGGTACGGCGATACATTGAACCAGGTAATGATGCAGGCAGCAATCACTACCAGGATATACGCCGAAATAAGCATGTGGGCGATGTAGCCGACGGCATCAATGATATTGGCAATAACAAACATGGAGTCTCCGAAAAGATACAAGGCAGGCGGCAGCTGCTTACTTCAGCCCCAGGTCCTGAGCCAGGCCGGCATAGCTTTGCGCTTGGCAGATACATGGCAGGGGCGTTCTGGCTCCCGGGGCTGCGGCAAAGGGAATGCTGCAGGCCTGGGCAGTCCTGCGATCGACGTCGCTGTCACCCACATACAGAATTTTTCCGGAGGGGACTCCCCATTTGCTTAAGATAAGCCTGGCTCCTTCGGGCCTTGGCTTGTAAAAGCCGCTTGAGGCCGTCACAACCGGGTCAAAATACCTTGGGAAGCCCAGGATGTTCAAAACATCCTGCATGCCTTTCTCTGTGCGATTGGTGAGAACCGCCATCCTGATATCATAATTATGCAAAAGGCTGACAAAATCAAGAAAACCAGGATAGATTTTTACCAGTGGCAGTATCTTTTCACGGTAGTTGACAACTTTTTCCCTGACAGCGGGAATGGAAGCGTGCAGCTTTTCGGGAAGAAGATATTGCAGGGCCTGGGCTGTCGTGGCCATCAGGCAGTAGCCTTCCTGCTCCTTTGTCATGGGCGGCAGGCCGAAATGCGCAAGGATGAGGTTGTAATACTCCCTGTTGGCGTCGGCTGAATCGATCATCACGCCGTCGCAGTCAAAGATAACGCCTGTGAGGCCGTCTGGGAAAAGCTTGTTCATTTATTTTTGCATGCAGGGCTCAGTTGCTGGCAGGGCGGGCAATACGGACAAGGCGCACGGTTCTCTCCGGCTGCACGGAGCTTGTGCCTGGCAGCAGGGATCCGGCTTTCAGGCTCACGCCATCAATGGCAAAGCCGTCCGGGCAGGGAAGGCCCTGCACAAAATCGGCCTCTGCGCCAAAGCCTGCATCAGCCAGTTCTTCCGGAACTCTTGTCCATACAAAGACCGTGTTCTCCGGGGCAAAGGTCAGGGCAGCCTCAAGCCACAGGCGCCAGTTTATGCCGTCCTTGTCAGTCTTGTCGTCAAGAGCCTCAAGCAGCGGGATGATGCCTGTGTCAATGGCTTCCTGTTCCTCGTCCTTGTCGTAGCGCAAGTCGTTGCCAATCCCGGGCACGCCCTTGTTGATGCTGGCGACAAGCTCCTCGATGTCTGCCAGGTTTTTCTGCTGGTACCAGAACCAGGCGAGAAGGCGCTGCGCCTTTTCGCGCTGCCTGGCCGCCTCTTCTTCCGGAGACAGGGCTCCTGCTCCGCCAAGAGCCTGGACAGCATCCAGTTCCTTTTTCAGGCCTGCTTCCTGCGCTTTCTCTTTCTGGGACATGACAATGGCCTGGACAGCGTCCCTGCCGTGGCTCATATCAGCAGAAAAGCTTTCCAGCTCCCTTAAGCAGGCACCCATTTCCCTGGGCGTGCACGGAAGAGCATCCGGCTGCCACCTGTCCTGGGCTGTCTTCACACACACTGACTCCGGCAGGCCCGGCCAGATGCGCCGTACAAGAGGAAAGCTGTCCTCATGCGCAATTTTCATGCCCGTGCCGTACAATGCCGGCATCCACAGATACAGGTACGGAAGCGCTGTCTTGCTGTCTGCCTCATTCATGATCTTTCCTCCAGCAGGCTGACCAGGTGCAGTCCGGCATCCAGAATCCGGCCTTTGTCACGATGACCTGCAATACTCTAAAAAATAACCATGCCTGCCTAAAAGTCACGTCCCTCGCCAAAGACAACCGTATTCCTGGCCTGGGAATTGTTGTGAATGCGCCCGGCCTTGCAGAGGCGCACGATGGCCTTCACATATTCCTTGCGCTTGCTTAGGAAGAAGGCCAGCGGCCGTGAAAAGTCACGCCCTATCAGCCCGTCAACCATAAGCTGGGCCACTTCCCTCTCACGCAGGAGCACGAGCTGCGACAAGGCTATGACGGTCTTGTCGGCATTGGCCATGGTGCGCAAAACGTGCCGGAAAGCTTCCTGAGCACGGGGCTGGTAATACCAGAAATACATCATGTCGAGGGCATTGACAATAAAGGCCCTCTCAAGGGCGGCTGCCTCTGCGCCGCCGCGCCCGTTCAGGCCGCCGGGATGGGCCAGGCAGCTTATGGCATCTTCCTTGGGAAAGAGCAGTTCCAGGGCAGTGTAGCAGTCAAAGACGGATCTCAGCTTGTTCTGGTAGTCGGTGATGGCCACGCGCCTGTTGACATGGCTGTCGGCACAGCCTTCGATGACGCCTGCCACCGTGTCCGATGCCATCTTGGAGATGATTGAGGCTGCCGGGATCAGGTAGAAGCCGGGATCCTGGACGCCTAAGGCCATGAGCAGGGCCCAGAAGCCGTTGTTGTAGGCCGTTGCCAGGGGAATGCTTATCATGGCCCTGAAAATGTTGCCTATGGCCGCACTGCGGGGAAAGCCCCTGTAGATATTGTGGGAGCAGATATAGACGCCGTTGACCAGGTTAATAACGGTCATGACCAGGAGCGCATTGGACTCCGAGTCCACCTGCAGGAAGGATCCCAGGAAATAGTAGCGGATGATAACATCCAGAAGCAGGACGCTTATGCCCGTGTACATCAGGGAGTCGCAGATGCGGTTTACGCTGACTCCGTCGCGCCAGTGGATGAGGGTGCTGCGCGAAAAGCCCTTGGAGCTCAGCACCATCTGCAGGACATTGCGCACGCCTGTAATCCCGAACCAGATAAAGGGGCCGAACCACGCCAGGACCCACCAGTCCTGGGTGTAGAGGCATGCAAACATGGCAGGGATAAAGCCGGTCAGCACCTTCAGAAGATTGGTGAGCCTGTTATTGAGGTAATGGATGCCAGGTGCCTTGCTTCCCTCCCCCTGCTGTATAAAGTTGCGGTAGTTGCTGGTGCCGCCCAGGTTGACCAGGTTGCCTTCGCTGCTGATGCGCACCGATTCGCCGCAGAAGGCCCATTCCCTGGACTTTTCCATGCCAAGCCTGGAACAGCCTGGCAAAAAGCGCAGGCGGCGCAGAAAATTGTCAAAGACGCTGGCATTTTCCCTCTCGCGGTAGACAATGCGCTGCTCCACCTCTACCTGGATGGGGATCATGGCCTGCTTCTGGGACTGCTCCCTGAGAAACTTGGCGCCCCTTCTTGGCAGGGAATCCGTCACCACCAGCCCCATGCCAAAGGCTCTGGTCCTGTTGGAGGCGCCGGTGCCAAGGCGCGTCTTGAGAGGCAGCGTCTTGTACCGCTCCCACAGGGAAGGCACATTGACGAGAATCTTCTCGAACTTGGCAGCACGCTCATCGTCGCCGTTGTCGTACATCTCGCGGATCATCTGGCGGATCATCTGCTTTAGGCGCGGGCCCTGCCCCGAGTTCAGGGCTGACTGCAGCTCGCCTATCTCGGAAATGCTTGAGCCCCTGCCGCCGACCCAGTCCCGCATATAGAAAATTTCCAGATGGGAGATGACGCCCTCGCAGTCCCACAAAAGCTCCATGACATCCTGGACCGTAAGGCCGTGCGTATTGAGCACCATGCGGTAGCCGGCATTGACGTCCTGCAGCATGCGCATGAGGGCTATGGGCTTCATGGCCAGAAGGTGCGGGAGATGATCCAGATCCTTGGTCAGATCTATGAATGGCAGCTCAGGATGATTGTCATGGTTGAGCCATTCGGAGAGAATGGTGTCCGGATATATTCTTTCAAGGATGTCCCGCTGGACAACCTCGTCCGTGTCCAGGGGGCTCTTTTTGTTGTAGAGCTCTTCAAGGCGCTTTTCTATCAGGGGGCAGTACACGGTGTACATGTATTCTGCCAGGCGCTCCTTGTTGGCATGGCCGCGTCCCACATAGTTCAGGAAGTCGTCCACGCTGACGGGCGGCAGTTCGAGGCCTATCTCCTGAATGTGGAAGGGGCGCCGCTTTTCATTCCAGACAGTGATGGAATGCAGGATCATCTCGCGCCTGAAGGCGACGACCTCGCGCCCCCTTGCCCCTAATGCCACCATCTTGGGCGACTTTAAGAAATCCAGGAAATCCTGGTCGGAGGAAAAGCCGCGCGGAATCCAGAGGAAGCTGATAAAGCGTCCCCTGAACGGCACGTTGAACTCAATGCCGATACGCACGGTGATCCCGACAATGGCCGATGCTTTCAGCACTTCCTCGGCTACGTCCTGATCGACGCAGTTGTCGTAGATAATGGTCAGGTTGCGGAGGCCCTTGATCCAGGCATCCATAATAAGGTGCGTCGGGCTTTTGCGGCCCTTGGTGTTCATGTCATAGACATGCTCGTCAAAGGCCAGCTGGTTCCACTCCTCGCTCATCTCGGGCAGGTTGTAGCGGCGCAGAAGGCGCCTGACGATGCGCGGGGTACCCTGGGCTGCAGCCCGGAAATCGTGGGCAAGCTTGAGCTGGCGCTTCTCGTCGCCGTAGGCGCGCACGATATCCTTCATGATCTGCATGAGGACGCGCGCAGTATTGCGGCTCAGGCCCGAGCGGGTGGAATTGATGACCTCGTCATACAGGATGCGGAGCCCCAGCAGGCGGTCCCTGGTCTGGGTACGGCCGGCGTCCAGGTTGCGCAGGAGGTTGACCACGGCATAGGCCATGCGGGCAACGGCGGAATCCACCAGTTCCTTGATGCCATGGGGATGCAGATGCGGATCTGCCGCAATACCTATAGACTTTATCCGCCCTTCCAGCACCCTGTTGACCAGACGAAGTATGTCCATATCCTTGCGGTCAAAAAAAAGCCCAGTTCCCAGCAAAGCGCTGTACCTCCGACAAAACAGAAAAATTGTCACATAACCGTCACAATCCAGAGGTATACTTTTTAAAGGGTATACTGTGCGATTATGCTTCAGGCACTTTAGCTTTTTAGCAAATACAAGACAATACTCATTTATGCAGGCTTTAAGACCCCTTGCGGCAAAAACATAGCAAAATACTCTATTTAAGCGCATGCAAAGCCTGTTTCACACGTAACCTGCCGGAATTAAAAGACTATGCCATATTGCCTCTGATGCCTGATACTGGTACAAGGAGCCTGCCTTTTGTCTGTCCGGGCCTGCCCAAGTCTGTCTGACAGACAAAAGAAACTTCCTTCCCCGCATCTTTTTGCAAGGCACCTTGCAAGGCATCTTTAATGAACGCTTTCTTCCGCTTCTTCAAAAACACGTTTCTGGCAGTCCTGATCCTGCCCTGCCTTTTGTCCTTCGCTGCATCCCAGGCCGCTGCTGAACCGTTGCGGGTGGCGCTGCTGCTTGAAAATGCCGCCGAAGACAATGGTGCAGCCACGCTCATGAAAAAGGGGCTGGCGGATGCCTGTGCCCAGGCTGACATCAGCCCCAGCATCATCGTCTGCCCTCCTGACGCCGATCAGACTGAGATTTTCCGCAAGGCCTGCGAAAGCAATGATCTGGTGCTGCTCTTTGAGCCAAGGCTACACATGATCCTGCGCGACAACGCAGCCAACTACCGCAAGGTCTCCTTTGGCTGCATAGACACCGGCGTGCGTGCTCCCAACATCATGTCCATAACCTTCAGCGACGAGCAGCCCGCCTTTCTGGCAGGCGCGCTTTCTGCGCTGTTGCTGAAAAAGGGACAGAAGCTTGGCTGGCTGGAAGACGAGGAAGGACCCGTGCACGACACCATGCTGGCAGCCTTTATTGACGGAGCACAGGTACAGAATCCGGATATCAGGGTGGTGCGCCGCCAGACAGGCTTTGCAGGCAGTGCCTCTGCCCTGCTGAAGGAGTTTGCCGCACAGGATGTCGGCATTGCAGCCATTGCGGCAGGATATGCCACGCCTGCGGCTCTCAGGGAGATGCAGGAAGGATCCATGCTGGCTGTGGGCACGGACGGTTCCCATTTTTACGAAGCATCCTCGATCATTCCGTTTTCCGTTGTAAAACGCTATGACAAGGCCTGTGCCGAACTGGTGCTGGCAAAGGCAAACGGGACCTTTGCAGGCAAGCAAATACTCACTTACGACATGGGCAATGGCGGCGTGGACTGCGTCATCAATCCTGCCTACAAGAAAAGCAAGGGACTTCCGGCAAGCATAGAACGCCGTCTTACCGAGCTCAGGCATGAGCTCGCCAATGGCAATATAAAGCTTCAGGACAAGAGAATAGGCACTCTTTGCGACTGTCTTGACTAAGTGCTGTCTGTAAGGCGGGGAGAGATGGCATGAATAAGTCTCCTCCCCGCAACTACCTGATTTTATTAGTTATCCTTAAAAACCTCATCTGGCCGGCCGGGCACTGCAGACCGCAAGCCTGATGGTGGCAGATACCGGCTAAGCGTGCCGATTAGCCTGGTTCCGGAAGCAGGGCAGCTTCTGACTGCATTCACAATATCTGCCTGCCGGGCAACAGGGACCCGTCCGGCACTCATGCGGGCGGCAGCAAACATGTCGCTTTCCCGCATGACAGGGCCATTCCAGCTGTTATTCCAGGGATGGCTTATGAGTGAAGACAGCTTGTCAAAACTCTCCCTGTCCATTCTGGCCAGAAGGTGTTCTTTGCTGGCGATAATTTCCCTGGCCTCCTGGTCACGCTTCATCCAGGCATCAAGTAGCGGCTGTGTTGCTTCATCAGCATAGGGAAGCATCCAGTTGCAAATAATGTCTCCGACACGGCTCAGAATATCGTATCCTTCCTCGACTGGTATCAGCACCTGTTTTTTCACAGAAGAAAACAACAGCAGATTTCCCATACGCACCACAAAAAGCGATGGCAGTACAATTCCAGGGGCCGCTTCTGCCAAATCATGCCTCAGACAGAACGAACGCAGGAGCCGTTTTTGATCCCTGGTAAACTCCGTCTTGTTTTTCCTGGCCAAAGACTCCAAGATATCAGCGGCTGTTCCGGCAAAAACATCCAGGGAATATTCCAAAGGCAAAGGCAGGCCCTGCTCATTCAGCAGCCAGGCCCAGTTTGAGGTAAAAAAGGACAGGAGGTCTTTCCAGGTCCACTCTATGCCATGTGTCCTGCCAGCCTGGGAGGTAATCCATACAGGCTCATCTCCCAGGCGAATGACAAGACGTCCGTTGCCATATTTCCGGAGGGCCCTTGAAGGACGCTGTTCAAGTTCAAAGCATACGCTGTGAGACTTTGACTGTACTATGTCTGTTTGCATCGTTTTTTCTCTATAACCATCCGTTTTGTAAAAAACGTCATCTGGCGATGTTTGTAGCGCCCCAGCCTGTACCGGCTGGAATACCCTTGACTGACATCGTCCGGCTTGTCTGCAAGCTGAAGGCAATAGGTTTGGCCGCCATAGCTGGGCAGATAAAAAAAGGAGGAAAAATCCTCCTTAAAAACTCTTCTGTCGCCAATCCGGTTCCAGCTATACCTGGGGATCAGCGACGGGCAATAATGAAGAATTGAATACAAACAATCTGCCAGTTGTCAACAAAAAAATGCCATTTCAGTATGCCGGAAGCAGTGCATCCGCCAGCTGTCCCTGGAATTTTCCTTGACTCCGCCCCATTGCTGAGATAAACAGTGCGGACAAGCCGGAGTGGTGGAATTGGTATACGCAGTGGACTCAAAATCCACCGAGGGCAACCTCTTGTGAGTTCGAGTCTCACCTCCGGCACCATATGAAGCCAACAGGATTGCATTATATAAGGTGCAATCCTTTTTTTGTATCCACCAAACAGGACTGCACTTAAAGACGCCGACTTTATGCCGCCAAACACTCCATCCGCAGACAAGGATCTCCCTGCCAGACGCTGGCATATGCGCCTGCTTCCAGATGCCGCCAGGCACGGCTGGGTTCCCATATACCCCAAGCTCGATTCGTTTTCAGGACGCAGGCTGGCGGTCTGGGCCTATGTCCTTCAGGCTCTGCAACTGCCATACAGGGCATACTACGGATTATGTCCCGTTCTGCTTGTCCCTGTTTTCCTGGCAAAAATCAGCCTCCGCAACCTGCAGGAATACGATGCAGAGCAGGAACGGCCAGCCAGAAAAAACATTCTTCCCAAGGCTCATCCGTCGGCCAGCCTGTCCTTTCTATTGCTTGTCCCCCTTCTCTTTTTCCAGGCACTACGGTTCTGGCCTCCCTTTGCTCCTCTTGCCGCTGATCTGGGCTTTCCGGCAAATCCTGATGACTGGCCTGCCCTGCTCGGGCTGGATAATGTACGCATGCTGCTCTTTCACGAATGGACCAGGGCAGTCACTGCCCTTTTTCTGCATGCCGATTCAGCCCACATTCTGGCCAATGCCGTTTTTTCCCTTATCTTTGCCCGCCTTCTCAGTGAAAGGACAGGCACAGGCCTTGCGTTTTTTCTCATTATCTGGGCAGGCGCCATTGCCAACGTAGCTGCCGCCATTATACGGCCCTATTTTGTCTTAAGCATCGGCTTTTCCACGGCTCTCTTTGCCACAGTAGGCTCCCTCTCAGGATATACGGCCTATTCTTCCCGCCCCAGGGCATTGCTGCCGCTGGCGGCAGGCACCGCCATTCTGGCCATGCTTGGGACTGAAGGCGACAACACAGACTATCTTGCCCATATTTGCGGCCTGTTTACGGGCATGGTGGCAGGATGGCTGACAGCCGTGGCATCCGAAAAATGGCCCTCTGTACGGAAGCTTTCCTGGCAGCTGTTCTTCTTTGCCGCAAGCATGGTCCTGCCAGTCATCTGCTTTGCCCTGCGCCTGCAAAACGTTTTCTGAAACCCGCAACATGGCCCGGACAATCCTCATCCTTCATATACAGGAAAGCCTGGGAAAAAACGGACTGTGCCGCCTTTTCCCAGGCTTGTTTCAGATGCTAAGAGTTGTAACTGGTCCTAATCCTTGACAGGAATCACAACGACCTGCTTGTTTTCACCCATGCTGAGCGCGTAGCTTTTGCCGTGTTTCATAAGGAAATTCTTATCGGCAATAAAGGGTACGCTGCCAACATTGGTCTTTTCGTCTTCGTTCTCGTCAAACTTGTCAATGCTGAGTCCCATAAGAATCTGGCAGCTGCAGGCGCAGCCTATCGTGTACTCACGCAGACGCACGCAGGAGCCTGCGTCTTCCTCTTTCAGCATTTTCTCGATTTTGGCGAGCATTTCGTCATTAACGCTGACAGTAAACATACGTTTCCTCCATGTATGTATGACCCCATGCTGAAAACCAGGACAGCAGGGGCTTCAAAGCACATGGTATACAATTCTCCTGCTCTGTAAAGGGATTCAGAAACTTTGCCTAGAAAACAGCAAAGCCCGTGAAAAACAGAACTAAGTCGTCTGTTCACGGGCTTTTGTTTCTCAGAGTGTCTTTTCCATCCCTGCCCCTAAAGTTGCGGATAGCAGGATCAGGAAAGAGAATGGCTCCTGCTGCGCAAGCCTAGCTCTCAAGAGCGGTCACAACGACCTGCTTGTCATCCCCGAAATTGAGCTGGAAGCTTTTGCCGTACTTCAGCAGGAAATCCTTTTCAGCAATGAAGGGCACGCCACGGACGTCGATCTTTTCATCTTCGTCCTCATCCATTTCCTCAATGCTGAGGCCAAGGATGATCTTGGAATGGCAGCCTCCGCCCATTTTGTACTCACGCAGGCGCACGCAGTTGCTGTCATCGTCTTCCTCTTTCAGCATTTTCTCAATCTTGGCGAGCATTTCGTCGTCAACAGTGACTGTAAACATAGTATTCCTCCTAATTATTGCATTGTTCAGACAATATTCAAATTTACGAATCAGGCGAGTACAGGATTCAGCCCGTATCTGGCAAAGCGTTTTTTCACTTCGTCAAGTTCCTCAGGCGTATACTGCGAAACAGCAGGGAGAGCCCTGCCCAGGGCAAGATACTTGTTATGCCCGAAAGCATGGCAGGGCATAATATCAACATCTGTCCTCTGATAACGCCCCAGGAAGGCGGCCATGGCTGCAATATTTTCTTCTGAGTCATTGAGGCCCGGCATGAGCGGCATGCGGATGCGCACTTCCCTGCCTGATTCCAGGGTTGCTTCCAGATTCTGCAGGATAAGCCTGTTGTCCTGGCCTGTAAGCTCCTTGTGCCTGTCCGCATCCATGTGCTTCATGTCATACAAAACCAGGTCTGCAGAAGCAAGGATCCTGGCGAACATTTCAGGCTGGCAGCATCCGCAGGTATCAATAGTGACGTGCAGGCCTTCGGCTGCTGAGGCTTCGACAAGATCAAGGCAGAACTGCCCCTGAGATGTCGGCTCGCCACCGCCAAAAGTCACGCCGCCACCTGAATTGTCATAAAAAAGCCTGTCCTTCAGAACTACAGTCATGACATCTTCCACAGTCATTGTCCTGCCGCTCATTTCCCTGGCCTTTGACGGACAGACAGCGGCGCAGGCTCCACAGCCGGCACAAAGTGACCTGTCAATCTTTGAAACGCCATCTTCCATAGTGACAGCCTTATGGGGACAGACAGCGGCACAAGCTCCGCATCCAGTGCAAAGGTTGCTGAAATACAGCAGCTGGGGCACAGGGCTTTGCGATTCCGGGTTGCTGCACCACAGACACTTGAGAGGACAGCCCTTCAAAAAGACTGTTGTCCGTATACCAGGACCGTCCTTGGTGGACATTCTCTGAATATTGTAAACAGTACCCTGACTCATATCTGACTGCGTATATAGGCAGGTGTAAGGGCGGCTCATGCCAGACCGGCAGAGCCGCCACAAACATCACCTTATTCGGCGTACTCGGTACGCTTGATGATTTCGTTCTGAACGCCGCGGTCAAGGCGGGTGAAATAGGCACTAAAGCCTGCCACTCTGACCACAAGGTTCTTGTAGTTCTCAGGATTGTCCTGGGCATCCTGCAGCGTCTTGGAGCTCACGCAGTTAAACTGGATGTGAGATCCGCCGTAGTCGCAGTATGTCTTGATCAGGGCAATAAGGTTGCGGGCACCCTGGGGTCCTTCCAGGGCAGAAGGCAGGAACTTGACGTTAAAGTGGTTGGCGCCGTAGCGGACGGTGTCGATAGCCTCTGCGCCGGACTTGATAAGGGCGGTAATGCCCTCATGGTCAGTACCGGGCATGGCGGACACGCTGCCGTCGGTCAGGGCAACGCCTGCCTTGCGGCCTGTGGGCAGTGCGCCCATCAGAGAGCCGAAGTAGTTATGGTAGGACAGGGAGTAGGCATCCAGAGGCGTCCTGTAGCCGAAGCAGTCGGGGCCGATGGAGCTGTGGATGATATCAACGTCACGGTAGAAGCGCTGCAGGAAGCCCTCGACCTCAGGATTGTCATTGCCGTGCTTGGGTGCTTCGTAGCACATCTTCCTGACGTCTTCATGGCCCTCGAAGTTGACCTTCAGGGCCTCAAGGAGCTGGCTCATGGTCAGCTTCTTGGTGTCGAACACCAGGTGCTTGATTGCCAGCAGGGCATTGGCAGTATCAACACCGGCCGTCATAATGGGATTGACCTGGGGATAGCGCGTGCCACCGGCTTCTTCGCACATACCCTTGTCAATGCAGCCGTCGTACATGACAGAGCGGAAGACGCTGGGCACGACCTGCAGGCGGGCCATCTGGCTTAAGTCAGAGTGATGGCGGGAGATAGTGAACAGATGCTTCAGCTGCTTCTTCACAGCATCGTACACTTCCTCGAAATCCTTGAATTCGCAAGGATCGCCGGTCTCGGCACCGACCACCTTCTTGGTGATGGGGTCCTTGCCGTTGTTCAGCATGAGCTCGATGGTCTTGGCCAGGCAGGGCTGGTCTTCCTGGGTAATAAAGCTGCCCTTGCCGCAGATACCTGTGGAAACGCAGCCATAGTTGCCGCAGTTACGGGCATCCTCAAGGGTGATGCCATCCTTGTACTGGGCAAAGCGGGCCAGGTTTCTCTCGATGACAACGGTGTTGTTGAGGATCTGGGGCTGGCCGGAGCCGCCGCGGATGCAGTCCACCACCTTGTTCAGGTAAGACTGCTTCAGCTTGGGATGATACAGAAGGGTCAGCGTGGGCTGGATGCCGCATACGCGAATCTGGGTCTCAAGCAGCAACTCTTCCAGCTCGGTGCTGGCATCATTGCCGTCGGCATCAAGGCCGCCGATGGTGATGGTCTGGCCTGTATGGCCGGACAAGGTCTTGGCATAGGAACCGCCCTGGTATTCGCCAAGTTCCATGTGCTTGATCCACTGGAACTTGAGCAGGGAGATGACCTGTTCCTTGGTCAGATTCCCTTCCTCGATATCCTTCTTGTAGAAAGGATACATATACTGGCCGTAGCGGCCCGGTGAGGTTGCGCAGGCCATCTGCTCAACTTCGATGGCCAGATGCACAAACCAGAAGGACTGAATGGCCTCGCGGAAGTTGCGGGCAGGGAACTCAGGCACACGGCGGCAGATCTCGGCGATTTCGAGCAGCTCGGCCTTATCCTTGGGATCCTCGGTCTCGGCAGCTGTCTTCTCGGCAAGCTCAGCGTAGCGGTGAGAGTGGGCAATAACGGCCTCTGTCGCCACAATCATGGCGCGGTAGAGATCGTGCCTGTCCTTGTTGTCCAGGGTTGTGGGGCACTCAAGCAGGCGGCGCTTCAGATCGTCAACGACCCAGCGCAGGCCCTTGTTCAGGGCCATGGGATAGTCGGCAATACCGGAGCCGGAAGCCACGCTCACGTTGTCGTAGTACATGCCGGCCTTGGAGTACTGGGCAGGATTTACACCGTACTTGTCCTTGTACATTTTGTTGTTCAGGGCAATGCAGGTACGGTTCTTCCACTTCTTGTAGACCGTCTTCAAAAGGTCTTCAGTTTCCTGGGGAATCTTCATTTCGCCAAGAGAGGTCATCTTGGCCAGCTGCATTTCATCCTTAATCCAGGATACATTCCATTCAGGATAGGGATTAACGCCGCAACGGATGCCGGTCAGGGTGCCGACAATGGGGTTGCCGTCCAGGAAGATCTTCTTGCTTAAGAGCACACGCTCAAAAAGCTTGGCACGGATGTATACGACAGGCTCTCCGGCGTATTCGTCATAGACTTCCAGAAGGCAACGCAGACGCTCAGGATCCATAACCTGGGGAGCAGTCATGAGGAAGTCATGCAGCTCGTTGTATCTGCTGTCAACAGTGTCCCAGTTGATGGCATAGCCCTGCTTTGCAGAGGACTTTTCAATAGGCTCAGTCTTCATAATACAGATCTCCTGTATGGTATGGGGGAATGAGAATTCACAATGGCCAAAAAAAATGTCTGCCTGTTGGTTATAACAAAGCAATAACTGTGCCACTTTTCCTGAGGCTGTATTCCTGCCGCTGTAAAGCCATTTTTCACAAGCACGCCGGAAAACAGATACAAAAGAAGCGGCATAATAGATAAATTTCTTTCTAAAAAGAAAAATTTCTTTCTTTTCCTCCGGCTAGACAAAAAACGGTTTGTCTGTCTATGTTTCATATATCATCCGGCAAACTGTCCGGTATCCGGCATACAGAAGTACCTCTTTTTGTTTATCCAGGCCTCCCTGCACGGTATGATTTTC
Source organism: Bulleidia sp. (assembly GCA_963661665.1). Lineage (GTDB taxonomy): Bacteria > Desulfobacterota > Desulfovibrionia > Desulfovibrionales > Desulfovibrionaceae > Desulfovibrio. The sequence continues at coordinate 27,930 of CAVLCT010000009.1, read as the reverse complement.
AATATGATGTTCGGTACGGTGCACTGGCAAGCGGCATAAGACAAAAGGACGCTTCTCCACGCGGAAGGAGGCAGAGCAGCACGGACGGACCGGCGCATCCGGGGCAAAAGGGAATAGTCATGCTCTCGTATATTCACAACAGACAAAGCATCCGCCGCAGCCAGGCCATGCACCCTGAAATGATCGCCATCTGGGACAATATGAGCATAGGGGTTGCCATTGTCGATGAAAAGGGCATCTGCAGATATATGAACCCCATACAGCAGGAAATCGACGGATTCGCCAACCTGCCTGTTGTGGGAAAGCATATCAGGGAACTGTACCTGCCAAACGACGGCATGCGCGACATCCCCACCATGCAGTGTCTGAACGGGGAAGATCACGTTCTGAGAAAGGCTTACTGGTATAAAACAGTCAACAACTCCCTCTTCTCGTCCGTGACGGATTTTTACCTTTTGCGCAAAAACGGCGTCAAGGACGGCGTCCTTGCCTTCACTTCCTGGGTGGACTGCGCCCTTGTCACAGGAAAATCGGCCCCCAAAAGCAAACTTTCCCTGGCAAAGGAACAGACTACATACACCTTTGATCATATCATAGGCAGGGATCCTGTCCTGCTCAATGCCATACAGGACGCCAAAAACGCTGCCAAAAGCTCGGTTCCCATCATGATCTGGGGCGAAAACGGCACGGGCAAGGAGATGTTTGCCCAGGCCATACATGCCGAAAGCCTCCGCCGCAACAAGCCATTTGTGGCGGTAAACTGCGCAGCCATTCCTGAAAATCTTCTGGAAGGCATTCTCTTCGGCACGGCCAAGGGAGCCTATACAGATGCCACAGACAAGCCGGGGCTCTTTCAGAAAGCCCATGGCGGCACACTGCTGCTTGATGAAATCAATTCCATGCCCATAGGACTGCAGTCAAAGCTTTTGCGTGTGCTTCAGGAGAGGAAAATCCGCAGGCTGGGATCGCACAGTGAAGAGAACGTGGACGTGCGCATCATCAGCATCCTCAACGAGCATCCGTCGGAGGCCATTGCCCGCGGCGCGCTACGCAACGACCTGTACTACAGGCTGGCGGTGGTAGGTCTGTGCATCCCGCCCCTGCGGGACCGCTACCAGGATATTCCCCTTCTGGCTTCCTTCTTCCTGTCTTCTTCTGAAAACGCCCACGAGGGCATTACCCTGTCACCTACAGTTATGCAGCTTTTGAGCACATATGCCTGGCCTGGCAACATCCGCGAGCTGCACCATGTTATTGAAGGAAGTCTTGTTCTTTTAGGCACAAGGACAGTGATTCGTCAGGACTGTCTGCCAAGGCAGTTCAGGGATGCTCTGCAGGGAACAAGCATGATGACTCATATACCACTGCCGCACGCCCAGCAGCCAGGGCAGTTCAGGCAGCAGGACATGCCATCCACTGTGCCCGCACAGCCGGAAGAGCTCGATGTCTACAGAAACGTACACCATAACAGTGTTGTCCCCCTGCGCAACAAACTGGATGCCTACGAGGCTCTCTGTATACGCAACGTTCTGCGTATCACAGGCGGCAACGTAGCCAAGGCTGCCCGCATCATGGATCTGACTGCACCTGGTCTTCGTTATAAAATGAACAGATACGATATCAGGAAGGAAGACTATTAAGCCGTTAGAAGTAGTTTACAGACTGACTGATTGATCTTTCAAATAGTTTTATTGCATAAAACTTCTTAATAAATAATGAAAAGCTCTGCCTGGCTGTCCTCTACATGCCGGCAGGCTTTTTTTTATTCAATAATGATTATTGTTCTACAAAACTACACTAAAAGAAAATTATCACATAATAAAAATTTTTTCTGTTTTTGAAAAAATTTTATCTAAAATAAACAATTACTAATAGCATTAAAACATTTTTTGTCCTTTTTTCAGCCAATCAGAAATTTAATCTCACTTTAGGCACAACTATTGCTTGTACAGAATATCACATGCTGTTTATGGCCATTGAAAAAATTGTCTGCTTGTTCATGGCTGTTTTCCCTGTTGCAACAAGGAGGACAGGGAAATTTTCGTTACAAGGTTATTTTATTGGGAGCACTATTATGGCTGAGGAAATCAAACTTACCAAGTCCTTGTCTCCCCTGCAGGTATGCGCATTAGCCCTTGGCTCCATCGTGGGCTGGGGATGCTTTGTTCTGCCGGGTGACATGTTTCTTCCCAATGCAGGCCCTATAGGCACACTGCTTGGCTTTCTCGCTGGCGCAATACTCATTTCATTTGTCGGCGTCTGCTACAGCTACATGATTAAACATGCGCCTGTTGCAGGTGGCGCATTTACGTATGCCTATGTCGGCTACGGCCCCACGGCATCATTCATATGCGGCTGGTCCCTGGTTATCGGCTACATAGCCATCGTCATGATTGACATTGCAGCCCTGTCGCTCATTTTCCGCTTCCTCTTCCCCGGTGTCTTTGAGTTCGGCGAACTCTACACCATCGCAGGCTGGAAAGTGTATGTGGGTGAAATCATTCTCATGACCATAGGCACCATCCTTTTCGGATGGCTGAACTACCGCAGCGTCGGCATGGCAGGCAAACTGCAGCTGATCCTGGCATTCATGCTCACCTTCGGCATCATCGCCTTCTTCTGGGGCGCCACCACTACCGATACTGCCGGCATCAGCAACCTCATGCCCTACTTTGCCGAGAACAAGTCCCAGGCAGCCTGCGTCATGAGCATCTTTGCCCTTTCGCCCTTCCTTTTTGTCGGCTTTGACACAGTTCCCCAGGCTTCTGAGGAATTTGCCTTTGATCCCGGCAAATGCCGCAACATCATGGTCATCTCCATTTTCTGCGGCATGCTTCTCTATGCCATGGTCATGCTTGGCGTTGCCATTGCCATGCCCTACCCCGAACTGCTCCAGAAGATGGACGAAATGCGCGCTGCCGGCGGTCATGCCTGGGCAACCGGCTATGTAGCCACCCTGGCTTTTGGCAAGGTCGGCTCCATCGTGCTGGCCTGCGCAGTCTTCGGCGCCGTGTGCACCGGCATCAACGGCTTCTTTGTTGCTGCCAGCCGCCTGCTTCTGGCTATGGCCAGAGGCCGCATCCTGCCTGCCTGGTTTGGCAAGATCCATCCTGTCTACCACACTCCCAGCAATGCCATCATCTTCACCTCCCTGCTGGCCTTCCTTACTCCTTTTGCAGGCCGCTCCGCTGTAGGCTGGACCGTTGACATGAGCTCTGTCGGCACAGGTATCGGCTACCTCTTCACCTGCCTTGTTGCCCGCCGTGCCATCCTGCACAGCGGCAAGACAGAAGGCAGGGGCATGGGGCTGTTCTGCTGCGCCATGGGCATCTTCTGCTCCCTGCTGACACTGGTACTGCTCTTAACGCCCGGCTCTCCCGCCTACATCTCATTTGCTCCCCGCGTTGTCCTGGGCATCTGGGTACTGCTTGGTATCTTCTTCTACTTCTCTCAGAAGAAGGAATGGAGCAAGCTCTCCACGGATGAAATTTCCGCCAACATCCTGGGCGGTTCAGACATTCCGGTCTTCTTTAACAAGAAGTAATCGTTTCCAATTTCTATACTAACTCCTCATCAGGCTCTTCTGTACTCAGCCCGCACAGGGCAAAGGCATGGAAGGGCCTGCTTTTTTGCCTGTTGACAAATACCCGTTTCTATACCACTTCACGCAAAAGGCCATTAAGCCTGATGCTCATATTCCTGCCAGGCATAGCCAGGAGACAACGTCTTGGAACTTACTCATATCGTAGTCTTTCTTAGCTGGATTTTAGGCGGATTTATTTCCGGAGCCACAGGTATAGGCGGAGCCATGGTGGCGTTCCCCATTGCCGCCATGCTCATACCCATGCACACGCTTATCCCCCTGGCCTGCGTCCTTAATGTGGCCATGGATATAGGCATTGTCTGTCTGTATGGCAGGTACTGTTCCATAAAGGAACTTTGGCCCATGCTGCTTGGCACCATACCAGGATCTGTCCTTGGGCTGTACATATTGCAGATAGTCAGCGGTAGCACGCTGCTTGGCTCTGTCGGCATTGTCCTCCTCCTGTATATTGTATGGCAGTGCACGGCCAAACCAGGAACAACGCATGCCCCCAACCATATGCTGGGCGCCCTAGGCGGCTTTTTTTCCGGAGTTCTGGGATCATCTGTCTCTTTTGACGGACCGCCGGTAGGCATGTACGCCCTGTACCGTGGCTGGTCTCCGCATCAGGCGCTGGGCACGCTTGGCGTCTATTTTACCCTGCGCGGGACATTTGCCTGCTGCCTGCTGGCACATGCAGGGCTGCTGAGCGATGAGATTGTGAGCCTGGCCTGCTATGGCGTTCCGGGTGTCGCCATAGGCATCATTCTGGCCATACCCGTTGCCTCGCGCCTCAATGCCGAACTTTTCAGGCGTGTTCTTCTGGCCATCATTGCCTGTGCCGGCGTGATTTGCCTCTGGCGGGCATTATAGACTACGGCTGTCTTTTGCCCGCAAAAGAAAAGAGGCGTAATAACAAGAAGATGAGATTTCGTGGCAAAAGCAAAAAGAAAGCCAACGGAGTTGTGTATACTCCGTCTGACATGGCTGATTTTGTTGCTGCAGAAATGATAAAGCATGAGCAGCGCACGGAAGAATACGTCTCTGTTCTTGATCCTGCTGCAGGTCAGGGAAGTCTTTTGATTGCACTAATAAAAGCGCTCAAGAAGTGCAACAAGACAATACATGCAGTTGGATATGAGACTGACGCAGATACAGGACGCCAGACCAAACAGTATCTTTCACAGATGTTCCCCGATGTAGTAATTGATATTCGTATTGGTGATTTTTTAGAGGCTGCTGGTGACGGAACTGCTGGTCAGTATGACTATGTTATTGCTAATCCGCCTTATATACGCACACAGATCATGGGGAGCAGCAAGGCACAAGCAATTGCTGAAAAACTATCCCTTACTGGCCGGGCAGACCTTTATTATGCCTTCATTGTTTGTGCCAAAAATGTTTTGAAAGAAAACGGGGTAGCCGGCTATATTACATCTAATAAATTCATGACAATAAAGGCTGGTGCAGCTGTACGCAATTTTGTGCTAAATAACTACATGGTTCACCGCATCATTGATCTCGGTGACACAAAGCTGTTTGATGCGTCAGTTCTTCCCTGTATTATTGTTTTCTCTAACTGCAAAGCCGATGCTGATTCAGTCATTCCGTTTACCTCTGTTTACCAGAGCAATGATGCGGCTGTAGAGGCCGTACCGGCCGCCAGCATTTTCGACGCAATTGAAGAATCGGGGTATTACCGGATTCCGGACGACCGGGTGTTCCGCTTTCAGCAGGGCACGCTGAACTGCCCTGATACAGAGTCTGTCTGGACGCTCTCTTCAGAGGAAAACAAGCAATGGCTTGCAACAGTTGCCTCAAACACATGGCTGACATTTTCGCAAATCGGGAAAATCCGCGTAGGTATAAAAACTACGGCTGACAATGTGTTCATAGGCGACAAATGGGAAGGAACACTGTCAGAACTGGAACTTTTGCGCCCGCTTATTACACACAGAAATGCAGGCCAGATCGTCGCGAACAATAATGCACAATGGAAAGTACTCTATACCCATTACACAAAAAACGGGAAGAAGGTTCCGTACAACATTGAAGAGTATCCTAAAACGCGCCATTACCTGGAATCGCATTATGCTCAGCTTTCTGCACGGGAATATGTGAAAAAAGCCCACAGAAGATGGTACGAGATATGGGTACCCCAGAATCCTGACGCCTGGATGCACGAAAAGATCGTATTCAGGGATATTTCTGACAAGCCGGAGTTTTGGCTTGATTCCACAGGTGCTGTCGTAAATGGCGATTGCTACTGGATAGATATAGCCCCTGGCACGCCTGCGGATACTGTTTATCTGGCTCTCGCTGTAGCAAACAGTACGTTTATTGAAAAATTTTACGATGTCAAATTTAATACAAAACTCTACTCTGGGAAAAGAAGGTATCAGACACAATATGTAGAACAGTTCCCAATTCCGCATTATGGAAGAACTGAGGCTCAGCAGCTGATTGGTATCGTCAAAAAGCTTGTCGCCGAAGGCAGCAAGGAATCTGTCACCAGCTGCAAGTCCCAGATGGATGCACTTGTAGAAAAACTGTTCTCTGCATAATCAGCCTGAAACGGCCGCTAATGGAAGACACCCAGCAATCCGCCGAAGATATTGCCGACAAAGCTGAACACGCCCTTGAAGAGGCCGCTTATGGCATTGATGATGACCATGCCGCCTATTTTGGTCTTAGGCTCGCTGAAGGTGCCTGACATATATAAGGGGACTGTAGGAAGCCCAGACATGTCTGCCTCAAAATAGGCGTCTATGGTTTCGGCATTGAGATCAAAGTCTCCCTTTCCTGTCACCGTGAGGTCTTCGCCTTCCAGGGCAAAGTCATCCGTATGCAGGACGCCGTTGTCTATAACGCCTGTCATGGAGCCCCTGTTAAAGTTGGTAACAGAACCGTTTGGCACGTAGTCCTTATCTGTCGGCTGGTATGAGCCCTTCCCGCTAGAGAAGGAGACTGATCCGTTGAGATGCCTGGCCATGTTGGCAGAACTCTGCAAGGAAGCGCTAAGCTCTGTCTTAAAGTCCATCTTGATATTGAAAAGGCCCTTGGTTCCCCGTTCCCGCAGCAAATCGCCGAGAGCAAACTGCCGCACGGCAAGGCTGCTTGAGAAGGACACGCCCTTGTCAAAGCGGGCGTCTATCTTTCCATTCAGGGAACCGCCATAAAACGATCCAGTGCCTTTCCCTATGACAAGATGCCCGTTCTCCAGCTCAAAGGGCAGCTTAAGATTTTTGATGCGCACTTTTTTGACAATAAACGCATCCGCCTGCACTGTCCCCTTGGCATTGAATTCCTTCATAAAGGACAGATCCCAGGGAGCCTGATTTTTGGCTGCTGCCGGATCCTGGTCCTTTTTACCGCCGGCTTTATCCTTCTTTTTCCCGGACGAAGCAGGCTTCTGATCCTCCTTGCCAAGGGAGCTGTCCAGGTTAAATTCACCCAGCGAAACAGATCCGCGGATCATGGGAACGCTGTTCAGGCTGGTGACAGTCAGCGAACCGGAGACAGGCGTGTCCTTCAATTTGGTGCGAAAAGACCCGAGACGCACCTGTGAAGGGGATGCCGTTACCTCTGTTTTTGTCAGATACAGCGACTGCATCTGTTTGGGCAGATCCGGCTTTTTGCCTGCCAGGTTGTTCCAGAAGAGCGCAGTTTCAAGGTCTGCCTTGGCAACGGATGCAGACAGCTGCACGTTTTTGGGCGCAACCTTGATTGAGAAGTCGCCGTCTGCATCAAGACCTGGGACTGTAATATGGGCATTCTTTGCCCCGAAGACACGCTTTGCCGTATCGCAGAACGCCTGGCCTCTGAGCTCAAGGGAGATGTTCTCGCCCTTGGCAAAAGGCAGGATTTTCTCCATGTTCCTGAAGGAAGCCTTTGTCTCGCTCTTGTCGAACAAAATGCCGGCATTGTTTCCTTCCCCGCCAAACCAGATAGTGCTCTGGGTTACGGCATTTCCTTCCCAGCCTGTGCCGTGGTATTGCACGTCCCAGGTGCCGCTCATGCCAAGTGCGCTGTTCTTGAAGGCGGCAGAAGCCAGTTTCAGGGAAATGTCGGCTTCAAAGGGTGAAAAGAGCGTGTCATCGGCCATGGCTGCCCTGGCCAGCTTCATTTCGATTGAGCCTTTCAGATTGGCCAGAAAATCATTGATTTCTGTTCCCGTGCTTGTGACACGGATGCGGCTCTGCCCCCTGCCCTTGTTGACAAGGGTAAAAGGCATGGCCTTGTACAGGCCGGAGAGCCTCACATCGTCAAAGGCAAGATCAAATTCATAATCGTCTGATTTGTCGCCCCCTGTAAAATAGGCAGCTCCTGTGCAGGCACCTTCATAGATACTGGCATGTACGGCCAGTTTTGTTCCCTTTGCGCCTGAGCTGTTTGTACCAGGAGTGATAACAACCCGGGTCTTTCCAAGGTCGATATAGCCATAATGGATATTGTCTGAACCAAGACGGATGTCATAGCCTATGTCGATACCATCCGCCGGGTCCTGCCCTGTCCTGCCTGCATCAGTTTTGCCGGCAGAAGCAGCACCGGCTGCTATACTGCCGGACTTGTCAGGCAATTGTGAAGAAGCCGCAGCATTGCCGGCCTTTCTTTCGCCTGTCTGTACGCCAGCCTCTTTGCCGGCGTCCTGAGGACCTGTCCCATCAGCTGTCTCAGACGCCGCCTTTTTGGCAGGAACAATGTCTGCCATGGTCATGGACGTGAGAGGCTTGTGCCTGTAGGAAGGAGCCTCTGGCACAACGCCGACAGACTCCGGGATAGCTGTCCCAAGATCGACAAAATTGCTGACCAGATCCAGGAAGACAACAGGATGAGACCAGTCTGCCACGCCGCCAGTTCCCTTGAAGACAGCATTGGCAGATCTTGCCTGGATGCGCGGGCAGTAGAGATGCTTTTTGTCTATGACAAAGTCGATATAGCCGTTGTCGATATAGTCCAGCGAGCGCATAAGGCCGGGAGCAAGGGATCTGGCAAAATCAAGCCAGCGTGTCAGGCTTACCCTTTCTATGTCCACCCTGCCGGCAATGACGGGATTCTCCACATCGGCAAGCAAAATGACATCTGCCTTGAGGCGGTCGTCCCCAAGCCTTAAGGGATTGAAGAATACCCTGTAGAGAGGATGCCCGTCCTTCAGCGGCACAAGGTCCGCATAGGTCAGATTCATTTCCGGCTGATTTAGCTGATCTGCCTGATCTGTCTGATCTAAGGGAAGCACCGTGCCGCTTATTTCCCAGGGGATGGTGTCAGCGTCCAGGACAAAGGATCCGCCCAGCTTCCAGTTGGCCGTGAGGCTGCCATTTTTTGTGCCATGCAGGGAAACCTGCAAGGAGGAAGTCAGCGACATGGGGGAAATGGCGTAGTCTGCGTGCAGGTCCGCACGGACGGAGGCTATAGGATTATGCGGGTTCAGGGACGCATTGAGCGTAAAATTGGCAAGGGAGGCTGAAAAGGACGGCGTCTGCGTCTGGAATGACTCTACTTCGACAAAACCCTTTATGCGGTCAAAATTGAAGAGGGGCGGATTGATAATGGAAAGGCTGGCTGTAAGGCCGGAGAGCCTTGCATAGGCTCCTTCCTTGTCCGCAAGCAGGATCTGGGCATCATGCAGGCTTATTTTGCAGTGCATGGGCAGTTTGTCGGCATTAAATCCGGCCTTTTCTGCTGATGCGGTATCCCCTGCAAAAAAGCCCTGCGCCAGGGCCGCCATCTCTGTTATGGACACAGGCACAGTGCCGTAAAAGGTAGGCTCGTCCAGGATGAGCTCTTCAGGCTCTGGCGCTGCCTTCAGAAGCGAGAGCACGCTCGGGACGATAATAATTGTCCTGGCCTTGAAGGTGGTTTCCTTTGTCGGGCTGCACTCGACGTTGTCCAGCCTGAGCCCGGGAAGAGGCAGCAGGCGTAGTTCGGCATTGGCAAAAGACAGCTTTGCCTCCGTGTGCTCCGTGAACTTCTGCACGGCAAGCTGGGTCAGGCTCTGGCTGTTTACCTGTATAAAGATGAGTGCTGCCAGGAAGAGCACGGCAAAGCTCAGCAGGACAACGGCTGCCACGCCCAGCGCTTTGACAAGAAAACGCCGCAGCGCAGGAAAAGAGACCTGTCTGGAAGTCTCCCTTTTCTGCCTGTTTTTAATGCCGGCATCCTTTTCGTCAGGTAAATCGGGCAGATTCGGCGCATTGTGTGCCAGTCCGGCTGTCACATCTGTCCGATCTGCCTGCTCTGGCTGAGCAGAAGAATCCGGCTCCATGTCTAGCTGATGCAGTTTCATTTAGCCCTGGGCCTCTGGTAGTACGCCTGTTTACAAAGGAAAATTCAGGCGGACCCAAAAGTATAGAGGACAAAGCCATGAGAGGCAACAGGGGGGATCAGCGGATCTGCGGTTCAGGAACCTTTTACAGTGCCATACGATGTCTTGCCCGCAGGCCCTTTTTGGTGCAAAGTACCGTCGTTTCGTTTCCAGTAAGAAAAGCCTTGTGTCCGGGCGCCTTACCGGGTGCCGCAGGGCAGGAAAGCGGGGATTACAACATATATGAGCAGCAAGAAGAACAGGCAGGACTTAAAGCCGTGCCTTGTGGTGGCAGACAAGGACGGCAATATATATGACGAGCCGGATTTTGACATGGTTGTGCGCAGGGGGGCGCAGTGGGGCACGCCGCGCCCTGACGAGCTGACCCCGCTGCCTGAGGAAAGCGAACTTTTTCTGCTGCCGGGGCGCAGGGCTGTGGGCCTGGATCCGGAAACAGGCGAGACCGTGGAGCATGAGGCCATGGCCGTGGCTGCCTTTGCGGCACCTGCCTACACCCTTTCGGCCCACCCTGCCTACGAGAAAGAAGAAGATGCGCCCATGCTGCCTCTCTTTGCCTACGGGGCAGTCGGCTTTGCCGAAGGGCGCTTCTGGATCTGCGCCAGGAAGGTTGACGAGGACAAGAGGCAGCAGTTCAGGCACATTTCTGCCAGGCGCATTGACGACAATGTACGCCATCTTCTGAAGACCTATCCTGAAAACCGCCTTGTCGGCCACATTCTCAACAACTGCGTGCGCCGCTATGACTGCCCTGCTGCCAGAAACTTCGCGCTGGGGCGCTTTGAGGCGCCGCTCCCCACCTCAAGGACCTGCAATGCCCGCTGCATAGGCTGCATTTCAGAACAGGGGGCTGATTCGCCCATTGCCGTGACGCCGCAGTGCCGCCTGGCATTCGTCCCGACGCCTGAGGAAGTGGCAGAAGTCATGCGCATTCATGCCGCCCGCGAGCTGAAAACGCCGGTCTATTCCTTCGGCCAGGGCTGCGAGGGCGATCCGCTCATGAATCCTGACCTTTTGTGCTCTGCCACGGAACTCTTCAGGGCTGAGGGCGGCAGGGGAACGGTCAACTGCAATTCCAACGCCTCACAGCCGGATGCCGTGGAGCGCCTGGCAAAGGCAGGCCTGACAAGCCTGAGAGTATCCCTGAACAGTGCCAGGGAAGAAGTCTATACGCGCTACTACAGGCCATGCGGCTATCATTTTGACGATGTAAAGGAATCCATATGCAGGGCCAGGAGCAACGGCATCTTTGTGTCGCTGAACCTGCTGTTCTTCCCTGGCGTCACTGATACAGAGGAAGAACTGGCCTGCCTTGCCAGGCTTGTGGGAGAGTGCGGCGTCAGCATGATACAGTGGCGCAATCTCAATATTGACCCTGACTATTATATGGAGCTTCTGGACGGCATAGAAACAGGTCCGTCCATGGGCCTTAGGACCTTTATGAGACGGCTGCGCAGGCTTTGTCCCTGGATACGGTACGGCTACTTTAACCCCTATCTCGGAGACAGGGCCGAACTGACAGCACCCATGCCTCACGAATGGCACATGCCTGCCCCTGACGATGCCGTTGACTGGGCGGCTGATCTAAAGACAGCCGCTGATGAAGCAGAAGAGCCACAGCCGGAAGACAGGCCATAGGACAGGATAAAGGGCGAAAAGAGGAGAGATAAAACAATGCGTATACTTGTGATAGGCGGTGCAGGCTATATAGGCTCGCATAACGTTCATGCCCTGACAGAGCGCGGCGACGAGGTCGTCGTCCTGGACTCCCTGGCAACAGGGCACAGGGAGGCAGTGCACCCTGAGGCACATTTTTATCAGGGGGACCTGCGCAATGCTGCCGATCTGGACAAGGTCTTTACCGAAAACAGGATCGATGCTGTCATGCACTTTGCTGCCTATTCCCTGGTGGCTGAAAGCATGGGCAAACCGCTGAAGTACTTTGACAACAATGTGGGCGGCATGCTGTCACTTTTGCAGGCTATGGCGCGCCATAACGTGGACAAGCTGGTCTTTTCCTCTACTGCTGCCGTCTACGGGGAGCCCAAGTCCATTCCCATTGTCGAGGACGATCCCAAGGATCCGACCAATCCCTATGGGGAAAGCAAGCTCATCATGGAGCGCATGATGCGCTGGGTCGGGGAAGCCAACGGCATACGTTCCGTGATCCTGCGCTACTTCAATGTGGGCGGCGCCCTGGCTGACGGCAGCATAGGCGAGGACCACAGGCCTGAAAGCCACCTTATCCCGCTGATTTTGCAGGTGCCCCTGGGACGGCGTCCCCATATATCCGTTTTCGGGACGGACTACCCGACCAAGGACGGATCCTGCATACGCGACTACCTGCATGTCATGGACCTGGCTGATGCGCATCTGCGCGCCCTGGACTATCTTGCGGCAGGCGGTGCATCTACTGTCTGCAACTTAGGCAACGGCCAGGGCTTCTCAGTCCTGGAAATGATTGAAGCGGCAAGGCGTGTGACAGGCCATGAGCTGCCGGTCCGGCTTGAAGGCCGCAGGGCAGGCGACCCCGCACGCCTTGTGGCCTCATCAGAGAGGGCCAGGGACGTGCTTGGCTGGCAGCCAAAGGCAGGCATAGAGGAAATTATCCGCACTGCCTGGACGTGGCACAAGACGCATCCCACAGGCTACGGAACAAACTAAAAAGACAAGGCAGTATGAGTTGCAAGGCCGGCCCGGAAGTTATTTCCGGCCGGCCTTTGCTTTGCTGTTTTACGCCTGTACCGGCTGCCCCTGGCTGAATCGGCTGCCCCCGGCTCAATGCGTGGCAGCAACTCAGCCCTGGCCCGATACGCCATTTGCAGCGGACAGACTAGCGCAAATTTTCACAAAAGAACGAACAGACGTTCTGCGAACGCAACAGACAACCCCTTGCAAACAGCCATCTTTTCCTTGTTTTACGCCACATAAAAGAAGTCACAGCTTCCTTGACACAATCAACATGCACAGTGTACATGACATTCAGCTAATATAGTGTCTTTTGCTGGAAAAGTTTGTCTGTACTCCGTATCTTTGCCGGCAGAGGACAGCAATACAGACTGCCCCTCAAGGGCATAAACATCAGAACGGTCTCTTTAGAGGAGGGACGCCATGAATATTCTTATCTTTGGACCCAACGGCAGCGGCAAGGGCACTCAGGGCGAGCTTGTGAAACAGAAGTACAACCTGGCCCACATCGAGTCCGGCGCCATTTTCCGTGAACACATCGGCGGCGGCACCGAGCTTGGCAAGAAGGCCAAGGCGTACATCGACCGTGGCGACCTCGTTCCTGATGACATCACCATCCCCATGGTCCTGGATACCCTGCAGAACAAGGGTGCCAACGGCTGGCTCCTGGACGGCTTCCCCCGCAACATGGTGCAGGCCGAGAAGCTGTGGGACGCCCTGCAGGCCAAGAACATCAAGCTTGACTACGTCATCGAAATCAAGCTGGACCGCGAAATTGCCCGCAACCGCATCATGGGCCGCCGCCTCTGCAAGAACAACAACAACCATCCCAACAACATCTTCATTGATCCCATCAAGCCCAATGGCGACAAATGCCGCGTGTGCGGTGGCGATCTGAGCACCCGTGCCGACGACCAGGACGAGGCTGCCATCAACAAGCGCCACGACATCTACTACAACACCGAGAACGGCACCCTGGCCGCTGCCTACTTCTACAAGAAGCTGGCTGCCGAAGGCAAAACCAAGTACATCGAACTGGACGGTGCAGGCTCCATTGACTCCATCAAGGAAACCCTGCTGAGCCAGCTCGCTTAAGTTTCTCAAAAACAGCAAATAACAAGCCCCTCTCCCTGCCTTAAGGGAGAGGGGCTTTTCTGTTCTGAATTTCAGATTTTTGCCTGCCGTAAGGCGCCGCCTAGCCGCCCAGATAGGCCTCGCGTACCGTCGGATTGGCAAGCAGATTCTGTGCCTTGTCCTGCATGACCACATTGCCGACTTCAAGGACATAGCCGCGGCTGGCCAGCTTGAGGGCAGCCCTGGCATTCTGCTCCACTAAAAGGACAGTGACGCCGTTCTGGCTGATGCGCCGTATGGTCTTGAAAATATTCTTAACAAGCAGAGGGGCAAGCCCTAAGGACGGCTCGTCCAGAAGCAATAGCCTTGGCTGGGCCATCAGCGCCCTGCCTATGGCCAGCATCTGCTGCTCGCCGCCTGACAAGGTGCCTGCCATCTGCTGGGAGCGCTCCTCAAGCCTCGGGAAGAGCTCGTATATCCAGCGCAGGGTATGCGAGCGCTGATGGATGTTCTTGACTAAGAAAGCACCCATAAGCAGGTTTTCTTCCACGCTCATGGTCCCGAAGACACGGCGTCCTTCAGGGGACTGGGCAACGCCAAGCCCCACCACTTCATGGCTCTGGTACTTGCGCAGGTCCTTGCCGTCAAACATAATCGTTCCCTGGGAGGCATCCACAAGGCGGCTGATGGAAAGAAGTGTCGTGCTCTTGCCTGCGCCGTTGGCGCCAAGCAGGGTTACTATCTCTCCTTCATGCACATGCAGCGACAGTCCGTGAAGCACTTCTACGCGGCCATAGCTTACACGAAGATTTTCAATTTCAAGAAGTGCCATGCTAATAGACCTCGTCATTGTCATCCGTGCCCAAGTAGGCCTCGATGACATTGGGATCATTGCGGACGGACACAGGATCGCCCTGGGCAATGAGGGAACCGTGCTCAAGCACTACCAGCTTGTCGCTGACCTGCATGACAAGCCGCATGTCGTGCTCTATGAGCAGGACAGTTATGCCGCGGTCGCGTATGGCCTTGATGACATCCACAAGGGCCACAGTTTCCTGGTCGTTCATGCCTCCGGCAGGCTCGTCCAGCACCAGCAGCTTGGGATCCGATGCCAGGGCCCTGGCTATTTCCAGAAGGCGCTGGCTTCCGTAGGCAAGGCTGCCGGCCTCTTCCTTCCAGACGTGCTCAAGCCCCACAAAGCGCAGCTCGTCCATGCAGCGCCTGACTGCGGCCTCTTCTTCGGCCCGCTGCGAGGGCGTGTGCAAAAGAGAAGCCAGGATGCCGGACTTTAAGCGGCAGTGGCAGCCTGCCAGCACGTTTTCCAGCACGCTTAAGTTGCCAAAGAGACGGATGGCCTGGAAGGTACGGGCTATGCCCAGCTCCACAACCGTATGCGGCTTTTTCCCGCGTATGCTTTTTCCTTCAAAGAAGATGTCGCCGCTTTCAGGCACATAGTTGCCGGTGATGCAGTTGAAGACCGTCGTCTTGCCGGCTCCGTTGGGGCCGATCAGGCCGACAACGGCCCCCTGCTCCACAGTAAAGTCCACCTCGTTGAGAGCCACAAGACCGCCAAATATCTTGGTCATGTCCGCAACACGGAGCAGTACGTCCTTACCGTCTTTTCCGCCAATGCCGCCATTACCGGCGTTCTTCTCCTGGACACAGGCCATGCCTACTTTTCTCCCTTTGCTTCCTGCTCTTTGCTGATCCTGCTGACAATTCTGTCATAGCTGCGCGCCAAGGGCGGCAGAAGGCCCTGCGGGCGCCAGATCATCATCAGCATCATGGCCAGGCCGAAGAACAGCATGCGTGACTCTGTCAGGGAGCGCATGATCTCTGGCAGGCCGATAAAGAGGAAGGCGCTGACCAGGACGCCCAGATGGCTTCCTCCGGAAAGAATCACCACAGCAAAGATAATGACGGACTCCATGAAGTTGAAGGAAGCAGGAGCAATGGTCATCATCTTGGCGGCATACACTGTGCCCACCATGCCGGCCCAGAAGGCACCCAGCACAAAGGCGACAAGCTTGTAGTAGGCCACGTCCACGCCGCAACCCTCAGCTGCGACATCGTCTGCCTTGATGTAGTTGAGGGCACGTCCCAGCCGCGAATGCCACAGGAAATGGAACAGCAGCACGGATATGCCGCACATGCCCCAGACAAGGTAGTAGAAATGGATGCTCTTGGCGATGCGGAAGCCTGCTATGCTGGGGCGCCCTATGCCGAAAATGCCGTTGGATCCGCCAGTGATGCCAAAGATGTCGTTGACCAGGGCGATGCGGACAATCTCCACTATGCCTATGGTCACAATGGCCAGGTAGTCGCCTCTCAGGTGGATAATGGGCCTTGCCACAACCAGGGCCACCAGGCCGGCCATTATGCCTGCCAGGGGCATGGTCCAGAATATGGGCCAGGAGAACATGGTGTTGAGGATGGCCGTGGTATAGGCGCCTATGGCATAAAAGGCAGCATGCCCCATGTGGAAGATGCCGGCCTGCCCCAGGATGATGTTCAAGGACAGGGCAAGCAGGGCATAGAGGCCGATGCTTACGCAGACGTCCGTCCAGTAGGAATTAAGGAAAAGCGGCAGGACGGCAATAAGAAGGCCAAGCAGGACTGAAGCCGCAAGACGCAGATTTTTGCTGCCAAGCATCATAGTTTGTCCGCCGTGCGCTCACCCAAAAGCCCGGTAGGCCTGACGATGAGGATAAGGATAAGCACCACAAAGGCCACGGCGTCCTTCCAGGCCACGGCCACATAGGCAGAGGCCAAGGCTTCCACTACGCCCAGCAGAAGGCCGCCGACCATGGCGCCGGGAATGTTGCCTATGCCGCCAAGGATGGCTGCCGTAAAGGCCTTCAGGCCATAGGACCAGCCCATGAGAAAGTCTATCTGCCCGTAGTAGATACCCACAAGGATGCCGGCTGCGCCGCCAAGGGCAGGACCTATGAGAAAGACCAGTGAGATGATGCGGTTGACATTGATGCCCATCAGCCTGGCAGCACCCTGGTCAATGGCCACGGCCCTGATGGCAGACCCGGTCTTTGTGTGCAGCATAAAGGCCTGCAATGCGACCATGAGAAGCACGCTTACCGCTATGACCAGGATGCGCATCCCTGGTATGGAAAAGCCCAGGATGTTCAGGGTAAAGTCAGGACGCAGAAAGTCCGGATAGACAAAGACCCTGGCCCCGTAGATGAGCATGAGCGCATTTTCAAAGAAAATGGAAGCGCCCAGGGCAGAGACGACAGCGGACAGACGGCCGGCATTGCGCAGCGGCCGGTAGGCCACGCGCTCAAGCAGGTAGCCGATAAGGGCAACCATGGCTGCTACAAGCACAAAGACGCAGAGCACGGCAAGCCATGGCTGCATCATTGAGGCAAGATGACAGGAAACCAGCAGGGTCAGTCCCAGATAGGCGCCTATGGCAAAGAGATCGCCATGGGCGAAGTTGATAAGCTTCAGAACGCCGTAGACCATGGTGTAGCCAAGGGCTACCAGGGCATAGATGCCGCCCACGGCCAGTCCGTTGAGAAGCTGCTGTACAAAAAAGTCCATACGCTGTCTTACATGAAAAAAGCGCAGGGGAGGAGAACGTCTGTTCTCCTCCCTGCACAGGTTAGCGGTCAGAAAAATAGAAGATTAAAGCTTGGGCTCAAGCACAAAGGAGCCGTCCTGCCTGACAGTATAGATCCTGTAGAAGTCGCCGACACGGTCGCCCTTTTCATTAAAGCCCATGTCGCCGGTTATGGCGTGCAGGTCCTTGGCGCTGTGCAGGTACTTTGCAATGTCAGGCCCTGTAAAATTGCCGGCCTTGACGGCATCGGCAATGGCTATGAAGGCATCCCCTGCCATCACGCCCCACACGGAGACAGGCAGGCTGTTGTAGGTCTTCTTGAAATCAGCCAGGAAGGTCCTGGCAGTTTCGGTGTCCATGTCCTGGGGCAGAGGCGGGCTGATGAAGAAATAGCCTTCGGCAGCGGCAGCACCGGCAATCTTGACAAGATCTGCATGGTTGGAGGCATCGCCGCCCATCATGGGCACATCCCAGCCCATTTCCTTCTTCTGGCGCAAAAGCATGCCGGTCTCGGGATAGTAGCCGGTGAAGAAGATAAAGTCGGGGTTGGCAGCCTTGAGCTTGGTCAGGGTTGCCGTGTAATCCCTTTCGCCAGGCGTCAGGGCGTCAAAGAAGACGATCTTGACATCGGAGCCTTTCAAAGCCTCCTGGGTTGCCTCGGCAAGGCCCTTGGCATAGGAGGAATTGTCGTGCAGAAGGGCAATGGAAGCATAGCCCTTGGTCTTGATAATCTTGGCTGCGGCCTCGCCCTGGGCATCGTCACGGGGACAGGTGCGGAAGAAGTACTTAAGGCCCTTTTCAGTCAGACGGATGCTGGTGGAACCTGTGCCTATCTGCACGATTTCAGACTCGTCGTAGATATTCTGGCTGGCTTCTGTGACAGCAGAACCGTAGGTGCCGATAACAGCGGCAACCTCAGAGGAGGCCAGCTTCTGGGCAGCCAGTGCTGCAGAACGGGGATCGCCTGCGTCATCAGCGACGACCAGCTCAATGGTACGGCCGTTGATGCCGCCATCCTTGTTGGCCTTGTCAACCAGCATGGAAACGATATTCTTCATATCCATGCCTTCAGAAGCCCATTTTCCGGTCACAGGGCACATAAGGCCCAGCTTGAAGGTGTCAGCAGACCATGCCAGGCCTGCTCCGGCCGTCAGCATTACGGCCAGGACAGTGGCAACCGCCAAAAGTTTTTTCATACGCTCCCCCTCATCTCAGCTCAGGCTGAGGCCGTCTGTCTTGTCTTGCCAGGAAAGAAGCAGGGCTTTGGGATAATGCACCCCGAAATCTGATGCCGCCATGCCGCAGTCCGGAATATTGAAAAGGAAGATATACCCTATTTTTCAGCAAAAAAAAAGCTGTCTGCGCATAAGGCATATCTCTTTTTTTGACAGCTTTTCTTTATGTTAAAAAAGGTTCCAGAGCATGCGTGCCGCCACGATGATGAGGAAGCAGGCAAAGCCCTTCTTTAACTTGGCAGTAGGCAGGCTGTGGGAAAGCTTTGCTCCGACAGGGGCCGTAAAGAAGCTCACTGCTGCAATGCCGGCAAAGGCCATGATGTCCACATAGCCAAAACATGCGGCAGGCAGTTCCGGGACATTCCAGCCGCCCACCACGTAGCCCAGGGTGCCGGCCACGGCAATGGGAAAGCCGATGGCGGCAGAGGTTCCCACGGCATGGTGCATGGGCACGTTGCAGAAGGTCATGAAGGGCACGGACAAGGTGCCGCCGCCAATGCCGACAAAGCTTGACACAAGGCCTATGACGCCGCCCACACCGGCAGTACCCAGCCTGCCAGGCAGCTCGCGCGAGGCCGGCGGACGGTACCCGGACAGCATCTGGGCTGCCACAAAGAAGAGGAAGCAGACAAAGAAAGAACGCAGGAAGAAGACTGGCATATGCGTGGCAACAAGGCCGCCCAAAAAGGTGCCGATCAGAATGCCTGGCGTGATGTTTTTCAAAATGTCAAAATGCACGGCGCCACGCTTTGCATGGGCACGGGTGCTTGATATGGATGTCACCATGATGCTGGCAAGGGATGTGCCCAGGGCCAGCTGGTGAATAATACTGTCGGCATAGCCCAGCTTGGCAAACACAAGGTCAAGCATAGGGACGATAACAATGCCGCCGCCAACGCCGAGCAGTCCGGCCAGCACGCCCGCAACTGCGCCGCAGGCCATAAAAACCAAGATACTGATAAGCATACTTCCCCCCTGTCTTTTGCCTGCCGGGAAATTGTACAGGCAGATCATCCGGCACAGTCCTTTTGGGATGTGCTTCCCGGAAACCGGGATTTTGTTACTATTTTCCCAAAAAAGCAACGGCAGGACAGGCATAAGAAGAGGGACCTCCCCAGTAGCAGTACAGCATATGCCCAAAGGAGAACCTTTTTTTCTTTACCCTGATTGTCCTTTCCACTTCCTGGCCGGATCTTCTATGCACGCACCCCTCTGGCAGGTCTTTGCAGCTGCCATGCAGTTTCTTGCTTTTTCCTTGTACCTCTGTCATAGTCACTTTTATCGGGACAGGTCCGGCCAGCATTCTCACTGCCGTATGCCTGCCTTTTTGCCAGCAAAAATTACGCTTCTCTTCTTGCAAGCCAGACAGGACGCCTATGACAGTTCAGTCTCAGGGCCAGGCTGCCTTACTACAGCCTGACTTCAAAAATATGCCTCAGGCACCTTGCTTTTTGTGTTCAGGGGCTGTTCTGTTTCTTTCTTCCGCCGCCAGGGCGGATTTTTTTTGTCCTGTCCTGCCTGCACCCTGTTTGTGAAGCGCGCAGCTTATAGTTTCGGTCATCAGCATTGTAACGGAGGGTCTTACGTGAACACTGATACGCAGCATGACATGCAGTATGTCTGGAAACACAAGGATTTGCTGGATGTAAGCCAGCTGGACAGGGAAGATGTGCAGCATCTTCTCGATCTGGCGGTCAGCTTCCAGGAAATCAACAACCGCTCCGTCAAGAAGGTGCCCACGCTCAAGGGCAAGACAGTCATTCTCTTCTTTGCCGAGAACAGCACCAGGACCAAGACAAGCTTTGACGTGGCTGCCAAGAGGCTTTCAGCTGACACCTTTTCCTTAAGCAAGAGCGGCTCAAGCATCAACAAGGGCGAAACCCTCAAGGACACCGGCCTGACGTTGCAGGCCATGCATCCCGACGTCATTGTCATCAGGCACTCCTCAAGCGGTGCTGCAGAATACCTTTCAAAGCTTTTGCCCTGCAGCATTGTCAACGGAGGCGACGGCTGGCATGCCCATCCGACCCAGGCCCTGCTGGACAGCTATGCCCTGCGCACTGTCTGGGGGCCTGACTTCACCGGCAAGACCCTGCTGATCTTAGGCGACATAGAGCACAGCCGCGTGGCCCGCTCCAACCTCTATCTTCTCAATCTTCTGGGGGCAAAGGTGCGCCTCTGCTCGCCGCGCACCCTGCTGCCAAGACAGTGCGGGCAGTGGGACTGCGAAGTCTTTACGGATATAAACGAGGCATTGAAGGGCGTGGATGCCGTCATGTGCCTGAGATTGCAGCTGGAACGCCAGGAAGCAGGCCTTCTGCCTGACTTAAGCGAGTATTCCAGGCGCTACTGCCTTACAAAGGAACGCCTGGCCCTGGCAAACCCGGGGGCCTATGTCCTGCATCCCGGTCCCATGAACAGGGGCTATGAAATTGCCGATGACGTGGCAGACAGCAAACAGTGCCTTGTCCTTGACCAGGTGTCTGCGGGCGTAGCCGTCAGGATGGCAGTGCTCTACCTTCTTGGCACGCGCAACGATCATCCCCTTGCTTAAGGCACACGTCCTTTTCACCGCCAACAATGCTGCATCATATATAAGGGATCACACCATGAAATTCTGTCTGGCCAATGCCAACTATCTTGAAGCCTGCGTGGACGTGCTTGTCGAGGACGGCCGTATTGTCACCATGATGCCTCATGGCAAAATGGATCTGCCTGCTGACTGCACTATTGTCGATGCCGGAGGCAAAATCCTCCTGCCAAGCCTTACGGACTGCCATGTGCATCTCAGGGACCCGGGCTTTGAGTGGAAGGAAGACATAGCCACAGGCCTTGAGACGGCGGCACACGGCGGCATTGGCAGGGTCTTCTGCATGCCCAACACCAATCCCGTCAACGACATGGCCTCTGTCACGCGCTACATGCTTGAAAAGGCAAAAAAGACCCATCCTGACGGACCTTTCCTGTATCCTGTTGCCGCGGCAACGCCTGGACTCAAGTGCGAAGGCCTCTCGCCCTTAGGGGAATTAAAGGAAGCAGGCTGCATTGCCGTCAGCAATGACGGCAAGCCCATGAGCAATACGGAGCTCATGCGGCGCTGCATGGAATACGCCTGGGATCTGGGGCTTATCTTTACGGACCACTGCGAGGACAAGCAGCTTGCCCCTGACTATCTCATGAACGAAGGCGTTGTCAGCGCAAAACTGGGCGTCATGGGGCAGCCAGTGGTGGGCGAGGCATTGCAGGTTGCCAGGGACTGCATGCTCTCAGAGTACCTTGATATTCCGGTGCACATTGCCCATGTCTCCTGCGCCATGGCAGTCGATATCATTGCCTGGGCCAAGGCCCGCGGCACAAAGGTGACAGCCGAGACCTGCACGCACTACCTCATGCTGGATGAAACGGCCATGGAAAACTATAACACCCTGGCCAAGGTCAACCCGCCCCTGCGTACTGAGAAGGACCGCCAGCGCCTGCGCGAGGCCGTGAAATCAGGCCTCATCGACATCGTGGTCACCGATCATGCCCCCCATGCGGCCATGGAAAAGGAAAACACCCTGGACCTTGCGCCCAACGGCTATACCGGCATGGACCTCTCGCTTGTGCTCATGTGGCAGCTGGTCAGGGATGGGATTCTGAACCAGGCTGACATCATACGCCTGATGCACATTCGTCCCAATGAAATCTTCGGCCTTCCCTGCAACCGCTTTAATCCCGGCGACAGTGCCGACTTCATACTGTTTGATCCGGATCTGGAATGGACTGTCTCCAAGGACAGCCTGTATTCCAAGAGCTGGAACACGCCCTGGCTCGGGCAGACCGTCAGGGGCAGGGTTGTCAGCCACTGGCTCGCAGGCAGGCAGCTTTTCTAGCAATTCCCTTTTTCAGGAAACCCCAAGGAGGCATGCCATGCTGCGCAAATCAGCTTTCGCCGGCTTCTTCTATCCCGCAAAAAAGGAACAGCTCTCTGCCATCCTGGACCAGGCGTTTCCTGAATACGCCCTGGCAGACAGGCCGTCCCTTGTCATGGTGCCGCATGCAGGCTTTGTCTTTTCCGTGGCCACGGCTGCAGAGGCCCTGTCAGGGGTGCATCTGCCGGATACAGTCATTATCCTCTGTCCCAGCCATACGGGGCTAGGCAGCCAGCTTGGCGTCTGGCCTGGTGATGCCTGGCTGACGCCTCTGGGATCCGTGCACACTGACAAGGACCTTGGCGAGGAACTTTGCCGGAACGGCATTTTTGAGAAGGACTATCAGTGCCACCTGCGCGAGCATGCCATAGAGGTGGTCCTGCCCCTTCTGCAGCACATGAGAGGCGGCAATCCTCCGCTGATAGTTCCGGTCTGCGTGGGCACTAACGACCCTGCCACGCTGCAAATGGCAGCAGCCAGACTGGCAGAGGCAGCAGGAGAGAAAATCCAGAAGGGTTCCGTCCTTCTCATTGTGAGTTCTGACATGAACCACTATGAGGATGAGGAAACAACCATCAGAAAGGACAGACGCGCCCTGGAATGCGTCCTTGAAGAGGACGGGGAAGCCCTGCTGGAACGGTGTGCAGCCGAGCATATCACCATGTGCGGCGCAGCCCCCATGGCCCTGGCCCTCATGGCGCTGGAAAAAATCCGCAACGGGAAGAAGCCAGCCACTCCTGCCAGGCTCACAGGCCATACCACCTCAGGGGCAGTAAACAACGATTTTGAGCACGTCGTGGGCTATGCCGGCGTGCGCGTCTACTGCTGACATATTCTGCCAGTTTTTTAGGGTCCAAAAAAAAGAGAATGCCGGAAACTGCAAGTTTCTGACATTCTCTTTCACATTTTTCTGATTTTTCTGGTCGGGATGGCCCGACTCGAACGGGCGACCCTCTGTACCCAAAACAGATGCGCTACCAGACTGCGCTACATCCCGAAAAGAAAACCCCGTAACACCAGATTTTCCGCTGTTACGGGGATACATGCAAAATGGGGCGAAAGAAGAGACTTGAACTCTCGGCCCTCTGGGCCACAACCAGATGCTCTGCCAACTGAGCTACTTCCGCCGTACAAGAGGGGAACATACGGGACTTTTCCCTGTCTGGCAAGTCTTTTTTTGCAAAACAGCTGAGATTTTTCTTCTCTGCCACAGGAGGCCTGCCCTGTCCTGGTTCAACATGTCCGGCAAAACAACTTTCACCTTTCCGGAGTATGGCTTTTTCGCATGGTTTTGGCTATTCATAGCCGTGTACTGGTTTTTCTTCAGGACGGGATGCGCTCTTCCCCTTCCCGGGCGTACCATAAGTACGCAAGCTATTCCCCTTATCAAGGACGTGTATGGACAAACTACTTATTGAAGGCGGGTATCCGCTTCATGGCGTCATCCCTGTCAACGGATCCAAAAATGCGGCACTGCCCATCCTGCTCTCCTCCATACTGCTTGAAGACAGGCAGGAGTTCTGCAATGTGCCGAACCTGCGCGACATCCGCACCACTCTCAAGCTGCTGGAACTGCTTGGCTGCCATTGCGAAATGGCGGACCATGTGGTGCATATGACGCCGGGCACGCTGACGCCTGAGGCGCCCTATGACCTTGTGCGCACCATGCGGGCTTCCGTTCTCTGCCTGGGCCCTTTGCTGGCAAGGCTGGGGCATGCAAAGGTAGCCCTGCCTGGCGGCTGTGCCATAGGCGCACGTCCGGTGGACCAGCATCTCAAGGGATTTGAGAAAATGGGCGCCGTCTTCACCCTGGAAGAAGGCAACATCATAGGCCATTGCGATCACCTGAAAGGAGCCACCGTCAATTTTGACATGCCGACTGTGGGCGGGACGGAAAACCTTATCATGGCAGCTGTTCTGGCAGACGGCACGACGACGCTCTGCAATGCAGCCAGGGAACCGGAAATCGAGGATCTGGCAAACTTTCTCAACAGCTGCGGTGCCAGGATCAGCGGCCAGGGCACATCGACCATCACCATAGAGGGCGTGAGCTCCCTAAAAGGCACAAGCTACAGCATCATGCCGGACCGCATTGAGGCCGGCACCTTCTTAACCTGCGTCGGCATTACCACAGGCAGCATTGTCCTGCAGAACTGCCCTGTCAGTGCCCTTGAGGCCGTTATAGAAGTGCTGAAACAGATGGGCATGACCTTCAGGGAAACAGAGGAAGGCTTTGAGGCCTCCATGTCCGGCAGGCTGAAGGCTGCCAATATACTGACGCAGCCCTACCCCGGCTTTCCCACAGACATGCAGGCGCAGTTCATGGCCATGATGTGCGTTGCTGACGGCGTGAGCATGGTAGAGGAGCGTATCTTTGAAAACCGCTTCATGCATGCCCTGGAACTTGTCCGCATGGGAGCAGACATACAGCTCAGCGGGCACACGGCCATGGTACGCGGCGTGCCCTTCCTTACAGGGGCCCCGGTAATGGCATCCGACCTGCGTGCCTCGGCCTCGCTTATTCTGGCAGGCCTTGCTGCCCGCGGCACAACGCAGGTACGGCGCATCTATCACCTGGACCGCGGCTATGAGCACATTGAGGACAAGCTGCGCCAGGCAGGAGCCCGTATCGAGCGTGTCCATGAAGAAGAGTAATTTTTTACTCTAATTTACGGCATACCCCTTGCCGCTGCCACAATATCCTTCTTTTGCAGAGGTCTTACCATGACAAGACTATTCCAGCTGACCAGCCTGATACTCGCAGTCTTCCTCCTGCAGGGATGCGCCCTGTACGGAGGCGCTACCGACCAGCGGCTCTCCGGCACCATGACTGATGACAAGACACTGACAACGGCCATCAAGACAAAGCTCATGGCAGACGATGTGGCATCGGGATGGAACATCTCGGTCTACAGTTTTTACGGGCATGTCTTCCTTGTGGGCACCTGCCCCAAGAATCTCCGCGCCAAGGCTGTCCAGATTGCCAAAAAGGACAAACGTGTCCTCTCCCTTACCACGCATTGGTTTGAACCGGTGGCCGGAGGAGAAAACAACTTTATTCTGGCAACCAGTATACGCTCGGCACTTATCGGCGCAGACGGCGTGAACAACACTCGTTTTGAGACGGAAGTGGACTCAGGGCGCGTTGTTCTCCTGGGCGTCGCCAAAGACGCAAAGGAACGCAAGGCTGCTGTCCAGACTGTCCGCAATGTGAAAGGGGTAGACACAGTTACAAGCTACATCATGCTGCCCAAGAAGCAGGGGATAAACTACATGCCCACAGGCATCACCTACCAGGGCCTGAAGCCAGCCAACAAGCCTGCAAAGGCAAAGAAAGACAAGGCTAAGCCCGAAAAAGCACACGATGTAGACTACGATGATCCGGACAGGCCGGATCTCTCACCGGAAAAGTAACAGCGCACACGGAAAAGGAAAGGGCAGGGATTTTCTCCCTGCCCTCTTCTTTTGCCCTTATTCCCAGATGCCGGCTATTGGAGTACCGCACTCAGGACATCGGCCAAGACTTGTTGAAAGAACCCTGAAGCCCCTGCGTATGGTGCAGGCTGTATGGCAGTGCGGGCACAGCGTCATTTCATTCTCAGCTGAGGATACGTTGCCGCCGTACACAAAGAAGAGCCCCTCTTCCCTGCCATACCGGCAGGCCAGAGCCACTGTCTCAGGGGGTGTGGCTGGCCTGTCCGTCATCCTGTATGTCGGGAAAAAGGCAGAAACATGCCACGGAGTCTCGGGCCCGAGTTCATCGCGGATGAAGGAGGCTATGCTTCTCAGCTCCTGCTCACTGTCATTGAGGCCGGGGATAAGCAGGGTTGTTATTTCCAGCCACCAGCCGGCCTTTTTCATGGATTTGAGATTTTCAAGCACCACGTCCCTGCTGCCATGGCAGATTTTTGCGTAGAATTCCTTGTTCCAGCTCTTCAAATCCACATTGGCCGCTGATATGACAGGGACAAGCGAGGCAAGGCAGGAAGAGGACATACTGCCATTGGTGACCATGATGGTGTGCAGCCCCTTGTCCCTGGCAAGACACGCTGCCGGATGCAGAAGCTCGTAAAAGACGGTCGGCTCGTTGTACGTAAAGGAAATGCTTTTGATGCCGTGTGCCAGGGCATAGTCACAAAGAGCCTCGGGCGTGACATGCTGTCCTGGCTGAAAGCGTCCTGTATCCGATACTGCCCGGGAAATGCCGTAGTTCTGACAAAAGAGACAGGAAAAGTTGCACCCGTAAGTTCCTAGAGACAGGGTTCCTGAGCCTGGCAGGAAATGAAACAGG
Organism: Bulleidia sp.; assembly: GCA_963661665.1. GTDB lineage: Bacteria > Desulfobacterota > Desulfovibrionia > Desulfovibrionales > Desulfovibrionaceae > Desulfovibrio. The sequence continues at coordinate 1,249 of CAVLCT010000009.1, read as the reverse complement.
GGCTTTTTTTCGACGGGGTCAAGAGAAAGGCTGACCACATTGTCGTCTACAAGGGTCACAAGCCTTCCGGCCTGGTTCAGGCGTACCCCGCAAAAGCCGGCCTGGTCTTCGGCAATACGGCAGGCATGAAAACAGAGCGTGCAGCGAACACAGTTATCTGCCAGTGGTTCCCAGAATGCCGCTTCTTTCATCAAAACTATGCGATCCTGCCTGCTTTCAGCCGCAGGATTTGCCGCATCCTCCTTAAATTGTCCGGCAGAGCTCAACAGACTGAGGTGAATCCATCTTCCATGCCTTTGACGACTTTCAAAGAGCCCCGCTGTGACAGTCAACGTTCTTGAACTTCATACGTCTCTGTCCGAATGACAGCTCTCCTCAAGGCTGTCGGCCATATCAATTTCATCGTTAATATAGGCGGTTATCGCCTGTAGCGACTCTGCCCTGATAGCGAAGTGTAACAAGGCCGTCAGCGAGACAAAGTCAGCTTCTTCAATATAGGAAATCACTGAATCAGGAATCGTGCCCAAACGATCTTTCAGCAGAATCCGCAAGGCCTCTCCTACACCCTCTTCTCTGCCCTCTTCTCTGCCCTCTTCTCTGCCTTCTTCTCTGCCCTCTTCTCTGCCTTCTTCTCTGCCTTCCTGAATATATACATTCTTCCAGTTAGCAGCACTTTCCAGCGCGGCTTTGCCAAATATCATATTTACCTCCTGCAGATTGCGAAATTTACGGCTTTCTTCTACAAACCCGGCGCGTTTCAGCGCAGTCGCCGCCCACAATGTAAGCATCTTGTTCAAAGATGCGTTTTCTGACTCGGAAAGCAGTTCTTCCAGTCTTCTGAGTACTGGCTGAAACTGTTCCATTGTCGTAGAGCGTTCCAACTTAAAGAGCTGGGTAACCAGTCCGTTACGCTTATCCAGCTCTTCATCAGGGATATGGCGTTCACCCTGCAACATATAGCTCTGCCTGGGGCAATATTGGCTCAGTTCGGCAGGTATGGGGGTAAACTTAGAGGCAGAAAGCCTGCACGCCAGTCAAAAACTTCCGCATATACTGATTGCTGGCATAGCCGTCTAAAAAGTAGCGGATGTGGCGCTTTCGTATGAGCATTCACTGCTTCTACGCCATCCAGCCACATCCGCTACGCCCAAAGACAGTTCTAACCTGGGGTTACCCAGGCAAAACCAGAGGATCTCCTTTGCTTATGACAGTGCAAGCTTTCCGTTGATACGGTCAGTGATTGCCTGCA
>CAVLCT010000008.1:33205-47577 GCA_963661665.1 Bulleidia sp. | reverse complement strand
GCCGCAAAAAAGCCCCGTCTCAAATGTGACGGGGCTTTTAATTACTGTTTTGCCTGTCCTGGCTTATGCGAATGCTACCACCCGTACAGGCCAGGGGGACTTTGTCAGGCTGGCCGGCTCAAACAGATACACATGCCTTGCGGCCTGTATCAGTCTTTTAAGACCGTCGGCCTGACGTACAATATGCTTTACGGCTGCACAACATTCTGCACCAGAGGCAGCATCTCGCTCAGGGGCAGCATGTGGACCAGAATGTGGGACTGCAAATAGGTCATCAAGCAGATAACGACAGTCATGGCCAGGCTGTGAGGCAGAGCGAAGCGGAAGAGATCGCCTTCCTGTCCGACCATGTTGGTAGCAGCTGTTGCCACGCTGATGGACTGGGGAGAGATCATCTTGCCGGTAACACCACCGGAAGAGTTGGCAGCAACGGCCAGTTCGGGGGGCATACCCACCTGGCTGGCGGTGTGGCCCTGCATGCCGCAGAAGAGTGCGTTGGATGACGTATCAGAACCGGTAAGGAACACGCCAAGCCAGCCAAGCAGGGGGGAGAACAGCGGGAAGAGAGCGCCGGTCATTGTGAAGGCAATGCCCAGGGTGGAGCTCATGCCCGAGTAGTTCATGAGGTAGGCCAGACCAAGGATCATGGCGATGGTCAGGATGGGGAAGCGCAGCTGGTAGATGGTGTGGAAGAAGCACTTCACGGCCTTGCCGAAGGTGTAGCCGGGCATCAGAGGCACGGAGAGGAAGCCGGCCAGCAGGATGGCGGTACCACCGGCAGAGAGCCAGTTAAAGGTGAACTTGGCGCCGTAGACAGTGTCAGCCTGAACAATGGGGGCGGTCCTCATGACGAGGCCGTCAACACCAGGCCAGCCAAAGCTGATGACAGCACCGGGCACGCTGTTCAGGAAGCCCTTGAACTGGGGCAGACCCCAGAAAAAGACCATGACGGCCAGGATGATGTAGGGACCCCAGGCACGCAGCACAACGCCGGTAGTAGGAGCTTCGCCTTCAACAGCGGTTTCCTTTTCACCCTCGAAGCGGAAGACCTTGGAAGGCTTCCACACACGGAGAAGGATTACCAGGCCCACGATGGCGACGATGGCCGACATGATATCGGGCAGCGTCGGTCCGTGGAAGTTCGAGAACACGAACTGGGAACCGGCGAAACAGCCGCCGGCAACGAGGATGGCGGGCAGAACTTCAAAGGAACGTTTGAAGCCGCACATAACCACGCACAGCCAGAAGGGCACGATGAAGGACAGGAAGGGCAGCTGGCGGCCGACAATGGCGCCGATGGTATCAGGTGAGAAACCGGAAACCTGGCCGGCAACGAGGATCGGCACACCGATGGCGCCGAAGGCCACGGGAGCTGTATTGGCTATCAGGCAGATACCGGCGGCGTACAGGGGCTTGAAGCCAAGGCCCACCAGCATGGCAGCGGTGATGGCCACGGGCGTACCGAAACCGGCTGTGCCTTCGATGAAGGAACCGAAGGCAAAGGCGATAAAGATAGCCTGCAGACGGCGGTCATCAGTGAGCCTGGACAGGGACTGTTTGATATATTCAAACTCGCCAGACTCAACGGTCATGTTGTAGACCCACACTGCCGTTACAACGATCCAGATGATGGGGAAGAGGCCGAATGCCGCACCATAAATAAAGGAGCTGACTGCTGTAGCTGCAGGCATCTGCCAGACAAAGATAGCCAGGGCAAATGACAGAATTACAGCCACGATAGCGGCGTGATGTCCTTTGGAGCGGCGGATAGCCAGCATGTAGAAAAGGACAATCAGGGGGATACCGGCGAGCAACGCTGATAAAAGCGCGCTACCCGCAGGATCGTAAACTTGCGTCCAAGCCATAATGTTTACTCCTTGTAGTTACCGGGGTATAAGGCCCGGGTTCGGTTCGGCCGTACTGCAACAAAAGACAAACAGCTGGTTTTTGCAGATGCTGTTACCTTTTGCTGCATCGGCCTTGATATCCGTCTCCCTGTCTGCCAGGGCAAGGGAGATATACACGATTAGTATAGCATAAAAGCTGGTACTATGTCTTTGCTGCCTGGCGGGATTCTTCACGAAAATGTCCCGTCAGGCAGCATTTTTTTATGTTACTTCATGGTGCGGGCAAGCAGTTCGGACATGTGCTCTATACGCAGCTTGGAGCCGGAGGCTTCAGCTGCACCGCGGATCTGCATGACGCAGCCGGGGCAGTCCGTAACCAGCAGCGATGCACCAGTGGCTTCGCTGTTGGCCAGCTTTTTCTTGACCATTTCAGCAGAAAGTTCGGGGAACTTCACGGAGAAGGTGCCGCCAAAGCCGCAGCAGACATCTTCTTCTGCAGCCGGAGCATAGTCTGCCGCCATCTCAATGAGGGCGCGGGGCTGCTTGATGACACCCAGGCCCCTGCACATATGGCAGGGTGAATGGTAGGTAACCTTTTCGTCGGTTTTTACGAAGTCATCCTCGCACAGGCCCAGGTCGTCGTAGACAAAGGAGCTGAAGTCCCTGATCTTGGCAGCAAAGAGTTCTGCACGGTAGGCGTCAGGCGTGCCGGCCAGAAGCTCGGGATAGCTGTTTTTCAGATGGCCGGCGCAGGAGGCGCACAGGGTGATGATGGCGTCGTACTTGCCAGCCTCAAAGGCACCTATGTTCTGGGAAGCAACCTGAAGGCTGGTGGCTCTCTGGCCCATCATTTCCAGCGGCAGGCCGCAGCAGGTCTGCTTGAGCGGGAAGTCAACGGCCACGCCGTGCTTGTTGAGCACCTTCACTGCTGCCACAAGCTGTTCGGGATAGATGAAGTCCTGGGCACAGCCTGAGAAAATGGCCACGCGGAAGCGGGGATTCTGGGGATTGTGCACGATATCGGGGAACAGCTGGCGGAAGGATTTGGGAGCCAGTGCCGGAAGCTGGCGGAAGCTCTGGTCACCGCCCATAAGAACAGCAGGCAGATGACGGATGAAGCGGCCGCCCTTGACGGTAAGGGGACCCTGCGAGAACTTGATGAACTTCAGCAGGCTGTGGAAGCGGTCACGATCCTTCATGACCATGCTCATCACGGATCCGGCAGTGCTGTTGCCCTCGTCCTTGACAAGGCGCGAGCGGATTTCGCGGGTGATGCGCGGCAGATCAATGCCGGCAGAACAGACGTTCTTGCACGATTCGCAGCCTATGCAGTTCTGCACCAGGTTACGTGCCTTGTCTGCACCGTGATAGAGGTAGGTCAGGGCAAGGCCGACGGCACCGATGTACACGTAGCCCATCTTGTGGCCGCCGATAAGGCGGTAGACGGGGCAGACGTTGGCGCAGGCGCCACAGCGCACGCAGCGCAGGACCTGGCCGAAGAGGGGATCCTTGGCGATCTTGGTACGGCCGTTGTCAAGGAAGACGATGTGCATTTCCTTGCGTCCGTCCGGACCGGTGGCGCATTCGTTGGCACCGGCTATCCAGGTGACGTAGGAAGTGATGGCCTGGGCCGTAGCGTTCCTGGGCAGGATCTGGATGCAGCGCAGGGCTTCGTCAATGGTGGGGATGAGTTTTTCGAGTCCGGCAATAATGACATGGACCCTGGGCAGCGTGGTCACGAGACGCAGGTTGCCCTCGTTGGTACAGGTTCCCACCACGCCGGCTTCGGCAACGGCGAAGTTGGCGCCGGAGATGCCCATGTCGGCATTGACGTATTCCGCACGCAGTTCGCGGCGGGCGACCTTGACAAGCTTCTGGATGTCAGAACCCTGCTTGATCTTTGTCACGTCGGTGAACAGGTCGGACACCTGGTACCTGGAAAGATGGATGGCCGGCATGACCATGTGGGACGGGCCTTCATGGCGGAGCTGGATGATCCATTCGCCAAGGTCTGTCTCCACCACGCGGAAGCCGTCCTTTTCCAGGGCGGTGTTCAGGTGGATTTCCTCAGCCGTCATCGACTTGGATTTGATAATGTTCTTGCAGTGGTTGTCACTGGCGATTTTGCTGATGATGCGGTTGGCATCCTCTGCAGTTTTGGCCAGATGGACGTGCACGCCGCGCTTTTCCGCCTCTGTCTTGAACTGCTCGTACAGCTCGGACATGTGCTTGGCGGCATTATCCTTGATTTCGGCTACTTCGTGGATAAGTCCCTTGACATCAATGCCTTCAAAGATGCGGGCACGGCTGGCCTTGTATTCCACGGCGAACTTGTCAAGTGTCTTGCGCAGGAACTGGTCGTTCAGCGCTTCCTTAATCTGGCCGTGATATTCTTTCATAGTCTTGTTTTCGGCCATGTCTTACCCCTCCAGAAGGACAATATGAAGTTCAAGAGGACCATGCACGCCGAGGGCTCCGACACGTTCGATATCAGCGGTACGGCTGGGGCCGGTAATGTAGGCGGTATAGGATGCACCGCCACGGGTCAGCAGGTCACGCAAAAGGGCGGCGGAATCTTCCAGTTTGTCCAGCAGTGCGGACTTGCGCACCAGGATGATGGAGATTTCGGCAATCATGGTGCCGAGCCGCACTTCTTCGTTGTTGGAGTTGACGATACAGGTAACGGAATCGGTAACCAGTCCGTCAGCCCAGGTAATACTGGTGTCAAAGCCGCCAAGGTGATCGCGAAGGCCTGTACGCAGCAGGTTGATGCCTGAACCGCTTGCCTCTGCTTCCAGCATGCCAAATTCCTCATCATTGAGGCCGGGCACCGCTATATAGCTTTCCAGAAGGGTGGGGAAGCCGTTTTCGCTGGGCGGACCGTATGTTTCGCCCTGCTTGGGCAAGAGCATTTCGCAGTGGCGTTTCTTTTTAGTCACCTCTACCGCATAACGCATGGCGTCCGGCAGATCTTTTGCCTCGTAGAGAGTGGTGGGGACTCCCGGAGCTTTGGCTCTCAGGATGTCAACTAACCTATCCTGGGTCATGGATTCTCCTTGTAATAAGTTCAGGGTAGGAATAACCGTGGCAGGGAAGCTCACTTCCCTGCCCTATTATCAGTCAGGAAGAGATTCAGCATAAATCTCTATGGGATGCTTGACCGTGACGTTGTCGTGGTTCTGGCTCAGCATGTCCGAGATCTGCATCATGCAGGCAGGACAGCCTGTGGCCACTGTCTGGGCGCCGGAACGGATGATGTTGTCACGCTTTCTCTGCCCGATTTCCTTGGACAGATCGTAGTGGAACAGCGTAAAGCTGCCGCCGCAGCCACAGCAGCGGTCCGCTTCTGCCATTTCCACGAGCTGGTAGTCGGGATTATGGCTGATAAGCGCCCTGGGCTGGGCAGTTACGCCGAGACTTTTCTTGAGGTGACAGGAATCGTGGAACGTCACGCGGGTTACACAGCTGGCCTTGGGCTTTGGCTTGGGCAGCTGGTCAACATGGAGGACATCCACCAGGAAGGCATTGATGTCCATGATCTTTGACGCAACGGTGTCGAGGGTCCTGCGGTACTCTGTTCCCAGTTCCCTTGCGTAGTACGGCCACCATTCCTTCATGGTTGACGTACAGGATCCGCACGGGGTGAGGATGTAGTCAATTTTTCCGGAGGCCAGGGCCTTTTCAATGATTTCAAGGTTTTCCCTGGTTTCCTTTACAAAGCCGGGCAGATCGCCTGATGCCAGGGCTGGAATGCCGCAACAGGTAAGATCGGACGGCATGACTACGCCCACATTGTGGTATTTAAGGGCTTTCAGACAGGCCTCGCCCAGGTTCGTATAGTATTTGTCGGCCATGCAGCCGGCAAAGAACAGGACCTTGATGCCGCTTGAGCCTTCCGTGTTCAGCTCGCCGTATTTTGCATGCAGGGAGCAGTCGGGAAGCTTCTGGATGTGGCGGCTGCCCACAATCTTGCTGAACATGGGCAGATCGTAGGTGCAGAAGCCCTGCTTGCGCATGAACAGGCCCTGGAAGGGTGCCGCCAGGCGCAGCATGCCGCTGAGAAGCCTGGGCCTTGTGAGGATTTCCCTGAAGACAAGCTTCTTTACCTTGCTGAGTCCGCGGTATTCAACCAGGACCTGCCTGGCTTCCATAAAGATTTCCATAATGGAAACACCGGAGGGACAGTTGGCCTGACACGAGCCGCAGAGCAGGCAGCGGTTAAGCTTGTCCTCAACCGTATCCGGATCCTTGATTACCTCGTGTGCCAGGTTGTCAAGCAGAGCAAGCTTGCCTCTGGTAACATCTGATTCCTTGTGTGTTACTCCGAAAACAGGACAGACAGCCTGGCAGAGACCGCAGCGCATGCAGTCTGCCAGCTTGTCGTCCAGTTTCATCATAATACTGGCAAGATGGTATATATCGCTCATACTTATACACCCGAAATCTTGCGGCCGTTGAAGAGACCCTTGGGGTCAATGGCACGGCGCATACGTTGTGAGAAGAGGATTGTGCCGCGGCTGGTTTCTTTTTCCATCCACTTTGCCTTGGCTGTTCCGATGCCGTGTTCACCGGAGAGCGTGCCACCGAGCTTCAGGGCGACATCGAAAATCTCGTCCACAGCGGCTTCCACGCGGGCAAATTCTTCCTTGTCGCGCTTGTCGCAGAGGATGGTGGGATGCAGGTTGCCGTCGCCGGCATGGCCGAAGGTTCCCATCTGGACGTTGTACTTCTGCTTGATCTCGTTGAGGCTGTGGATCATGGCAGGAATCTGTGAGCGCGGCACTGTCGCGTCTTCGAGCACACAGGTGGGACGGGCGCGGGCCAGGGCAGGAAGTGCGTTGCGGCGTGCAGCCCAGAGCTTGTTCTTCTCTTCCGCATTTTCCGGAATGTGGATAGCCGTGGCGTGGCACTTTTTCAGCACGTCTTCTACGATGGCGGCTTCGTCAGCTACCTGTCCGGGGTGGCCGTCCACTTCTATGAGAAGCATGGCTGCGGCATCTGTCGGCAGGCCGATATGCTGGTCGTCTTCCACATATTTTAAGGTGGCCTGGTCGAGCAGTTCCAGCGTACAGGGAACCACGTGGGAGGCAATCATGGCTGCCACGGCTTCGGAGGCGTGCTGGATGTCGGAGAATTCCGCTGTGATGGCGCGAGAGGCACGCGGCGGGGGAACGAGCTTGAGTATGGCCTTGCTGATGATGCCCAGGCATCCTTCAGAGGCTACCATGAGCCCTGCCAGGTTAAAGCCGGTGACGCATTTGACGGTACGGGAGCCGGTCTTGACCAGGTTGCCTTCGTAATCGAAGAATTCCAGCCCCATCACATAGTCTTTTGTGACGCCGTATTTCAGGCCGCGCAGGCCGCCAGCGTTTTCAGCAATGTTGCCGGCCAGGGTGGATACGGACATTGAGCCAGGATCGGGCGGATAGAAAAGGTTTTTTTCGGCGACAGCGGCAGCGAACTGGGCAGTTACCACGCCAGGCTCGACAACGGCATAGAGATCCTCGGAGTTGATTTCCAGGATTTTCTGAAGGCCGTTGGTGAGAATGACAACGCTGTCGGTGTTGTCGGGAACGGTGCCGCCGGAAAGGTTGGAGCCGGCACCCCTTACGGTAATGGCCAGGCCGGCTTCATAGCACTGGCGGACACATTCTCCGATCTGTTCGGGTTTTGTAGGACGAAGTACCAGTGACGGGATGCACTGCGGCAGGACTGCGCTGTCATAGGCATAACATTGGCGGTCTGCTTCACCGGTGAACACATTTTCCGGTCCAAGCAGGGCAGACAGGTCTTTAACCAGATTTTGACTGATCATAGGATCTCCTCCCAAAATGGATATTGAATCCATGGTTGTATATCAGAGTACTATGATTGAATATTAAATACATTCTATCAAAAAGAGCAAGTGCTTTTTTTAAGATCCGCCTAGGTTGCAAAGAAAAATTTCAGACAGCCTTTTTTGAGCCTGAAAGACTGTATGCTGATCAGTATTGTATCATTGGTACGTTAAACAGTTTTATGCTGAAAGTCTGTTTTACTGCCGGCTTATACATGCTATATCGCAACTCAGGCAGAAGAGGACGGTCAGCCACTGGCACTCGGGCCTTGAGCCCTGGATGCGTAACAGGGACAGTGAACTCCTGCCAGCCAGTCAGATAACACCCGCTGCTTTCAGTCTGCGGGCAAATCTTGAGGATGGAAGCAGATGGCACAAAACAGCAGCAAAGCCCGGTACGGGCTGCCGGAGAGGGAAAGGACTCCGGATCCCTTTCTGGTCCTGAAAGAAATATCGTGCTTTGATGAGTGCAGCATGTCAGCAAAGGGTTTCATGCGTGGGGCGTGGTGGGAAGCTGCAGAGGCTGCCGCCCAGGCGTGCTGCCTGCACCAGCGCTGGCGCACCTCCTATGCAGACCATGTTTTTCTGCTTTCAATTGACCATGCCGCTTTCCCGGGGAAAGCCCCGTCAGGAGAGCTGGATATCAGGACAGCTGTAACGGGGCAGACAAAATACTCAGCCTCGTATGATGTGCATATCACAGTGCAGGCAGCAGCCGGTGAGAGTTTTAAGGAACACAAGTTCCATATACAGCTGACAGTAGGACACAAGCCCTACGACAAGGAACTTGGCAGGGATCGTCTGACAGAACACTACAGGGGGTATTGGCAATGGCTCACAAAAGGACTGTCAGATCCGCAATAGATGCGCTTTTGCACGAAAGAGAGCGTCTTGGCCTGCAACGGGAACACGTCCTTTGTGCTGATACTGTTGACGGGCCCTATATTGAGGAGAACGGAAGGCGCTTTCTCTCTTTTTGTTCCAATGACTATCTTGGCCTGTCGCAGGATGCCAGATGGCAGAGAATGGTTGCAGACTCTTTTGCAGAATGCCGGCCTTCTTCCTCTGCATCACGCCTGGCCGGAGGCTGGGACAGGCTTTCTGCGCAGGCAGAGTCTGTGTATGCAGAGTACTTTGGCTATGAAGACTGCCTCTTTTTCCCAAGCGGCTATCAGGGCAATCTGGCCCTGATGACAGGGCTGATACGCAAAGGGCAGCCTGTCCTTGCAGACAGGCGTATCCATGCCAGTGCGGCCCATGCCCTGGTTGCAAGCGGCTGCAGGCTGTACCCCTATGCCCATAACGACATGGATCATCTGGAACGCAGGCTGAAAGCCCTTGGATCTGACTGGCAGCCTGTTGTGGTGACTGAATCGCTTTTCAGCATGGACGGCACCCTGACAAGTGCTGGAACTCTTGCTGAATTAAAAAAACGCTACGGCTTCTTTCTGATCGCTGACGAAGCACATGCTGCAGGCTGTCTTGGCGAAGGCGGGCGCGGCGTTTTCAGCGAGGTCAGGGGGACAGCGGATGCCGTTCTTTGTACGCTTGGCAAAGGCTTAGGTTTCTTTGGTGCCTTTGCCCTGCTTCCCTATGGCTTTGCCACAGCCTTGCAAAATCTGGCCTCTGCTGTCATGCACTCAACTGCCCTGCCTCCTGCCCATGCTTTAGCCTGTCTTAAGCTTGTTAATCTTTTGCCCAGCCTTGAGCCCGAAAGAGCAAGGCTTGCTTCCAACGCAATGTTTTTCAGGGAAGAGCTGGCAAGGCAAGGCATACCCTCTCAGGGCAAAGCCCATATAGTTTCAGTGCCTGTAGGATCAGAGGCGTTTGCCCACAAATTGTCTGGCAGGCTTAAGGAGGCCGGGATCCTTGTCCTTGATGCCAGATACCCTACTGTTCCTTTGGGCCGGGCTCTTTTGCGTTTCAGCATAACAGCCCTGCACGATAAAGTTGTTCTGAAAAAGACAGTACAGACTCTGGCAGGCCTGTGGAAGGATGCCTGATTCGCCGTGTACAGGTTTTGTACGGCGTATCAGCGCATGTAGGGGCGCATAAAAACAACAACGGGCACCGTTGCATAACAACAGTGCCCGCAGAACAAAAATCTGGTCTGGACGATTAGTCTTCGCCTTCGGCCGCAGTCTGCTTGCCGGTGCCCACGAGACCATACATGGTGGTGGAACCGGAAGACCAGTATTCAACCACGCCCTCTTTCACGAGGTCGCTCAGGATCTTTTTCACTTCGCGAGACTTCTTGTCAGGGAAGAGTTCCAGGAAATCCTTGAAGTAGTGCTTGGACTTGGTAGCAGCCTTTGCCTTCAAGTATTCGATGACAACTTCTTTATCCTCGGCCATAGCTATGCTCCTAAAGCGTGGCGGCAGCAAACCTGCCGCCACGGGAAAACAGATAGTTGGATATTAGAACTTGAACTGGGTGCTCTGACGCCAGGTGTAGTAAGCAGGATCACGGAAATCATCGATCAGATGATGTGAGAACTTCAGGCCTGTCAGCTTGAAGAAGTCCTGCCAGCCTACGCGCTCAATCCAGTCACCAAGGCGCTCATACTTCTGGGCATGAGTGGCATAGGTGTCAACGATCTTGCGCACGGTGGCGGTCAGGGTGGGCCAGCGAGGTGTTTCGTTGGGGATGTAGGCAACCACGACCTTGGAGAATTTGGGTGTGGTCATACGGTTGGAAACCTTACCACCGACCATGATGGCGATACCGTCGCCTTCCTTATCTGCGATGGGCAGAGCGGGGCACATGGTGTAGCAGTTACCGCAGTACATGCAGCGGTCAACCTTGATGGCGATGGAGTTCACCTTGTTGCCTTCGAATTCCACCTTGGTGGGACGCACGGCAGCCATGGGGCAGGCGGCGACGGCCAGGGGGATTTCGCAGAGCTTGTCAGCCCACTTGTGGTCAATCATAGGAGGCTTGCGGTGAATGCCCACGAGACCGATGTCGGAGCAGTGCACGGCGCCGCACATGTTGATACAGCAGGCCAGGGAGATACGCAGGGGAGCGGGGAGGCGCATGTTTTTGAACTCGTCAAAGAGTTCGTCCATGACAACCTTCACAGGACCGGTGGAGTCTGTGGCAGGGGTGTGGCAGTGCAGCCAGCCCTGGGTATGCACAGCGTTGCTGATGCCGGCACCGGTGCCGCCTACGGGGAACTTGAAGGAGCCACCGTCAAACTTGCGGGAGTTCAGGTCGTCACGCAGGGCCTTGGCGGTTTCCAGGGACTCGGTCATGAACTCGATGTTGTTACGGGTTGTCCAGCGGACAAAACCGCCGCAGTACTTGTCAGCGATGTCGCAGACTTCGCGGATGGCGGTGATGGACATGGTACGGGTGCCGGCGCAGCGCACGGTGTACACTTTGTCGCCGGACTCGGCCACGTGCATCAGCATGCCGGGCTCAAGAATTTCATGGTACACCCACTTGCCAAAGTTCTTGGCAATGACGGGCGGAAACATTTCATCGTATTTCTTGGGGCCGATATCGGTGATACGGCCTTCCATGGGTTTTTCAGGATTGTATCCAGAAGAAATAAAAGCCATTGCTTTTTCCCCCTAAAACTAGCGCTGGTGACGAGAACGGTAATCTGCGAGGTCGCGGGTGAAGCCGCCGGGCACTTCGTCTTCCTTGAAGAAGATGTAGGGGTTAGCACGGGGTTCCTTCACATGGAAGGGTTCGGCTTCGATGCCGGTCACTTCAAGCAGCTTCTGGAAGCCGGTACGCTTCATGAGTTCGCCAAGACGCTCACGGTTCTTGCCTTCTTCAATCCACCAGTCCCAAATGTTTTCAATGATTTCCTTGACTTCGTCGTAGGGGTGTTCAACCTTGACGAAGGGAACAAGGAGGGAGCCCATCTGGGCACCGTCAACGACGGGGGCCTTAGCACCGCAGAGGATGCTGGCGCCGCGCTCGTCACCAATGTGCAGGGCGCGGGGCATGGTGTCGATGCAGTGCATGCAGCGGGTGCAGTTGGCGTTGTCGATGGTCAGCTTCTGGCCGTCCCACTTCATGCAGTGGGTGGGGCAGCGGTCGATGACTTCGGCCTGGATGTCGAACTTACCCCAGTCGCGGCTGGAGTGGGCACCGGCGTTGGGTGCGAATTCGCCACCGACATAGCCTTTCACGGCGTCCTGGTCGATCTTGATGTCGTCTTTCCAGGTGCCGACAACGGCAAAGTCAGAACGGGCCATGGCGCACACGCAGCCATTGGGGCAGCCGTCAAACTTGAACTTGAACTTGTAGGGGAATGCGGGGCGGTGCAGTTCGTCCTGGTAGTCCTGGGTCAGCTGGTAGCAGCAGTCCTGGGTGTTGTAGCAGGCGTATTCGCAGCGGGACATACCCATACACGCAGCAGGTGTACGCAGGTTGGAACCGGAACCACCCAGGTCGTTGTGCATGTTGTGGGTCAGTTCGAAGAAGATTTCTTCGAGCTGGGGAGTCTTGGTGCCCAGAAGAACGATATCACCGGTGGAACCGTGCATGTTGGTGATGCCGGAACCGCGCAGATCCCAGATTTTGCACAGCTGGCGCAGGAAATCGGTGGTATAGAACTTGCCGGAAGGCTGAGCAACACGGATGGTATGGAAATGCTCAACGCCGGGGAACTGTTCAGGCTGGTCACAGTAACGGCCGATAACGCCGCCGCCGTATCCGAACACACCCACGATGCCGCCGTGCTTCCAGTGTGTCTCCATGTCCTTGTAGCTCAGCTCAAGGAGGCCGAGAAGGTCTTCACAGCAGTCCTGAGGGATCTGGTAGTCAAGGCCATCGGGGTTAGCAGCACGATGGGCGGCCTCTTGTTTGATGTCAGACACAACGCTCGGCCAGGGGCCTTTTTCCAGTTGGTCCAACAAGGGGGTTTCGAATTTCATTACCTTACCTCCACGTGGTTTGGGGAAATGAGTGGGATTCAGAATCCGTATCCGGGAGGGCTGAACAGGCAGTGATTATTTTCATTGCGTTCTTTCTCCCGAACTTAGTGAGACTATTATGCTTATGCTAGCTAAAATGCCAGCATTTAGCAACTGTGTCCCTGATTTCACAAGAAGTTTAGTCAGGAAACAAGCCGTTCTTGCCTGTTTTTACTGCCTGCTTGTGAAAATAATAGCAAATAGATTTTGTATGCCGTGCAATACGCCGGCACTATTAGTATCCTACTACATGGGAGTGTTTCTGGCAATACAGCTGCCGGGGAAAGCCCGGATATGCCTGTTTTTCCTTCTTTTTTCATGAGCCATGCACAGGCATGAAAGACGAAAAAAAAATTTTTTTGAACACATCCCATGCGATACGATCTGCCGGATTCAAAAAGACAGCGCCTGCCTTTCCGGACAGGACCGGCTTTGCCGTGGAAAAACGGAAACTGCGTTCTTGCCAAATGAAGGCATGGTTCAGTACCATGCAGGAACTTTTATATCAGGCCTTTTGTGCCTGTCCCGAATGTTTTACTGACTTTTACGCTTTTATTCTGAGGGAAAAAATGGAAGATAATCTCGGCCTGTATTACCTGCCCCAGCCCAGCCTCCCTGCCGTCCGCATTTATGTCCGCCGCAATGAGGAAGGCAATGTAGAGTTTCGTATGTGGGATGCGGATCATCCTGAAGTCTGGGAAAAACATCAGTGGCTCACAAGCGATATCATTGCCCTTGCCGCACAGATGTTCAAATCCGAACATGAGGACGGCGCAAGCCCTGAGTCCAATTACGATCTCAGGGTGGCAGAAGCCCTGCTTCAGGAGCAGGAACAGGCTCAGGCCAAGGCAAAGTCCAGGGCTGAAGCCAGGGCCAGAAGGCAGCAGCAGGGCAGGCAGTGAGCGGGTACCGGCTTGTCAGCAGGAATGAGTCCCATCTGCGTGACCTGCTGAGGGATTACTGCACTGTCTATCTGTCCATACAGGAGCAGGTGAAGCGCTACCGCAGGGATGGCAACGTTTCCTTTACGGTTCTGCGCACCCTGGTGGGCGAACCATTAAGGAAGGGTGTTTTCTGGCGTCTCAAAGACCTCTCTCATCTGCTTTTTATGGGAGAGGGCGACGGAGACTTCCAGGACTATGCCCAGGCCGGACAGCTGGTTGACTGGTGCATAGGCTATGCCTTTCATGAATGCTGCAAGCTGCGTGAAGACGCCTTCCAGGGCCAGCATTATGCCATGCGCCTTGTCCAGTATACCAGATCGGAAGACATGGCCGGCACTCTGTCTCTTCCGCTAAAGCATCTGGCTGACGAGACAGCCGAGTCATCGCAGCGTGAGCTTAACCGCATTGTCCGTGTCCTGCGGGAGGGCATGCAGCTGCTGGTGCGCATTATGCCTGCTGCTTCTGACAACTGCAGCCTGGCCAGGTTTATCCTGACCGAGAAGGCAAATGTGCAGCAGGCTTTTCATACCCTGTTTCCTGAACTGCTCAAGTCCCTGTACGGTGCATCGCCACAGCGCATGCATACCCTGGCAGCCATTGATTTCATGGACTGCGGCAGAAAGAGCGAGGCTTTGTACTGGCTTCAGGCAGCCAGGGATGAGGGGGAACTGGATGAAGAAGGGGAGCGTATGCTGCTGGCCCTTGAAAGCGTTGACTCAGAATCCATTTCCGGCTCAGTCCGCTAGCCTTTGTATTCAGGGAATACTTGGAAAATGAGTGCACCAATCCTTTTTTCGGGCCTTTTTTCAGACC
>CAVLCT010000008.1:0-32659 GCA_963661665.1 Bulleidia sp. | reverse complement strand
CTCCTTCTGGCAGGGCTCCTTCTGGCAGGGCTCCTTCTGGCGGGGATCCTTCTGGCCGGGATGCGCCTGCCCCTGATAACGCTGGCCAGCCGTACTTTGTCCAGATTGGTGTCTTCAGAAATCTTGACAATGTGCGAAAAACAGAGGCAAGTGCCAGAAACAAGGGCTATGATGTGCGCTGCCTGCCTGTGAAGGGCGGGCTTGTACGCATTCTTTTAGGTCCATGGTACACTCTTGAAGAAGCAAACAGGGCCTTGTGGAAGATAGATGATGACTATCCGCAGGCTTTTCTTACAGACGGCGAGCAGTAGCCACTGTTCTTCCGTCATTATATGGCAGGCAGCAAAACCTGTTTCTCGTATTCAGGATAAGGAGAATACAAATGAGTATGCGTCTATCCCGTTCTGTTGTCGGCGAACGTGAAGCCGATGCAGTCCGTCGCGTTATTGTCGAGGACGGCTATCTTGGAATGGGCAGCGAGGTGCATCGTTTTGAAGATGAGCTGGCTCAGTACCTTGGCGTTGAGGCAACAAAGCTTGCAACGGCCAATACCGGTACCGCTGCCCTGACCATGGCTGTGGATGCCGTGGCACCCGGGCATTTCGGGGAAGGAAAACGCGGGTCCGTGCTGGTTCCGTCCCTTACTTTTGTGGCTTCCTTTCAGGCAATAACAGCCTGCGGATGCGAGGCTGTTCCCTGCGAGGTGCTGCTGGAAACAGGAACACTGGATCTGGATGACTGCGCAAAGCGCCTGCGTCCTGATACCTTTGCCATCATGCCTGTCCATTATGCCAGCAATCCCTACCATATTGACGAGGTCTATGCCTTTGCAAAAGAGCATGGCCTGCGTGTCATAGAAGATGCAGCCCATGCCTTTGGCTGCCGTCACAAGGGCAAAAAGATTGGCAGCTTTGGCGACGTTGCCTGCTTCAGCTTTGACGGTATCAAGAATATCACCTCAGGCGAGGGCGGGCTTGTCGTCTGCCACAACCAGGATGAGGCAAACACCATGCAGGATGTCCGCCTTCTCTCGGTAGCAAAAGATACAAAGGCCCGCTTTTCCGGCGGCAGGACCTGGGATCCCGATGTGACAAGGCAGGGATGGCGCTTCCACATGAGCAATATTATGGCTGCCATAGGCCGTGTGCAGCTCACCCGCCTGGAATCCGAGTTCATTCCGGCCCGCAAGAAACTGTCAGCGCTGTATAAGACGCTCCTTGCTGATGAAAGCAGGGTTGCTTTCTTAAAGACCAGTCCTGATGACGATATTTGTCCCCATATCCAGCCTCTGCGTGTGCTGGACGGACGTATGCACAAGGTCCGCCAGTATCTGCTTGACCATGATATTCCGGTCGGCGTGCACTATAAGCCAAACCATCTGCTCAGCTATTTCAAGAGCCAGGCACCTCTGCCTGTGACCGAGCAACTCTATTCAGAACTCATGACCCTGCCACTGCATCCTGCGCTCAGCACGGATGATGTCACCCTTGTCTGCAAAACTATCCGCGAGGCACTGGACAAGGCGTAAGTTCTGGCGGGAGATGGCGGCAAAAGGCCCTGTCCCTTGGGAAGAGGCCTTTTGCCAGTATGCCTGGCATAGCGCTGTAAGGGAGATACATGAATACCAATCCTAGAGTTTCTGTCATCATGAACTGCCTGAACAGTTCAAAATATCTCAGGGAAGCAATTGACAGCGTCATGAAGCAGACGTTTGACGATTTTGAAATTGTTTTCTGGGATAACTGTTCAACGGATTCCAGCCCTGAAATAGCAAAAAGCTATGGCGAAAAACTCCGGTACTTTCGCGGTGACAAGATCGTCTGCTTAGGTGCAGGCCGCAATCTGGCCATAGCTCAGGCCAGGGGAGACCTTATTGCCTTCCTGGACTGCGATGACTTGTGGGAATCGAAGAAGCTGGCCCGCCAGGTGGCTCTTTTTGATGCCAATCCAAAAGTAGGGCTGGTCACTACCGATACGGTCATGTTTGACGGAGACCGCGTCCTGCGCCATGTCTTTCAGGGGGCCAGGCCAGGCAGGGGAATGGTTTTTGCCGACCTTATGCTCAGGCAGTGGATTACCATGTCTTCTGCAGTTGTACGCCGTGAGGCCCTGCAGGGGCTCACGCAGGACGGTGCCTGGGATGGCGGCTGGTTTGATGAAAGCCTGAATGTCTGTGAAGAAGCCGACGTTTTCTACCGTATAGCCCATGACTGGGAGCTGGACTATGTGGATGCGCCCCTGACATGGTGGCGGGTCCACAACAGCAGCACCACTTTCAGCCACCTGGAACAGTTCTCGGCAGAAACCAGGGCAATACTGGAAAAGCACAAAGCCCTGTATCCGGGGTATGAGAATGAGTATCCTGAGGTTGTTGCGGCGCTGACAAAGAGGGCTGACTTCCAGGAGGCGCTTGCCTTATGGCAGCATGGCAGGGGAGCAGAGGCAAGAAAGGTGCTTGCGCCCTATCCTTCTTCAGACCGCAAGATGCTGGCGCTCCGCTTAATAAGCCATCTGCCAAGTGTCTTTTTTGATCCTTGTGCAAAACTGTATTTCGCCCTGCCAAGGCTGTTTGCTGACAGGAAGAAAAACTGAGCCTGCCTTAAGACGTTCAGGCATACGTCCAGAAAATACGTTCCGATGCACGTCTCAGGCTGAAATTCCTTTTGGGATGAAAACAATAAAGAGGTGACGACAATAGTTCGCCACCTCTTTTGCATTGTGCCGGGAATCGCTGGCCCCTGGAGTCTGGACGCCCTGCTATTCCTTGCCCACAGTAAGGGCTGCCAGGAAGGCCTCCTGGGGCAGTTCCACATTGCCCATCCTTTTCATGCGCTTCTTGCCTTCCTTTTGCTTTTCCAGAAGCTTGCGCTTGCGGGTAATGTCGCCGCCGTAGCATTTGGCAGTGACATCCTTGCGGAAGGCCGTAACAGTTTCCCTGGCAATGATTTTCTGGCCGATGGCTGCCTGGATGGCCACAGCAAAGAGCTGGCGGGGGATGGTCCTCTTAAGCTTCAGCGCCAGCCCGCGTCCGTATGGGTAGGCATTGGAACGATGGACAATGACAGCCAGGGCATCAACAGGTTCTCCATTGAGCAGGATATCAAGCTTGACGAGATCGGATTCCTTGTAGCCGGCAGGGTGGTAGTCCATGGAGGCATAGCCCTTGGTGACGGATTTCATGCGGTCAAAGAAGTCGTATACGATTTCTGCAAAGGGCATTTCGTAGCTTACGATGACGCGGTTGGCTGCGGCATACTGCAGGTTTTTCTGGACGCCGCGCTTTTCCTCGCACAGCTTCATGATATTGCCCACGTATTCGTTGGGGACATGAATATCAAGATTTACAAAAGGCTCATACAGTGTCTTGATCTTGGTGGGATCCGGCAAATGTGCCGGGTTGTGAATTTCCAGTGTCTTGTCATCGGTTGTGACGCACTTGTAGATGACAGAAGGGGCCGTTGCGATAAGGCTTACTTCAAACTCGCGTTCCAGCCTCTCCTGTATGATCTCCATATGGAGCAGGCCAAGGAAGCCGCAACGGAAGCCAAAGCCCAGGGCCTGTGATGTTTCCGGTTCAAACTGGAAGGAGGCATCATTGAGCTGCAACTTTTCCAGGGCCATTTTCAGGGCTTCGTACTTGTCGGACTCAGAGGGATAAAAGCCGCAGAAAACCATGGGCTGGACATCCTTGAATCCCGGAACAGGCTCGTCAGCCGGATTGTCGGCCAGGGTGATTGTATCGCCGACCTTGGCATCGCCCAGTTCCTTGATGGAACCGCAAAGGAAGCCCACCTCGCCTGCGTGCAAGAGGGGAATGTCCTTGGCTTCGGGAGAGAAGACGCCAAGGCGGAGCACTTCGTATTCCTTGCCCGTATTCATCAGCCTGACACGGTCATTAAGACGTATTGTGCCGTCAATAATGCGGAAGAGCACCACAACGCCCTGGTAGCTGTCGTACCAGGAGTCAAAGATAAGAGCCTTGAGCGGGGCATTGATGTCCCCGTCAGGAGCGGGCAGCCTCTCAACAATGGCCTCAAGTATTTCCGGGACCCCAAGTCCTGTCTTGGCAGAGCATTCCATGGCATCCGTGCAGTCAAGGCCGATAATGTCTTCTATTTCTTCCTTGACCTCTTCCTGATGGGCGGATGGCAGGTCGATTTTGTTGAGGACAGGGATAATTTCGACATTCTGGTCCATGGCCAGGTAGACGTTGCCCAGGGTCTGTGCCTCGACGCCCTGGGTGGCATCGACTACCAGAAGAGCTCCTTCGCAGGCTGCCAGGGAGCGCGATACTTCGTAGTTAAAGTCAACGTGGCCGGGAGTATCAAGAAGATTAAATTCATACTCCTTCCCGTCTTTGGCCTTGTAGGGAATACGCACTGTCTGGGCCTTGATGGTGATGCCGCGCTCACGCTCAATCTCCATTTTGTCAAGGTACTGTTCCCTGGCCTCACGGGCACTGACAACATTGGTAATGCCCAGAATGCGGTCTGCCAGGGTCGATTTGCCATGGTCAATATGAGCGATGATGCAGAAGTTGCGTATGTTCTTAAGGTCTGTCATGGGGGCTCTCTGAGATATCCTTGTCCTGAATCAGATGATGATTGAAAAAATTATTCTAGCTTGTGGAGGCGCTTTCTTCAACTATCCATTTGTTTTCAAATTTTGCCGGCAGGCCGGATGCCGGATGCCGGATTGGGCCGCAGATGGAACTGCATAAAAAAGGGAGGCCGGAACTTTCGTTCCAGCCTCCCTGTTGTTTTCTAATCCTGATTAAGAGAGATTATCTCTTGGCCAGGGAAAGACGGAGCACTGCGCGCTGCAAGGCAGCTTCTGCCCTGACAACGTTTGTGGTGTCCTTTTTTTCTGCTAGGCGCTGTTCAGCGCGTTTCTTTGCCGCTTCAGCTCGGGCGACGTCAATGTCCGTGTCCAGTTCGGCTGATTCAGCCAGCACTGTCAGAACATTGTTGTTCACGTCTGCGAAGCCATTATTGATGAACACGGAGTGTTCTTCGTTGGATTCAGTCCTGTAGCGTAAAGCGCCGATTTTCAGGCCAGACAGAAGCGAGATGTGGTTCTGGAGAACGCCGAACTCACCGGCAACGCCAGGGCACATAACCACAACGGCTTTTGTGCTGACGACCGTCTTGTCAGGCGTAACAACTTCAAGCGTAAGTTCGCTCATTCCGTACTCCTTCTGTGCCGTTGTTCGGTCTACTCACTCGCACGACGCTTTTCAGCCTTGGCCACGGCCTCGCTGATGTTGCCGAGCATGTAGAAATCGCTTTCAGCCAGGTCGTCGTATTCGCCATCAAGAATGCCCTTGAAGCCCTTGATGGTGTCTTCGACCTTGACGTAGGCGCCAGGAGTGCCTGTGAACACTTCTGCGACGTGGAACGGCTGAGACAGGAAGCGCTGGATACGACGTGCACGGGCAACGGTGAGCTTGTCCTCGTCGGACAGTTCGTCCATACCCAGAATGGCGATGATATCCTGCAGTTCCTTGTACTTCTGCAAAACCTGCTGCACGCGGCGGGCCACCTGGTAGTGTTCCTGGCCCACGACTTCGGGGGACAGAATACGGGAGGTGGAGTCGAGCGGATCCACAGCGGGGTAAATACCGAGTTCTGCAATCTGACGGGACAGAACGAGGGTACCGTCAAGGTGCGAGAATGTGGTAGCAGGGGCGGGGTCGGTCAAGTCGTCAGCGGGCACGTAAACGGCCTGGACGGAGGTGATGGAGCCCTTGTTTGTAGAAGTGATGCGTTCCTGAAGGGCGCCCAGGTCGGTACCCAGGGTGGGCTGGTAACCCACGGCCGAGGGCATACGGCCAAGCAGAGCGGACACTTCGGAACCGGCCTGTGTGAAGCGGAAGATGTTATCGATGAAGAGGAGCACGTCCTGGTTCTCTTCATCACGGAAGTATTCCGCACAAGCCAGAGCGGTCAGAGCAACACGGGCACGAGCTCCCGGAGGCTCATTCATCTGGCCGTAAACAAGCGTGGAACGCTCCAGAACGCCGGCTTCTTTAAGCTCGTGGTACATGTCGTTACCTTCACGGGTACGCTCACCAACACCGGCGAACACGGAGTTACCACCGTGGGCCTTAGCGATGTTGTTGATCATTTCCATAAGGATAACGGTCTTGCCCACGCCGGCGCCGCCAAACAGGCCCATTTTGCCGCCCTTCGGGAAGGGTACCAGAAGGTCAACGACCTTGATACCGGTTTCGAGAAGTTCGACCTTGGTGTTCTGTTCGGTGAACTCAGGAGCAGGTCTGTGGATGGGATAGTACTTCTCAGCCTTGATGGGGCCGAGTTCATCCACAGGACGTCCGAGAACGTTCATGATGCGGCTGACGGACGCTTTGCCCACAGGCACCATGATAGGCTTGCCGGTATCGACAGCCTCCATACCGCGAACGAGACCTTCCGTAGCATCCATGGCGATGGTGCGGACGATATTGTCACCCAGGTGCTGAGCAACTTCACAGACGAGGTCCGGGGCGTTCTCGTTGTTGGTGTTTTTGATCTCCAGTGCCGTGAAGACGTCTGGCAGCTTGCCGCTGTCAAATTCTACGTCAACGACGGCGCCGATGACCTGAACAATTTTACCAATGTTTTTTTCTTCCATGTTGGCTCCTTACCCATTCTGCGCTTCCGCTCCACCGACGATGTCGATGAGCTCACTGGTGATGGAAGCCTGCCGTGTCTTGTTGTACAGCAACGTCAGTGAATTGATGAGATCCTTGCAGTTGCGCGTGGCATTGTCCATGGCAGCCATGCGAGCAGCATTTTCACTGGCAGAGGTGTCCAGCATTCCTCTATAAGTCTGAACCTTGAGGTACCGAGGAAGGATAACTCCAAGCAACTGTTCCTCATCAGGTTCATACAGATACTCGCACGTAGGACCTTTCGGTTCCTCCGTAGCGGTTTCTTCTTCTTTAGGTGTCTCAAAGGGCAGCAGCTGCACAAGGCGCGGCGGCTGATGCGCCATGGAGACAAACTCTCCGTAGGCCAGGAAGACTTCGTCCAGCTCGCCATTTTCGTAACCCGAAATCACAGTGTCACCCACTGTGCTGGCAAGGGAGAAATCAAGCGAACCCATACGGTCAGCATATCCGGCAATCATCTCGACACCGGGCATGCGGCGTATGGCATCACGGCCCTTACGTCCCACGCAGATCGCTTTGACCTGCCTGCCCTCGGCCTGCTTTTCCTTAATCAGGCGCATGGCCTTGTCAATGATGGCTGCGTTGAAGCTTCCGCACAGACCTCTGTCGGAGGTGACCACGATAACGCAGGTTGTCTTAAGCTCCTCATGTACCTCAAGGAGAGGATTGACGGCGCCTTCAACCTTCTTGGCCAACTCCATCAGAACTGATCTGTATCTGGATGCGTAGGGACGGAAACGCTCTATGCGAGCCTGGGCACCGCGCAGTTTTGCAGAAGCCACCATGTTCATGGCTTTTGTAATCTGCTGGGTCTTTCCGACACCCACGATTTTCATTTTTACATCTTTAAGAGATGGCATGGCACCTCCGTATTAGGCCGTGTACCCTTTCTTGAAGGTTTCGATAGCGGAGTTCAGCATACCCTTCACTTCGTCATCAAGGACCTTCTTGGTGCGGATTGCTTCAAGGATTTCGCTCTTTGTATCACGCAGGAAAGCGAGATACTTGGTCTCGAAATCTCTGACGTTTTCCACAGCAATGTCGTCCAGGTAGCCGTTTGTGGCGGCGTAGATGGAGGCGACCTGCTCTTCAGCCGGGCTGGGCTGATACTGAGGCTGCTTCAACAGTTCGACGAGGCGTGCACCACGTTCGAGCTTGGCCTTGGTAGCCTTGTCGAGGTCGGAACCAAACTGGGCAAATGCAGCCAGTTCGCGGTACTGGGCGAGGTCGAGACGCATGGTGCCGGCAACCTGCTTCATGGCCTTGATCTGGGCGGCACCACCCACGCGGCTGACTGACAGACCGACGTTAATAGCGGGACGCACACCGGCGTTGAACAGGTTGGGTTCGAGGTACACCTGACCGTCCGTAATGGAAATAACGTTGGTCGGGATGTATGCGGACACGTCGCCTGCCTGAGTTTCAATGATAGGCAGTGCGGTCATGGAGCCGCCACCCAGTTCGTCGCTCATCTTTGCAGCACGTTCAAGCAGACGGCTGTGCAGGTAGAAAACGTCGCCGGGGAATGCTTCACGTCCGGGAGGACGGCGGAGCAGCAGGGACATCTGCCTGTAGGCAACAGCCTGTTTGGACAGGTCATCGTAAATGATGAGGGCGTGCTTGCCGTTGTTGCGGTAGTATTCAGCCATGGTGCAGCCGGTGTAGGCTGCGATGTACTGCAGGGGAGCGGGCTCGGAAGCTGTAGCGGAAATGATGGTGGTGTATTCCATCGCACCGTACTTGCGCAGGGTGTCTGCAACCAGTGCCACGTTGGCCTTCTTCTGGCCGATGGCAACGTAGAAGCAGTGGATGTCCGTGTTCTTCTGAGCCAGGATGGCGTCGATGCAGACAGCGGTCTTACCGGTCTGACGGTCGCCAATGATGAGTTCGCGCTGGCCACGGCCGATGGGGGTCATGGCGTCAATGGCTTTCAGGCCGGTAGGCATGGGCTCGCAAACTGATTTACGGGCGATGATGCCGGGAGCCTTGATTTCCACTTCGCGGACTTCTTCGGTATTGACCGGTCCGAGTCCGTCAATGGGCTGGCCTAAGGGGTTAAGAACACGCCCCATAACAGCGTCGCCCACCGGCACGGAGAAGATCTTGCCGGTACGTTTGACAGTGTCACCTTCCTTGATGCCCACATCGGAGCCAAGCAGGGCCACACCAACATTGTCTTCTTCCAGGTTCAAAACCATGCCCATGACGCCGCCGGGGAACTCAAGAAGTTCCATGGCCATTGCGTTCTGGACACCATAGACACGGGCGATACCGTCACCGACGTACAGAACAGTACCGGTTTCGCTCATCTCTACGCGCTGGTCGTAGTTTTGAATTTCATCTTCGATGATTTTGCTGATTTCGTCTGCTTTAATCTGCATGTGTTAATTACCCCTCTTGAGCGAACCCCTCAGGATCTCCAACTGTGCGCGCAGGCTCGAATCCAGGATCCGATCGCCAACTTTGAGGACAACACCGCCCAGAATGGACGGGTCAACTTCAAACTTAAGCTCAAGCGACGCACCAGCCTTTGCTTCCAGTTCCTTTTGGACAGACCTCTGCTTGGCATCAGAGAGTGAGATAGCCGTTGTCAGAGTGCCGCGGATTTTACCGGTGGCCTGGTCGAGGAGCTTTGTATATGCCTGCACTATGCTGCGATAGTAAGGAAGGCGCTCTTTGTCGGCCAGCAGGAAACAAAAGTTGCGAGTGACTGTATCAGAACCAATCTTGGTGAGAACGTCGCTGAGAACTTTTTTCTTCTCGTCTACTGAAAAAATAGGACTTTTGAAGACATTGTTCAGTGCGGCATTCTGGTCCAGCAGGCTGTCAAGATCCTTAAGGGTCTTGCCGCGCTGAGCTACGACGTTTCCGCCTTCCTGCATACCCAGTTTGAAAACAGCGCTGGCATAACGACGGGCAATTTTAGTGTCGGTCATTGCAGCACCACCTTCTTCAGGGACTTGTCAATAAGTTTCTCGTGTTTGCTCTTGTTGAGGGAGCTAGCGAGATTCTTGCGGGTTTCGTCGATGAGTTCATCGGCAATTGTCGCACGCAGCTGCTGAATGATGTTCCTGGCTTCGCTTTCGGCAGAAACCTTGGCCATCTCAACAATCTGCTTTGCCTGGGCATGAGCCTGCTCGATGATGCCCTTCTTGAGGGCTTCAGCCTGCTCTTTGCTTTCGGCAAGGATTGCTTCCCGCTCGGAATCGAGGTTGGCAATATGCGCCTCAATTTCAGCCAGGCGTGCCTTGGCTTCTTCACGCTTTGTCGTCAGGTTATCAATGCCGTCCTGGATTCCCTGTTTGCGTCCCCTGAAGAACTTGACGCACAGTTTGCCCAGGAAGTGCCACAGAATGGCTGCAAAGATAACAAGGTTGACACAACGCCATGCCAGGTCTCCCCAGCGTAGCTCATGGCCGCCTTCCGAAGCCATAGCAGGGGCGGCGTACATGACAGCTGCAACAAAGGCTGCAACTCCCAGGCCTGCCATGGCTTTACTCATGAATTTATTCCTCAATGCATCCCACCTCCTGTTATCTAACCAGACTCGTCCCAGCCGGGGACTAGCCGTTCAGAACGCGAGCGGCGAGCTGCTGGGAATAGGCTCCAACCTTGGAGCGGAGATCCTGAAGTGCGCTTTCCGCTTCCGCGTGCAAACGCTTGCGCTCTTCGCCCAGGATGCCTTGAGCCTCTTTCTGTGCTTCTTCAAGAAGCGCCTGCTGTTCCTTAACGCCGGCAGTGCGGCCGCTGTCGCGGTTTGCTGAGGCGTCTTGGCGTGCTTTTGTCAGCTGTGATTCATAATTGTCCAAGCTGCTTGTAGCCTTGTCTTCACAGGTCTGTGCGTCAGTAGCAAGAGAGGCCATCATTTCCTTTCTTTCACGCAGGACTTTACGAATGGGCTTGATAAGCAACAGATTCAGGACAAAGATGGTAATCAGGAAATTCACAAGCTGAAAGAGCATTGTAATATTGAGATCCAGCACGTTCCATCCTCCCCGTAAATGAGTGGCAGAGATTACGTTAATGAAAGGCTATACACGCTGTAAGTACTTGTGTCAATGCGTTTTTGAAACTTAACCGGGTCATTTGCGCGTATAAATCTTTGTATTCTGCCTGCTGTCATTTCTGTATTTTTGTGTCACTTTTCATACAATTGCCGCTTGTTGCACGGTCTCTTTGCCCTTGTCTGCAAGAATTGTGAGCTGATTTTGTTAAGTACGTGATTCCAAAGGTTTATATTTTGAAAGTATGTTGAGAATAATTTCACAGGAAGCCTTGACGGATTTTGTGCCGTCCAGCACATGATGTGCTGTTTGCAAGTACAAAGGTTCCCTTTCCCTGACCACGTCCGCTACCTCTTCGCAGAGGCCCTTTCCTGTCAGGGACGGGCGCTGTGCAACGGCCGGGTCCTGCTTCAGGCGGCGGACCATTTCTTCAACAGGTACCCTGATATAAAGGCAGATCCCTGTTGTGTGCAAAAGGTCCCTGTTTTCCTTCAGCAGCACAATCCCTCCGCCAGTGGCGATGACTGAGTGGGCTTTGTCCGTCATCTCTATGGAGGCACGCAGTCCCTTGTGCTCTTCCTGCCTGAACTTGTCCCAGCCGTTTTGGGCGACATAGCCGGATATGGACATGCCAAGACGGGATGCTAAAACCGCATCTGTATCCAGGAACCGTGCTCCCGTTCTTTCTGCCAGATGCTGTCCCAGCGTCGTTTTGCCCGATGCCCTGGGACCGACGAAATAGATGCGCATGAGTATTCTTCCGTACTTATTCTACAGGATGGTGATGCCGTTTTCTTCGACAAGCACTGTGACTTCAAGGCGTATGCCGCATTTTCCCGGATAATAGAGCCCGGGTTCTACGGTAACAGTCATGCCCGGTTCCAGTGTTCCCTGGGCCTTGCAGTGAAAGGAAGGCGCTTCATGCGTATCAAGGCCTACGCCATGTCCTAAGCCATGAATGAAATATTGCGCCTGTCCTGCCCTGGCAAATACGTCTGTGGCTTTTTTGGCAACTTCGGCCATGGGCAGTCCTGGTTCCATGGTCTCAAGCACGCTTTGCTGGGCTTTAGCAACCAGATCCCTAGTCCTTGCAAAGAGTTCGTCCGGATGCTCCCCGAACCAGAAGGAGCGTGTCTGGTCGGAGCAGTATGACTGTACGCGGCATCCCACATCAAGAAGCACGCCCATATCCTCGCGCAGGACTTTATCCGAGGGCACGGCGTGGGGCAGGGCAGCATTGGCGCCAAAGACCGAAATGCTCGGGAACGCCAGCTCGCTTGCTCCGTTTTCCCTGAAATAGCGTTCTATTTCCCAGCTGAGCTCTGCCTCGGTCATTCCTTCGCGCAAGATGCCCGGCACCCACTTGAGCATGGCGTGGTTTAAGGCAAAGCTTTTTTTGAGGGCGGCTATTTCGTCTGCATCCTTATGGATGCGCAGTTTTTCAACCAGTCCGTCACAGGGCTCCATGCTGACTTCAGAGGTCAGTTCCTTTGCAAAGGCATAGCTTACGGCTTCTGCCTCAAAACCTATGCGTGAGCCAAGGCCTGAGAGAAGCGAACTGAGTACTTTTGCCCTGTTGCGGCTGTAGATGATGATATCGTCCTTGGGCCACAGATTCTCAGCGGCTTCCGTATAGCGGGAATCGGTCAGCAGATAGTCGGTGCCCTTTGTTGTTATAACAAGGCAGCCAGAGCTTTCGTTCAGCTGGACATCGTGCAGCTCAAATCCTGAGAGATAATATCTGTTAGTCGCCTGTGTTATGAGCAGGGCATCAAGCCCTTTTTCGGACATAAGCTTGCGAAGTGCGTCCCTGCGCTGGACATATGACATTGGTCTGCCTCCATATATTGGAATTGGCGTCTGGTTTTGTGGTTAAAGGGCGGATGTGTGGTTCAGGCTTTGGGGCTTGCTTCCTGCCCTGATTTGTCCGGCGGCAGGATAAGCGTGACCAGTTCCCTGTCCGCCGGCAAAAATGGCAAATCCTTTGCAAGCTCATAGTCTGTCCATGCAAACTGCTGCCCTTCGCGGGCACAAGGCTCGCCGCAAAATTCCGTAACATGGAAGAAATACAAGGACACAGACAGATTCAGTTCTTCATAGACATGATCTTTTTTCAGCCAGAAGAGGCCTTTTAGTATCTCTATCCCCAGTTCCTCTGAAAGTTCCCTTTTTAATGCAGCCCAGGCATCCTCTCCTGCCTTGAGCTTGCCGCCCGGGAATTCCCAGAAGCCTGCCTGCGGCTTTCCTTCCGGACGCGAGCAGCAGAGAATAGTTCTGCCACGCCACACTATGCCGGCAGCAACGTCTATATGCTTTCTTTCAGGCTCCCTGCTCACTGCGCATTCTCCTGTTCCATTGCTGCTATCCTGCTTTCCAGATCGTCCAGTTCCTCCACCAGGGCATCACAGCGGTCTTTCAGCTCGTTATAGCGGTTCAGAAGTTCGCCTGAGAGCGCATGATCTGCATAGGTGGCAGGGTCGGCAAGCTTCTGCTCGGTTTCCTGCTGTTCTGCCATGACGGATTCCAGCTCTGCTTCCATCTGGGCCTGCTTTTCTTTCAGGGGCTTGATTTTTTTTGCAAAGGCATTGCGTGCCTCAGCCTGTTCCCTTTTCAGGCGCTTTGCTTCCTCGCGGCTGAGATTCTGCCTGCTGGCAGCTGACGGCCGGGAAGGCTGCTCAGGCTGGACCAGTTTTGGTGCCGGCTGTTTATCAGCTTCAGGGACAGCAGCTTCCTGGGCGTGCCTTTCAGCGTCATACGAGGCAAAGTCTTCATGCTCGGTTATGCCATGCTCGTCGATTGCCCAGATGGAACAGCCTGTTTCCTGTAAAAGCCAGCGGTCATGGGCAACCATGACAAGCGTGCCGTTATAGTGGCTTAAGGCATTGGCAAGAGCTTCGCGTGATTCCAGGTCCAGGTGGTTGGTCGGTTCGTCCAGAAGCAGCAGGTTGCATCGCTGCAAAAAAAGCGAGGCAAGGACAAGGCGGCATTTTTCGCCGCCTGAGAGGCTGTCAACCTGGCGGTCAAAGAAGCCCTGGCCAAGCAAAAACAGTCCCAGCACGCTCATAAGCTCTTCTTCACTTGTGTGCGGATCCGACATGGAACGCATCTGTGCCAGAACCGTGTATCCGGGTTTCAGCAGTTCCATCTGGTGCTGGGCATAATAACCCACTTTTGCAGACGTTGAGCGCTGCAGGATGCCGCCTGTGAGGCAGAGTTTTTCTGCCAGCAGCTTGATAAGCGTTGACTTGCCGCAGCCGTTGTGTCCGACAAAGGCGATGCGCTGTCCGCTGAAGACGGAGAAGCTGAGCGGAGGCCACATAGTCTTGCCGTCCGGGAAGCTGAAAGCCATGTCAATGGCATGAAAGAGAATTTTCTCTGAATGGGGAGCCTCAGGCCAGGCAAACTTAAGCTCCTTGCGTTTGGGTTCCGGTCTGTATCCTTCAAGCTCCTTTTCCAGTTTTTTTGCCTGCTTCAGCTTGGATCCGGCCTGGCGCGCCTTGGTAGCCTTGTAGCGGAAGCGGTCTACAAAGGCCATCTTCCTGCTCAGGTCTTCCTGCAAGGCTTTCTTTTCACGCTCGCGCTGCAGTTCGTATTCTTCCTGCAGGCGCAGGAACTGGGTGTAGTTTGCCTTGCGGAAGAGGGGCTTGCCGCCGCTTAAATACAGAACATGCGAGCCCACGTTGTCCATAAAGACACGGTCGTGGGCGACAAAGACAAGGGCTCCCTGGAAGCTCTTGAGGAAGTTTTCAAGCCACTCCACGGCATCAATATCAAGATGGTTGGTGGGTTCGTCGAGCAAAAGGATGTCAGCTCCTGCTGTCAGGACCCTGGCAAGCTTTGCCCTCTCCCGCCAGCCGCCGGAGAGCTCGCCCAGCTTCCTGTGCCACTTCTCTTCTGAAAAGCCCAGGCCGGAGAGGACCTGCTTGGCCCTCTGCTCAGGATTGTAGCCGACGCTTGCTTCAAGCTCGCTCTGCTTGTGCATCAGAAGCTGAAGCTTTTCCTCATCGTTGTTTTTTGAGGCTTCTTCCCAGTCAGACCAGAACATGTTCCAGTCGTGCACGACATCGAGCACATAGGTAAGCAGCGTCGTATCAAGGGCGTCGTCGCTGAACTCCTGCTCGACATACCCCAGCCTGCATCCTGAAGGCAGAAGGACACGGCCTGCATCCGGCACTTCCACTCCTGCAATAAGGCGGAGAAGCGTGGACTTGCCCATGCCGTTGGGACCGCAGACGCAAAGATGCATGCCGTCTTCGATGTCCAGGGAAAAATTGGTAAAGAGGTCGCGGCCTCCGTAGGCTTTGTAGAGTTCGTGCAGTGTTATTTTCATATATTTATATATTGCCTGCGGCCCAGGCGTTGCGGCGCAAAAAAGGAAAAAACGCTCTCTCTTCAAAAGAAGAGGGAGCATCCGGAATGCTTTTGCGTACAGGTGTGTGCTGCATGCACTAGACCAGTCGCAAATGGACGTTGTCTAAATAGGGTACAGGCAGGACGTTCTATATCCTGGCCTTTGGCAGGAGGCCAAGCCGGCGGTTGCCTTCAATGGTTTCCCGCATTCCGTCTTCAAGGGTGCGGGCAGGGCAAAAGCCAAGTTCCTCAGTAATACGGTGGTTTGAGCCAACCCAGCCGCACTGCCTGGCCTCCCTGTATTTGTCCATGTTCCAGTTGGGCATCCTTGCGCTTTTTGAGCGGAACGGTGCTGCCAGCGTGGCAGCGGCCGTGCACAAAAACGCCGTACAGCCCATGAACCATAATGGCAGATGCAGGATAAGCGCCTTTTTGTTCATGGCCTTGGCAGCCGCCGTATAAAAGGAGCTCATGGAAATGGGGTGGCCGTCGCTAAGATGATAAATGCCTTTGGCATCATCGCGGCAGCAAAGAGCAACAGCCTGCGCCACATCATCGACGTGCGCCACGGAGACGGGAAAATCGCGGGAAAGCCCTGGTACTGCGGCAAGTCCTAAGGCAAGCCCCTTGTATACGGGTAGCAGTCCTTTGTCTCCCGATCCGTAGATGATGGGGGGGCGGACTATGACAAGCTTTGAGCCAATGGCTGACAAAAGGATGTTTTCGCTGAGAAGCTTGGACCAGCCATAGGCTGACACAGGCATTCCGGGAGTGTCTTCCTTTCTGCCGGACAGTTCGCAGCACGGACCGGCACAGGCCAGGGAGGATACGAAGACAACCCTTTTGGGCCCTGCACTGCCCGCTTTTTGCAGGGCTTTGGCCAGTGACCTTGCTGAGCCGCAGTTTGCTTCAAGATAGTCCTGCCATGTAAGTCCGAACAACAGGGCAGCCATGTGAATGACTATGTCGCATCGTGCTACTGCTTCGTCTAGCCCCTGCCCTGTCTGCAAATCGCCCCTGATGCAGTGCACGCCCTGCGGCAGTTTGTCTGTACGCGATGAGGCACGGCAGAAGACCGTCACATCGGCGCCGGCATCTGCCAGCAGGGGAACAAGGCGGCTTCCTAAAAAGCCTGTGCCGCCTGTGACAAGAATGCGTTTGCCGCATACATGGTCAAGGTTCATGGCAGAATTCACATAAGCTCCTTGCGAAAGAGACGGTAGCGCTTGCTCAGGATACCGCCAAAGTCTTCAATAAGATCGTTGACGGCATTGTTGTCTTCTAGCACCCAGGATCCTTCGACCCATTTGAAGTCAGGCGTGCTCTTGGCCTGCGTAAACATATAGTCAAACAGGAGCAGCGGCAGGCCCAGAAGGCGGTATTTTTCGCGTACACCGAAGAGCATGATGCGGTAGCCTTCCTTCTGTTCCTTCCTGGTCCGGAGATAATGCCAGGGGGTCAGCAGCCCGAGGCGCCCGTTCATGCGCTTGAGCAGGGGATTGAAGTTAGGCATGGCGACCATGCCGGCAACAGGTTCGTCGCCATGGAAGAAAAGGATAAAGAATTTGGGATCCAGGTAGACAACAAGTTCCTTTACCAGTGCCTCGGACTCGTTCTCCGACAAGGGCGAGAAGCAGAAATTCTTTGCCCACGATTCCTTATAGAGGGAGAGCATGATTCTGATGTCTTCTGCCAGGGTGGCTTTTTGCGACTGCCTGCAGGTAAAGGTGCCCTGCCTTTTCAGCCTGTCCAGCTCTTTTTGCAGGGAGGGGGTCAGGGCGACGTTGTCGCGGTAGACCATGTAGGCATACAGATCCTGTTCCTTCCTGAAATGGAAGAGGTTGAACTGGTCAAGGTAATAGGGAGGCTGCCAGGGCATCATGAGTCCGGGCTTTTCTTCGTAGCCGTCTACTAAAAGGCCGCAGGTATAGTTGGTGGAGGGATTAAGCGGCCCGCGCATAAAGGTCATTCCCTGTTTGCCAAGCCAGTCTGCTGCGGCCGAAAAAAGTGCCATGGACGCCTCATTGTCATCCATGCACTCATAAAAGCCGAAGGCACCGCACTGCTCATTTGCATAGGCATTGTACTTCTCGTCTACAATGGCAGCGATGCGTCCGACGGGCCTGCCGTCCCTGTATGCCAGAAAAAGCTCCCGTCTGGCCGTTTCCCAGAAGGGGTGCTGTCCCGGCGTCAGGAGGGTCTTTTCGTCCTTTATGAGGCCTGGCACCCACAAGGGGTATTTCTTGTAGATGCTGAAAGGCAGGGAGACAAAGTCATTGAGCTCTGCAGATGATGACACAGGGGTAATGCGCAAGGCCATAGTCTGTCCCCTTAGTCCAGAGAAAGCATGCCGCGTATCTCGTCCAGGTTTTTGATGCCGTATTTAGCCATGGCTAAGGGCAGTTCCTCAACAATATGGAAAGCGGCATCAGGACGCATAAAGGAAGCCGTCCCTATCTGGACGGCAGTAGCGCCGACCAGGATGAATTCAAGGACATCCTCGGCAGTGCAGATGCCGCCTATTCCTATGACAGGAATGCTGACTGCATTGACAACCTGCCAGACGCAGCGCAGAGCCACCGGCTTTACGCAGGGGCCGGAGAGGCCGCCTATGACATTGGCCAGCCTGGATTTTCTTGTGCGCAGATCGACGGCCATGCCGATGAGGGTATTGATGCAGGATATGCAGTCTGCCCCCGCCTCTTCGACGCTGCGGGCTATGCCGGCTATGCTGGTCACATTGGGCGAAAGCTTGATGATGACGAATTTGTCAGGGGCATTTTCGCGCACTGCCTTTGTGACTGCGGCTGCCTGCACTGGATCGGCGCCAAAGGCCGCGCCGCCTTCCTTCACGTTGGGGCAGGAGATATTGACTTCCAGTGCTGCCACTCCCTCAAGCTTGTTGAGCTCTGCTGCCAGAATCCCGAATTCTTCCACGGACGTGGCATACATGTTGACAATAACAGGCACGTCCTTCCATGGCAGGGCAGGCAGTTTCTGGGTGCGGAAGACATCCAGTCCGTCATTTTGCAGGCCTATGGAATTGAGCATGCCGCAGGGTGTTTCTGCTATGCGCGGGCAGGGATTGCCATGGCGGGGCTTGAGGGAAGTCCCCTTGACGACAATGCCGCCAAGGCTTGCCAGGTCGCCGTATGGGGCAAATTCAACGCCATATCCGAAGGTGCCCGATGCCGTGGTAACGGGATTTTTCAGTGAAAGGGTGTGCCTGGGGCCTGCAAGGGTTACGGCAAGTTCGTTGTGTTTCACGAGTCTGTCGGCCGGAAGATGCTGGTTCTCTGCCGTACCGCCTCCGTATAATCAGTTGCTGTGGATAGTGCTGCCGGAAATGCCTGAACAGTACCTGATCAGAGCCTGACCTGGTCAGCCCAGAAGACAGGGCCCTGCGTGCAGCACTGCACTGGTGCATTGCGGTGGCTGGGATCGTGATAGGTGTCTGTTGTTTTCACGACGCAGCCAAGGCATCCGCCAACGCCGCAGGCCATCTTGTTTTCCAGGGAAAGCTGGACGCGGGCGCCGTATTCCCTGGCAAAACCCTGGACAGTCTTGAGGAACGGCGTGGGGCCGCAGGCAAGGATCAGTCCTTTCTGGGCGGCGTATTCCTTGATGCGTTCCTGCAGGGTAAAGATGAAGTTGTCTAGGTCTCCGGGAACGCTTTCGCGCAGCGTGTCCACAGGGATATGCTCGTTGATGCTGTCAACGGGATAGCATTCAAGGGGATCCCTGTGCCCGAAGAGCATGGAGACGTTCCACGCCTTGGGGTGTTCTGCAACATAGCCGATAAAGGGCACTATGCCCATGCCGCCGGCAAGGAGCAGCGTCGGTGTGTCGGGCTCGACCGCGAAGCCGTTGCCAAGCGGTCCCCAGACACGGACCTTGTCCCTGGGACGGAGCTTTGCCATGCGCTCAGTGCCACGCCCTGCTACCTGGAAGAAACAGATAAGGTGCTGCGGGCGGATGAGGCAGATGCCGAGCGGACGGCCCCAGGGCAGTTCCTGCCCGAATGATTCTGGGCGGAGCATGAGGAACTGGCCGGGCTTCCAGTCAGGCCACTCAGGCGGTGTCAGCCTGAGTGCAAAATATCTGTGCACTGGATCGGCAAGGCCGAAGGGAACAAGATCAAGAACGCTGAGTTCGCAACTGTTGGTGGTAGGAACCATAGGTAACCCTTTGCCGCAAAAAATGATGCTACATTATAATACATGCTGCTGAGAAACTGTGACGGATCGTCTCATCAGCCTTTGTCACTATGTCACACACGTCTGAAAAAGGCAAAAAGGAAGAGGGAAAAAGCGGACAGCAAGCCTGCACTGTCTGGATGCCTGCATCTGGGGCCTGCAAGTGCAGTCCATATGCAAGCCCGTGGACAGCTCATTGTCTGCAGTATCGGCTGGCAAAATGCTTGCAAAAAGTGCCAACCTTGCATAAGAGGCTGGTTTACCGTTCTTATTGACAGGGCGGGGAGATGTTGCAGTATCTCGTGTGCCGGATGGATGTTCTGGGCAAATAGCTGCTTGAATGTCTGTTTTGTTTGCCAGGGAGAGCACACCTTAGAAATTTTGAGATATGGAGAACTGTAGCCATGAATAAACTGACAGTAGCTGTTTGCGGAGCCACAGGTGCCGTAGGCAGGGAAATGCTGAAGACGCTGAATGAGCGCAATTTCCCGGCAACGGAAGTTATTGCCTATGCCTCTTCCCGGTCAGCCGGCAGCAAGGTGGAGTTTGGCGACAAGCAGCTGACAGTCCGTGAATTGAAAGAAGATTCTTTTGAAGGTGTTGATATCGCTATCTTTTCTGCAGGCGGTGCAACCTCTACAAAATTCTCTCCCTTTGCTGCTCATGCCGGCTGCGTTGTCGTGGACAACTCTGCTGCCTGGCGTATGGACGACCGCTGCCCCCTGGTAGTTCCTGAAGTAAATCCCGAGGATCTTGCCTGGCATAACGGCATCATTGCCAATCCCAACTGCTCTACCATTCAGATGCTGGTGGCCTTAAAGCCTATTTATGATACAGTTGGCATCAAACGCATCGTTGTTTCCACCTATCAGGCTGTATCCGGAACAGGGCAGAAAGGCATTGCCGAGCTTGAAAAGCAGATACGCGATCTCTTCAACGGCAGGGACATCGAGCACAAGGCCTATCCCTACCAGATTGCCTTCAACCTCCTGCCTCACATCGATATCTTCCTTGAAAATGACTACACCAAGGAAGAAATGAAGATGGTCAATGAGACCAGGAAGATGTTCCACGACGACAAGATCGGCGTCACGGCCACCTGTGTGCGCGTGCCCGTCTTTTATGGCCATGGGGAATCCGTCAATATCGAGACAGAAAGGAAGCTGACCGCAAAAGAATGCCGCGCTCTTCTTTCCCAGGCTCCCGGCGTCCGCGTGATTGATAACCCCCACGAGCTTCTGTACCCCATGCCCCTTACCTGTGCAGGCCAGGATGACACCCTGGTCGGCCGCATCAGGGAAGACGAGACCATTGAAAACGGCCTCAATATGTGGATTTGCGCCGACAACATCCGCAAGGGTGCAGCCCTGAACGCCGTGCAGATTGCCGAGGAACTTGTCCGCCGCGATTTGCTGGGTGTGCGCAACAAGAATGTCTTTATGGACTAACTGAAAACTGCTTTTCAGCCGGCTGAGGGCAGAAAAGCGAATGCAGGGGCGCCGTTACCTTTCATGTCTGAAGGCGGCGCCCCTTTTTTTACTTTGAAGCAGGGTATCTGGTCCTGATACGACTGCGGGCAAAACCGCCAATTATCCCTGGAGTTGTACATGAAATGTTCTGTCTGCAAGGCAGAGGCCGTGGTTAAGCTGCGTGCCCATAATTCTGCCTTTTGCAAAAAATGCTTTCTTGAATTCTTTTCCCGCCAGGTAGCCAGAGGCATAGAAAAGGAAAAGCTCATGACGCATGAAGACAACGTGCTTGTCGCCATTTCAGGCGGCAAGGACAGCCTGTCTCTGCTCTATGAGCTTGTCCGTCAGGGCTACAATGCCACGGGCCTCTTTATAGATCTGGCCATTCCTGACTCGTCAGCCAGCGCCCGCAGGACGGTGGAGCGCTTCTGCCAGGACAACAGCCTGCCCCTTATTGTCAAGGAGCTGGCCGAAGAGGGCCTGGCGATTCCTGATGTCAAGGAAGCAGTCAAGCGTCCCATCTGTTCTGTCTGCGGAAAGCTGAAGCGCCACTGGTTCAACAAGATAGCCATGGAGAACGGCTATACAGTATTGTGCACCGGTCATAACCTGGATGATGAGGTGGCTCGTCTTTTCAGCAATACATTGCGCTGGGATCAGGCCTATCTTGCCTCTGACGGTCCCATGCTGCCTGCCCACGGACGCTTTGTTAAAAAGGTCAAGCCCTTGTGGCGGCTGACTGAATATGAGACGGCAACCTATGCCTTTCTGACAGGCATTGAGCCCCATATTGCTCCCTGCCCCTACAGTACCGGCGCTTCCTTTACGACGCTCAAGGGCGTCATGCAGCGTCTGGAATACGCCATGCCGGGCCGCAAGCTGGATTTTTACCAGGGCTTTATCCACAGGGGGCGCAAGGGCTTTGAAATTCTGGCAGGCGATATCGATGATACGCTGCACGCCTGTCATGAATGCGGCTATCCCACGTCGGCAGATGAGTTGTGCGGCGTCTGCCGCCTGCGCAGGCAGGTTGCAGCTTTCAGGGAGGCTAAATGCGGCAGATAGTCAGCAAAATACTGGCACGGGGCCTCTCTCTGGGCAATATAGCAAGCTATGGCTCCTGGCAGTGCCTGCGTGTGCTTGGTGCCTTTTGGGGAACGCTGCGGTTTCGCCTGAAAGCCTGGCTGTTCGGTGTCAGGGCAGGGCGCAATGTCAGGGTCCATGGAACCATCGGCCTGATGCGCTGGCCTGGAAGCCGTATTGAGATAGGCGACAATGTCTCTGTTGTGTCGTCGTGGCGCCGTGCCACAGC
Source organism: Bulleidia sp. (assembly GCA_963661665.1). Classification (GTDB taxonomy): domain Bacteria; phylum Desulfobacterota; class Desulfovibrionia; order Desulfovibrionales; family Desulfovibrionaceae; genus Desulfovibrio. Next base: position 10,655 of record CAVLCT010000008.1, on the reverse strand, counting down.
CTGTGCCCTGTCCCATTCTGCAAGGCTGAGGACGTTCGGCCCCGGGGCAAGTATTATTATAGGTGAAGGGTGTGAGCTTTCAGGCACCTCCGTCAGCTGCCGGTCCACATCCGTTATTCTGGGGCGCAGGGTGCTGATCGCGCCTGATGTTATTATTACGGACTCAGACTTTCATGCACCATGGCCTGTTGAGCGGCGTGCTGATGATCCCGGAATGGATCGCGACAGGCCTGTCTATATAGGAGACGGGGCCTGGATAGGCATGCGCTGTATTATCCTTAAGGGGGTAACCATAGGAAGCGGAGCCATTATAGGTGCCGGAAGCGTTGTGACAAGGGATATCCCTGACAATGCCGTTGCCTGCGGATCTCCTGCCAGGGTTGTGCGCCAGTGCGATGCTCTGGGCAATCTTGTGTAGTAGTACCTGGAATACTACACAAACACAGCTTCCGGCTGGCTTGTTAAATATTTTATTGAATAAAATCAAACAGTTAGTATGAATTAGGTTCCTTAAGGAATGTGTAGTCTTCTTTTTTGCCCTGGTTTTTGAGGGGAAAAGTACGGCTGCCGTTTTTGGAAAGAAGAACTATGAAAAAGGGGGCATAAAGCCCCTTTTTTTCGTTACTTTTCACCTACTTCACGGACCGCTGGGCCAGTCCCATGAGCATGTGCACAAGCTTTGCAGCCGTAAAGTCTGCATGGTGCAGGCCTTCTATCGGGGCCAGCTCCACAACGTCAAAGCCAATGAGCCGCCTGCCTTTCAGGCATACCTCAAGAATCTGCATGGCCTGGTACCAGAAAAGGCCTCCCGGGGACGGCGTGCCGGTTGCCGGCATGAGGGAGCTGTCAAAGCCGTCCACATCAAAGGTGATATAGATATCCTTGGGAAACGATGCCGGCAGGGGCCTGGCAGGCAGGCCCTGTCCTGCGATCAGTGAGGAGTCATACGCAGTAATGCCGGCCTTTTTGCGGAAGTCAGCTTCCTCGCGGCAGTAGTCCCTGGTGGCAAACTGCACCAGCGGACAGCCGCAGTCCTCGACAATCCTGCGCAGGACGCAGGCGTGCGAGAAACGGTCGTCTTCATATATGTCGCGCAGGTCGCAGTGGGCGTCAAAATGCAGGATGCCAAAAGTTCTGCCTGCCTGCGCCAGGGCATGGACAGGGGCGTAGCTGACAGTGTGCTCGCCTCCCAGAACGACAGGGATGGCGCCGCAGGACAAAGCCTCCTGCACTGCCTTTTCCGTGTCGGCAAAAACACCGGCAAGATCCTGATCGCAGTTTATGGCAGGGTGGGTGTATATGCCCAGTTCGCCAGGAGCGCTGATGCCGTCCCAGGCTTCAAGCTGCTGGGAGGCCTCAAGGATGTGAGCGGGGCCCAGACGGGTGCCGCCGCCATAGGAAACAGTGCGTTCAAGCGGCACAGGGATAATGTGAAAGCCCGCTTCCTTGGGAGCTGATGCAGGATATTCCGAGGCAAGGAAGGATGGCTGTTCCTCCGCATCCTGCGACTCATTCTGCAATTCTGCTTTTGTATCAATATCGTCTGCATGCATGCCGGAAGCAATGCTGGCTGCGATGCGGCTTTTGGCCTCAGCGCTTATTTCAGGCAGTGGTGTCTCCGGAAAGAAGGTAAAAAAGGCATCGTTTGGATACATTTCCTGCAGCTTTTCAGGATTCACCCTGCCAATGGGTATCCTGTCGGGAATTGAATGCTGCTTTTCATGGTCGTATCTTCTTCCTGTTATATAAAGGATGTATGTTCCGCTTCTGGTAGTTTGCCTGCAGATTTTCCCTTTAAGGACCGGGACGTCAACGGTGAAATTGTAGTACATTACAAGGACCTTTCTGAGATGCAAATGGAATCAGTACTGCCGCTGAAGGCAGAAAGCTGTATCCATGGTCATTTTTGTTTGTGCGATTTGGCTGATGCGTCGAGCTCGTATTCTTTTTGCGGAAGGAAATGACTGAAGATCCAGACAAGCAGAATGACATAGCCTGCAGAGAAAAGGGCTATAATAGTATCAAACGGCGCAGCTGCAGAGAGGCTGAGGCGCATCATGAGCGTTCCGACCACAAAGCCTGAATTTCTGAAGACGGCATTGAAGGCAGGCATGAAGCGCTGGGCCAGCAGGACAAGGGTTATGTCGGCAAAGATAAGGGCCGTATAGATTGACTCAAAGAAACGCTGGTATTCTCCGGTCTTGAGAAAGGCCACAATGTGCATGAGGCCGATGACGATGACAATGCTCAGCAGTGTCAGGCAGAGCAGCTTTTTGCTGATAACGTAGAGCGTTGCCGTCGGCCGGTTCATGTTCAGCCTTTTGGCAGAGACCCGCATAAAGATGCGCAGTGCCACAAAGATCAGCAGGGCTCCTGCTGCACTGATGGCAATGTGCAGGACAGGTTCCCAGTGGTTGGCAATGGTAATGGGTTCCTGCAGGGCGCTCAGCTCCTTGAAGGGGCCGCGAAGCTGGATAAGGGCCAGGATTTCCAGCTGTTTGCCGACTGAACGGGAAAAGGAGTCTGATATACAGAAGATGAGGCTGATGACTTCTGTTCCCAGGATGAGCGTAAAAGCCATCATGATTGCCCAGGAGTGGTTGCCCGGAGTCATCTGGGCAATTTCAGGAGGCAGGATGTTCCAGTGCTTTGCCTCTATAATGGCCAGGGCCATAAAATAGAGAAGCAGGATAATGGCTGCAACGAAACGCTGCGTTCTCGGGTTCTCCCAGAAATCGTTGAGCGTATCGTAGATGGTGACAAGCGGTGTCAGGTGTTGTAGCAGCATAGGATAGCGGGCAGGCCTCAAAAGTACGGAAAAAGTGCAGGAAACAGGACAGTTCAAAGGAGAAAGGGCATTGCCTCTTTATGTCTTTTGCAGATTGTATATCCCAGAACGGACGGAGATCAAAGTATTCTATTGCGCCGGACAATAGTGTAGGATGTGTTGCAGGGGAAGGCCATGAGTCTGGCTTTTCCGTTGCCATATACGGATATGTTCCCAGCCACCTGTATAGAGGAAACAATATGTCTATCTTTGATATCCTGAGACAGGACAGCAGCGTAAGCCCCGCCATGAATCAAAGCCAGCAGCCCGCAGAGCAGGACTCAGACGGCCCTGGCTGCGGAACCATTCTGGGAATAGGAGGCCTGGCTGCCCTTGCCGGAATTCTTCTGCCCAAAAAAGTTGTAAAAGGTGCTGCACTGATGGGCCTTGGAGCCGTCGCATATAACTTTTACAAGAAATGGTCCTCCGGCAATACAGAATCTGATGGGGGACAGCCGTCCGGGGAAGCCCGGCCGTACAGCGGACAGGACCAGGCCCGGAGAGGGGGCTCTTACCCAGGAGGGCATCAGTTTGGCGACATGTCAGCACAGACTGTCGATACGGCTGATCCTGCTGCCATCCTTATGCTCAGGGCAATGGTGTATTCTGCAAGGGCAGACGGGCACATTGACGATCAGGAAAAGGACAGGATTATGAAGATTGCCGAACAGTTCCTGCCCGGTGCCGATACAAGGTCCCTGATCCAGTCCTTTATGAATGAGCCTCTGGACATCGGCACCCTGGTTTCCGGCATAAATTCGCCTGACCAGAAGGAAGATTTGTTCCGTCTTTCCTGCCTTGTTATCGATATTGATCACTTCATGGAACGCAGCTACATTGACGCGCTGGCGAATGCTTTAGCAATAACGAAGACCCGTCAGGCAGAGCTTGAGCAGGAAGTACAGGCTGTCAAGGCACAGGTAGACAGCGCCAGGTAGCCTTTTCCCCGGATCTTTTTGCACAATTTTAAGGAGGATGCGGTTTCACCTGCGATGCCGCGGGTTTTCCCGCATAATTTTAATGAAAGTTCTTATTACGCCCCGTTCATTTGGTAAAAGCAATGCCGGTCTGTTTACGCAGATTGAGGAACTTGGCTTTGAAATAGTCCGCAACGACACAGGCGCCATCCTTTCAGAAGAGGCCATGTGCGAGAAAATCGCTGACTGCGAAGCCGTTATTCTCGGCGTGGATCCCTGCAATGCAAACGTGCTGGCCCATGCCCCCAAACTGCAGGTTATAGCCCGTTATGGCGTGGGGCTGGACAACGTGGCCATGGACGTGTGCAAGAGCAGGAATATCCTGGTGGAGCGCACGCTTGGCGCCAACAGCAATGCCGTGGCCGATTATGCCTTTGCCCTGATGCTTGCCTGCGCCCGCAAGGTTGTCACCATTGATGCGGCCTGCAGGAGAAAGGACTGGGGCAAGCAGACAGGTATAGATATCTATGGCAGGACGCTGGGCATTATAGGCCTTGGCGCCGTCGGCAAGTGCGTTGCCAGAAGAGCCGCAGGCTTTGGCATGAAGATCCTGGCCTCTGACCCCTATTTTGACAAAGAATTTGCTGATTCCTGCGGAGTGGTTTCTGCCAGCATCGACGAAATATGCACCAAGGCGGATGTTATCTCCCTGCACACAGTCTTAAACGACGACACAAGGAACCTTATGAGCAGGGAACGCATTGCTTCCCTGAAGAAGGACTGCATCCTGATCAACACGGCCCGTGGCGAGCTGGTGGACGAAGCTGCCCTGCTTGAGGCTCTTTCTTCAAAGTCCATCTACGCTGCAGGCCTTGACGTTTTCAGCTCCGAGCCCCCGGCCGACGAACGCTGGTATACGCTGGACAATGTCGTTTTAGGCTCCCACACGTCTTCTTCTACAGTGGGTACGACCAACTGTATGGGACAGATGTGCGTGGATACCCTGAAAAAGGTCTTCGGCAAGTAGCCTGGAAAGGATTTCAAAACAAACAAGAGCCCCGGACATGCATTCATGCCCGGGGCTTTCGTTTCCTGCTTTTTTAGTGTCAGCCGCCTATTTTGTGAGGTTGCCTATGCGTGACCAGCGGATATTGGTGAGGCTTTCCCATGACCAGTAGATAATGCGTGACTTGGCCACGACTGCCTTTCTGTGCACAAAGCCCCAGAAGCGGGAGTCCATGCTGTTGTCGCGGTTGTCGCCCATGACAAAGAAATTGTCGGCAGGGACAGTGACAGGACCGAAATTGTCGCGGGTGGGGAGGACTTTGTCCGGCTCCGTATGACGGATATAGCTTTCCTGGACGGGCTCTCCGTTGCGGTAAAACTGCTTGTTGCGTATCTCTATTATATCGCCGGGCACGCCTACGACACGCTTGATGAAATACGTGTCAGGATCCCTGGGGTACTCAAGGATTATGATCTCTCCGCGTTCAGGCGCCCTGCCGTCATAGATGGAAATGTCGGTAAAGGGAATTTTCAGCCCGTAATCAAACTTTGTTGCCAGAAGCTGATCGCCCACAAGCAGGGTATCTCTCATTGATTCAGAGGGAATTTTGAAGGGCTGTACGACAAAAGTCCTGATGAGCATGGCCAGGGCCAGTGCCACGACAAGCGTCTGCAGAAAATCAAGCCAGGCCGGCTTGTTTTTTTTCGATTTGGAGCTGTCAGACAGATAGGTTACCATATAAATCCTCTGGGCATCCGCCCTGGCACAGGAGGAGCCCTGTCTCTAAGCAATACCTTGCATAATAAGTGTGAAAAATGATGCTGTACGGCCTTCGTGGCCTGTTTTCCTTAAGAGCGCAAACACAGAGTGTGCTTGCATTACAGAACCGGTATAAGGCGAACGCGCGCTATATTGCCCTTTTCTTTTTTCAAGCACAATATCAGCGCTGTTTTTTGCCCGGGAAGAATCCTGCCCTTACAGGACAAGTCAGCGGCTGCCAAGAGAGACGCCTGTTACTACCTGTCCCTGTGCCTTTACATCGACAGACGAGCAGGAAGAAAGCAGCAGGGCGGAAAAAAGAAGCATGGCTGTCAGGCAGCAGAAACAAAGCCTGTTTTTTGTCATATTACTGCTCACGGTGGGCTTTTTCCTGGGTTATCCTTGCACGGGGCGGCACATCCGTTGTGACCCAGACATTGCCGCCTATGACAGCGCCCTTGCCGACAGTAATGCGGCCTAAGATGGTTGCGCCGGCATAGACTGTGACATCGTCTTCCAGAATGGGGTGGCGCAGGTTGCCCTTGGTGAGCGTACCGTCGTCATTTTTGGGGAAGGACAGGGCTCCTAAGGTGACACCCTGGTAGAGGCGGCAGTTCTGCCCTATGATGCAGGTTTCACCGATAACCACGCCCGTGCCATGGTCAATAAAGAAGCGCGGGCCTATCTGGGCGCCGGGATGGATGTCGATGCCTGTCTGGGAATGGGCCATCTCCGAGATGATTCTGGGAATGAGCGGCACATGGTTTTTATAGAGGACGTGCGCTATGCGGTGGTGGATCATGGCATACATGGAAGGATAGCAGAAGATGGTCTCGCCGGGACTGGTTGCCGCAGGGTCGCCTTCATATCCGGCCATGGAGTCGCTGACAAGCATCTCACGTATATGCGGCAGCTCGTCAAGTAGCAGGCTGGCAGTTTCCTTGCCGCGTTTGGAGCAGTCAACGCATACTTCATTCCCCTCGCAGGCAAAGCAGTAGCCGCGGCGGATCTGTTCGCTCAAAAGACGGTAGATGGTGTCCAGGTTGGCCGAGAGGTGGTATTTTATTGATTCACGCCAGACCCTGGCTGTGCCATAAAAGCCAGGGAACAGCGCTACCCTGAGCCTCCCCATGATTTCCTTCAGCGTGTCGAGGGAGGGCATGGGCGCATCCTGGGCCGGCTTGTGCCAGACAGTGTTGAGCGATTCAGGCTCGCAGAGCTTCTTGCTGACTTCGTGTATGCGGCGCATGGCAAGGAAATCGTCATTCAGATCCATGAGAAGTGCTCCTAAGGGAAAACTTGTGCGGCATACCACAGGGTGATGGCCGGCACCGTGTACGAATATCCTGTATTGTCTTTGCACTGTACTACAGAGCCAGAACAAGGGGAATTTTTTTTCTGCGGCTAATAAAAAAGCCCTTTGGCATAGACCAAAGGGCTTGGAATTTTCATGGTGGGATGTGCGGGGATCGAACCTGCGACTCTCTGCTTAAAAGGCAGATACTCTACCTACTGAGTTAACATCCCGTTTGTTTTGATTTGAACATCACTACTACTCAATTTGTGCCATGTCAAGGATAAATGCCTGTGCCTGAAGAAAAACAGGTCAAAAGGCATAACAGGAACTGATCTGGATGGATATTACTTGCCCTTGGCCTTGTTCTTTTCGATTTTGGCCCAGGTGTCCTTCAGCGTGCATGTCCTGTTGAAGACAGGCATGGCCTCAGTGCTGTCCTTGTCCTTGCAGAAGTACCCTACCCTCTCAAACTGCACTGTTTTGCCGACAGGCAGGGAGCCAAGCTCCTGCTCGATGAAGATGTCCGCTTCCCTGAGAGAGTCTGGGTTCACCAGATCGAGGAAGGTCTTGCCTTCCGGCACGTCATTGGGGTTGTCCATGGCAAAGAGGTGTTCGTAGAGCCTTGCCTTTGCAGGAATGGCCGTGCGTGCGTCTACCCAGTGCAGGGTGCCCTTTACCTTCCTGCCGTCGGGGCTTGTGCCGCCGCGTGAGGCAGGATCATAGGTGCAGTGAATGGCTTTGACAGAGCCGTCCTCATTGAGATCGACATGGGTGCAGGTAACAAGATAGGCGTAACGCAGGCGGACTTCCTTGCCCGGTGCCAGGCGGTGGAACTTGCTTGGCGGATCCATGCGGAAGTCATCGCCCTCTATATAGAGTTCCCTGGAGAAGCGGACCTTTCTTGAGCCATACGAGTCGTCATCCGGGTACAGCGGCATGTCAAAGACATCGGATCCGTCTTCGGGGTAGTTGTCGATAATGAGTTTGACGGGATTGATGACGGCCATCCAGCGGGCTGTATGCGCATTGAGATACTCGCGCATGCAGAATTCCAGCAGTCCGTAATCCACAACGGAGTCAGACTTGGCTATGCCTATGCGGGCGCAGAAGTCATGCAGGGCCTCCGGCGGAACACCGCGGCGGCGCAGGGCGCACAGCGTGGGCATGCGGGGATCATCCCAGCCTTTGACTGTCCCTGACTGGACAAGCTGGATGAGCTTGCGTTTGGACAGGATGGTGTGGGTCAGGTTGAGCCGTGCAAATTCCGTCTGTTCGGGATGGTAGACGTCCAGGGCTTCCAGGATCCAGTTGTAGAATTCCCTGTTGTTGATGAATTCAAGCGTGCAGAGGGAATGGGTGATGCCCTCGATAGAATCGCTCAGAGGATGGGTGTAATCGTAGAGAGGGTAAATGCACCAGGCATCGCCTGTCCTGTGGTGGCGGGCATGGCGGATACGGTACAGGGTAGGGTCGCGCATGGTCATGTTGGGAGAGGCCATGTCGATCTTGGCACGAAGTACTTTTTCCCCGTCCTTGAACTCGCCGGCGCGCATGCGGCGGAAGAGATCCAGGTTTTCCTCTACAGAGCGGTTGCGGCAGGGACTTTCCTTGCCCGGTTCCGTAAGGGTGCCGCGGTATTCGCGTATCTCGTCTGCAGAAAGATCGTCCACATAGGCCTTGCCCCTGCGGATGAGCTCTTCTGCATACTGATAGAGCTGCTCAAAGTAGTTGGAAGCGTAGAATTCGCGATCTTCCCAGTCTCCGCCAAGCCAGCGGACGTCTTCCTTGATGGAGTCAACGTATTCGACGTCTTCCTTGGTGGGGTTGGTATCGTCAAAGCGGAGGTTGCACAGACCGTTGAATTCCTTTGCTACCCCGAAATTGAGACAGATTGACTTTGCGTGTCCAAGGTGCAGATATCCGTTGGGTTCAGGGGGGAAACGTGTATGCACCTTGCCACCAAAACGCATGCTGGCATTGTCAGCCAGAATTTTGGCGCGGATAAAATCAACGCTTTCTTTGTTTTCGGCTTCCTCGGCCATGGTATCCCCCTTTTGCTGATTAGTGTGGAAAACAAGCAAATACGCTTTTGCTTGTTTTCCGTCAAATATGTATTTCGTGTTTGTCTGGCTAAGGTCTTGAATTTTTGAATAAAATTTGAGCTGGCATGAAGGCTGTTTCTGTCTTTTCAGGACGAAGGTCCCCTTTTTTCGGACAGGAGGTGTTTGGAGGCCCGCTGTCTTGTGAAAAGGCCATTTTCTGCCTGTTTCGTCCAGTTTTAGCCTGGTACTGCCTTGACGTGTTTTGTCATTTTGTTTTATAAGCAACCTCCACACGGAGAGATGTCCGAGCCGGCCGAAGGAGCTCGCCTGCTAAGCGAGTATACGAGCTTAAACTTGTATCGAGGGTTCAAATCCCTCTCTCTCCGCCACCAGTATGAAACTAAGGGACTTTGTTTGACCGTAAAAGGCAACAAAGTCCTTTTCTTTTCAAGTACTTAGATTCCGCATAGGCTCGTGGTGGTTCTTCGTCAGACGCACGAAATCAGGCGATTTGTGAAGGTGGATGTATAGGTTTTGTCTAAACCCTCTTAAAAGACTTGCCCCGACCTTCACAAAAAGTAAGTACGATATTGATAATAGCCCCAAAACTACACAACCTCTCAACGCAGCAACTGTAACCAAAGCCCTGCGGAGTGTAACTTTTGCCCTTTCAGCAGTGCTATTCATTTGTGGACATAAATCTCCGGGCAAAACGTCAGCACTTTTCCATCATCCTGTCCGATGTACTGTGATATGTCCTGTTTTGAAAAAAAACGTAAAAACACTGCCTTACGATGAAAGACAAAGGATGTGCCGCAGGGATGATAATGGGTTTAAATAGAAAAATCTTGAAAATGTGAGAAAAGTGGTGATAAAAAATCTTGAAAGTGTGATTTCTGTTTTAATGTGCTGTAAAAAGGGGGCGGTATGAACCGAAGCCTGTACGGTGAAATGAAAAGGTGGAAAGAATCCGGAGGCCGCACTGCACTGCTCATAGACGGGGCACGGCGTGTCGGCAAAAGCTATCTCGCAGAAACTTTTGCCAGGAACGAATACCGCTCATATATCCTGATTGACTTTAACAGAGCCGGTGTCGATGTAAAAAAACTTTTCAATGATCATCTCAATGACCTGGATACCTTTTATCGTTATCTGGCGGCTCTTTTTGGCGTGAAACTCTATGAAAGGGAATCCGTCATCGTGCTTGACGAGGTGCAGCTGTTTCCCAGGGCAAGAGCTGCCATTAAGTATCTTGTTCAGGACGGCCGATATGACTTTATTGAAACCGGCTCCCTGATGTCGATACGCAGCAATATACAGGATATCGTGATACCGTCGGAAGAGCATCACGTGAAGCTGTATCCCCTGACCTTTGCGGAGTTTCTTGATGCACAGGGTGACGATATGCTCATGCCCCTCATTCAGGACTGTTTTTCCAGCCTGAGGCCGATGGGACAGGCCCTGCACAGAAAGATCATGGACCAGTTCCGGAGATACATGATAACGGGAGGCATGCCCCAGGCTGTCCAGGCATATATTGACGGCAGGGACTTTGAACAGATTGATGAGGTCAAAAGAGGTATTCTTTCCCTGTACAGGGCAGACATAGCAAAACATTCAGCACGCTGTGCGGGCAAGGCCTGTAGCATTTTTGACGAGCTTCCGGTCCAGCTCAGAAAGCGCGAGAAGAAATTCACCCGACTTTGGGAGTTTTACGCTTAAAAAAAGCATAAAAGTATCCTAATGTTAAACAGTTACATGTTGCTATTTTTTTTACACTTGTGGATGTGTTCAAAAAGTGGCCAGG
>CAVLCT010000007.1:8837-50464 GCA_963661665.1 Bulleidia sp. | reverse complement strand
TCCCAGCAAAAAGGCATGATAAAAGCCCTCCTTCCCGATATGCGTGCCGTCATGGTTGCTTGTTTTGCACATAAGAAGCTCTGATACCAGCTGGGTAACGGTTTTTTCATCCCCGTTCCAGAGGGCCTCGTTTACAAGTGATACTGTGTCATTACTGCCACCAGTCAGCTTGCTGAACCAGGACGCTATCTCCTGCTTGAATATATAATAGACCTCTCTGTTAGGAATACGGAGCTCGGCCGGCTTAAAAGGATTGCCTTTTTTCTCCTGTGGTACCTTTGTCAGATAGCCTGTCAGATACAGGACTGTCCAAAAGTTGCTTTCAGAGTCATATAAATTATTGTATGTAATAACTTCATTGCATTGTTCTGTCACCGTGCCGCCCTGAAGTAGGGTGGCTATTTTTTTGCCAACAGGCATGACATTGATCTTGTCTATAAACGCCTTAACAATGTCATTGCCGCTTGAATTGAACCAGTATGGCTGGGGGTCAGTGTTTGGAAACCGTTGCAGTGTGCCGATATATTGCATGACATCACAAGGACAGTGTATGGGGTAGCTGTTGCCAAAACAGTAGCCGCCATACCATTCACGCAGTGGTTCCATTTTGTCACTGAGTCCGTTCTGGTCAAGAAGTGCCTGCACCTCGGCTTGAGTAAAACCGAATTTGTCTGCAAAGCAAAGATTATTAATGTCAAAGCTGACATAATTGTTAAAACCTGTGGTGACGCCATCAGGGGTGTAGCGTAAGCATCCTGTCAGAATAGCAAATTCAAAATAATCATTGCACTTGAATCCTGTCTCAAAAATATTTCCTAAAAATGACATCATTTTGTTGTAATCTTCATCTCCTTTTATTTTAGAAAAAGGTGCATCATATTCATCAATAAGTATAATAGGACATATAGAACAGTCCTGATAGATTGCTTCACATAGTGTACTTATAAATCCACGCAACATTCCTGTTTTTGCATTATACGACTGAATAGCATCTAAAGCTATTTTATGTGATTTACTAACTTTATGACTATTAAGGAGATAATCATATTGTCCGCATAATTTAGCGGCTACATTCTCAAAGCATCCATAAGAGTCATCAAAAGACTCTGTTTTTATTTCATTAAGAGACAAATATATGACAGGATACTTATTCATCCATTTTGCACAAAGTTCTTTGTCTTTTGAAACGGCAAGACCGTCAAAAAGTTTCCTGCTGTCCTTTCTTATGTCAAAAAACTCCATCAGCATATTAAGCAGGAGGCTTTTTCCAAAGCGTCTGGGCCTTGTAATAAGGGATACGTCAGCTTTTGCCCCGGACAAAAATTCGCTGATAAAGCCGGTCTTGTCTATATAGGTATTATCTTCCCGCATTTTGCGGAATGTTCTTGTCCCAAGTAAAATTTCGTTATCAGCCATTGCCTTCTCCTTTATTGAAAGGCCAGAGAAAGTTGCAACTTAAGCAAGCACGGCACGGCACACTTTTTTTACAGTATCTGCCATCTTCCTTACCATCAAAGTCTTTTTATGCCTTAAGCCAGTCTGCATTAACAAGGCTGCGGGGCTCACCCTGCAGCCAGGAAGCAATATTCTGGGCCAGGATAGTTATAATATTCTGTCTTGCTTTCAGGCTTGCCCAGGCAATATGAGGCGTTATGATTGTATTGGGTGTTGTCAGAAGGACATTGTCAGGCCTGACAGGCTCTTCTGAAAGGACATCGGCGCCAAGGCCTCCCAGCTGCCCAGAAAACAAGGCCTCTGCCACATCTTCTTCCTGCAATAACGGGCCACGGGCCACATTGAGAAGCAGGGCCCCCTTCTTCATGCGGGCAATGGAAGAAGCATTGATAAGGTGGCGGGTCTTTTCCGTAAGCGGGCAATGCAGGGAAACGACATCCGATCCTGCCAGGAGCTCATCCAGATCCGCATAGTGAACAGTGTATCCTGGATCAGGAGCCTGCAGGGCCTTTCTGTACGCTTCCTCTCCTGTCATTCTGGCAGAGGCTGCCATGACATTCATGCCAAAAGCATGAGCCAGGGCGCCTGTCCTGCGACCTATGGCTCCAAAACCGATGATACCAAAGGTCAGGCCGGACAATTCAGTCTGCGGCGTCAGCCAGTAGCAGAATTCAGGGCAGGAACTCCATTTTCCGGCACGAATGCTCTCATCATGCAGGGCAGGCCTGCGGCACAGTTCCAGAAGCAGGGCCATGGCGTGCTGCGCCACAGCATCCGTACCGTACTGCACCACATTCATCACCGGTATGCCTTTTCTGCCGGCACAAGCCACGTCCACTACATCATAGCCTGTCGCCAGAATGCCTATGCAGCGCAGTTTAGGCAGCTTGTCCAGTATACCGGCTGACAGGGGCGTCTTGTTGGTAATCACCACATCGGCATCAGCTGCACGTGCCACGATATCATCGGCACAAGTGCGGTCATACACTGTCAGATCGCCTAATGCGGCAATAGATTCCCATGACGTATCACCAGGATTAACTGTATGACCGTCCAGAACGACAATACGTACTTTTCCCTGCATGGCTCTTCTCCCCTTTGCACCGCACTAAAGGCATTTGCCTTGCCCTCAATGTTCCACATTTCAGGCAAAAAAGACAAGCATATGTTTGTCATATATGCGCTTTCGCACCCATTATGCACCATTCAGGACAGCTTCTGTATGCCTCTGCGGCAAAAAAAAAGACCCTGTCCCCGGCAAACCGGACGGCAGAGCCTTGCATGTCAGCAAAAGGCTGCAAGAATCAGGCAAGTACCGCCTGCATATGCGAATACGCCTTGGGCGTCGCCACCCTGCCGCGCGACGTTCTCTTAAGAAAGCCCTGCTGTATCAGATAGGGCTCATAGACGTCTTCCAGGGCCCTTACGTCTTCCGAGCAGGCCACAGCAAGCGTCCGTATGCCCACAGGCCCGCCTTCATAATGATTGATAATCACAGAAAGGATGCGCCTGTCTATCTGGTCCAGGCCCTCCCTGTCCACATTCATGCATGTCAGAGCCCTGTCTGCCACTTCCCTGGTTATGCAGGCAGCCTTTTCTTCCAGGGCATAGTCACGCACCCTGCGCAGGTGGCGGTTGGCAATACGCGGCGTTCCCCTGGACCTTCTGCCTATTTCAAGCGCCCCTTCCTCATCAATGCTTATGCCCAGGATGCCGGCGCTGCGGCGGACAATGGAAGAGAGGTCCTCAGGGCTGTAAAAATCGACATGCAGCACGATGCCGAAGCGGCTGCGCAGTGGAGCTGACACAAGCCCCATGCGCGTGGTGGCCCCGACAAGGGTAAACCTGTCCAGCGGCATCTTCACGGTGCTTGCTGCCGGTCCCTGGCCTACCACGATGTCCAGCTTGAAATCTTCCATGGCCGGATAGAGCACTTCCTCCACGGCAATGGGCATACGGTGGATCTCGTCCACAAACAGTATGTCATTGGGAGAAAGATTGGTGAGGATGGCGGCAAGATCCCCAGGCCTTTCCAGCATGGGTCCGGTGATGGTGACAATGTTGACGCCAAGCTCCGCTGCCATAATCTGGGCCAGCGTCGTCTTGCCAAGGCCGGGATTGCCGTAGAAGATAGTATGGTCAAGCCCCCTGCCAAGCTGCCTGGCTGCGTTTAGAAAAACCTTGAGCTGGGCCCGCACATCCTTCTGGCCGATAAATTCATCCAGCGATCTCGGCCTGACATTGTCGTCAAGATGACGCTGTTCCCCTGTCTGTTGTTCCTGTGCCATAAATTGTCCCGGCTATAATGCCCTGCGTCCGATTGCCTGCAGCGCCATGCGCAGGCATGTCGCCACATCAATGTCCGGCTGCTTGCGCACCAGTTCCTGCACTGTGGGAGCACATTCATTTTCGGCATAACCCAGGCCCTTCAGACCGTCCAGAACCTGGCTTGTGACCGATGCCTGTGCTGCACCGCTCCCGTCAGCAGCAGGAGCCTGGACTTCTACTTTCAGCTTGTAGGAAAGCTCGCGCACCAGCACTTCTGCCAGGCGCTTGCCCACGCCGCTGACAACGGTAAAGCCGGTCTGGTCGCCATTGGCGACAAGTTCCCGTATCTGTGCCGGCCTGTACGCAGAAAGAATTCCCAGCGCAAGCTTGGGGCCTACCTTGGGCAGGGCTGTGAGGATGTCAAAGGTCTCACGCTCCTCAAAGGTCTCAAAACCGCATAAGCGCAGCATATCTTCCCGCACCAGCAGGGAAGTGTACAGGCGGACCCTGCCACCGCGCTCGGGCAGATTCTGCCGCAGGCGCGATGTCACTTCCACCTCATAGCCTGTGCCGCCATCGGTAACTACGATGATGGCAGCCTCTGACACATGTTCCAGTCTTCCCTCAAGGTACGCTATCACTGCTCACGCTCCCGTTCTGCGCCCTAGCGCTTTTCATATCCCGGCAAAAGCACGCTGGATCCGGCTTCGCCATTTCCCTTGGGGCACTGCGGCTGCAAATGGCAGATCTCACAGCCGCCGCGGAACGGATAGAAGGTAACTACGGCGAAACGCCTGTTTAAGACATCCATCTCCTCATGATACCCGAGTTCAAAATCCCTGAGCACATTCTTCAATGACTCCGTAGGACGGGGAGCAGGAGCGCAGCCGACAGTTTCCACCTGGGGGATAAGGTCGTTCACAACCTGCATGCACAGATACTGGGCCAGCATATTGGCAAAATAGCCTTCAGACGGTGTCTTTTTCCAGATCTCGTCCACCGTGGTCTCCACCTCTTCCGGCAGCCACACCAGAAGGTAGGAAATTTTTCCGCAGACAACCTTGTAACAGGACAGTTTGGCAAACCACTGGTCCCAGAGATCGCCCAAATGTCCCATTACGTCTCCTTCCATGCGGGTCTCCTGGCACAGTTCCAGAAAGCTGAACAGGTCAAAGGCCGGCTGCGGCTCCAATTTTTCAATAGTGCACTGGCTCACGGTATACCTCCAGAACTGCCGGCAGGGGATGCCTGCCCAGTCCTTTGCGTGTGTCGTTTCATACTGATGATCCAAGGCATTTTACCTGTCAGCTCTTTCGCGTCAAGAGACTAAAAAAACTGCCGCACGGCTGAGAGAAAAGCATATGCTGCCCCAAGCCCTGCCCTTTTCCCTTCCTTTTCAATTTTCAGGCACAGTCTTGACAAAAATCCCGTACACCGGCGAAAATCATGTGTTTTCAGGCTGTATTTTTCAAAGGCTCTCCTGTTTAGGGGAGCACGATATCTGTTCAGGACATATTCAATGCCTTTCAGGGCTGAAAAGAGAGAATGCTTGCGATGGGAAAAAATTACACACAGCACTACCAGGTGCAAATTGACGAGGATCTTCCCCTTTCCTATGTGCACGGCGCCTATGGCGGAATCAATAACGCCGGAGAACTCGAAGTAAACCTCTTTACTGACAGCGAGGCCCTGCCGTCGCCGACAATAGTGTCTATAAACCAGGACGGAGAAACAGTCTCTGTCGAGTCTCCTTACGAGCGCAAGGACACGCTTAACATTGTCAGGACTGTCCACACCAGGCTTCTTCTGACTGCGGACAATGCCGCCAACCTTGTCCGCTGGCTTCTGGATCACCTCGATATAGCGGAAGACGGCACTCCTTCACTAAAAAAGGAACAGTAACCAGCAGGCTGCCTCCTTCACCAGAAACAGGGACAATCATGACCTTTCATATAATTACTTTTGGCTGCCAGATGAATGTTGCAGACTCTGAATGGCTGGCAAACATCCTGAAAGACCGCGGCCTGAAACAGGTGGCTACAGCAAAAGAGGCTGACATCATCCTGCTCAACACCTGCTCTGTCAGGGAAAAGCCGGAGCTCAAGGTGCGCAGTGCCTTAGGACGCATACAGCAGGAAACAGGCGGCAGGCTGAATGTCCTGGTGGGAGTAGCCGGCTGCGTTGCCCAGCAGCTCGGAACAACACTCTTTTCCTACTCCCCGCAGGTACGCCTGGTTGCCGGCACGGACCAGATTGCCGCCATCCCCGATGCCCTGAAACTGCTGGTAAAAGAACCGGCCAGGACGCTGTGCCTCACAGGCTTTACTGAAGGCTATCACGAACGTCCCGAGGCCAGGGGAGAGGCTGCTCCCGGAGCCTTTGTCAACATCATGCAGGGCTGCGACAATTTCTGCACCTACTGCATTGTCCCCTTCACAAGGGGAAGACAGAAATCCCGCTCAGCCAGTGCTATTCTGGCTGAATGCGAGGCAGCCCTCGCAAACGGGGCCCGCGAAATCACGCTGCTGGGACAGAATGTCAATGCCTACGGCAAGGACAAAAGCGGTGACGGGACAAGCTTTTACTCCCTCCTAAAGCAGGTTTCCGCCCTGGATCCTTCCATGCGCCTCCGCTATGTGACGCCGCATCCCAAGGATATGACAGAGGAAGACATAGAGGCCTTTGCAACCCTTCCCAACCTCTGTCCCCGCCTGCACCTGCCCATGCAGGCTGGCAGCGACAGGGTGCTCAAGCGCATGAACAGGCATTACGACAGCGCCGCATTTCTGCGCCTTGTAGGCGGGCTGCGCAGGGCACGCCCGGATCTTGCCCTTTCAACAGACCTTATTGTCGGCTTTCCTGGCGAAACAGAAGAAGACTTTTTGCAGACGCTTTCCATGTGCGAAGAGTGCGGCTTCATGAGCAGCTATTCCTTCTGCTACTCGGACAGGCCGGGAACCAGGGCATCCACGTATCTCGACAAGATAGCGCCTGACATACAGCTAGACAGGCTGCAAAGGCTGCAGGCCCTGCAGGACAGGCTGACAGCCGCCTGGCTGAACGCCCGTGCAGGACAGACGACAGAGGTGCTCATCGAGCAGCAGAGCCCGAGGCAGAATGAAGCAGGATATGTGAGCTGGCAGGGACGCGATCCCTATGGCGCGCTTATACACCTCTCGCTTCCTGAGGATGCAGGAAACGCCGCAGGCAGGGAAGTGCCTGTAAAAATTACCTCTGCCTTCAAGCACAGCCTGCATGCCGAGCTGCTGTAGGCTGCGGCCTCTTCCAGGCAAAGGAAAAGCCCCTTCTTTCCTGCATACAGGAGAGGAAGGGGCTTTTTTATGCGTCTTGCAAAAAAGCTGTCAGAAGGCCTTACTTGAGCAGAGAGGCAAGCTGGTCAGCCGTCATTTCGTAATAGACCTTGCCGTCCACAACAAGGGCCGGCATTTTTGCGACATCGTAGTACTTGATGACTTCGGTTGTCTGGAAGAGATTAACATTGCCGGCCTCATAGGCATATTTGGCAAGGCTGCTCTGATCCTTTTCGCTCACTGCGGGCTTGAAGCATTTTGTCATGGCTGTAAACACCATGGGATAGTCTTTCTTGTTGAGCACGGCATCGTATTCCGTGCGGAATATGCGGTGCTCGCCCTTCTGCTTCAGGCCGTCCTTGATTTCATGCCAGCGGTTCAGGGCCCAGGAAAGATAGGCCATGCTCTGGCCGGAACGCTCCCTGGCTGCCCAGATGGCAAGGCCGGTCAGGTCTATGGCATAGGCTTCGTCGCTCTTGCCAAAAAGCACCACACGGGCCTGGGAAGGAGAGACCTTTTTGACGGCGCCGCAAACGGCAGCCCAGAGGCTCTTGCTTGCAGGCTGGGCAAAATCAATGAGGACCAGTACCTCGTGCGCAGACTGCGGCGTCCCGAAAAGGCAGGGATAGAGTTCCTGCTTTGAATGGGTCCTGTATGCCGTATCCGTAGCAATGCTGCGCGGCTTGCCGCCAAGCTCGGACAAAATGCGTGCCTCGTCCCCCTTGGGCACCCTCGATACGGGCATAGGCTTGCCTGTATAGCTGTTGAAGGCATTGGGGGTATTGTCGGCAAAAGCCGGGGAAGGCTGGAAGAAAAGCGACATTCCGAACAGGACGCCGCAGGCCATCCAGGCGGCCCCGGCAGCGCAGAACGCTGACAGTTTCATAGAATCTCCCTTATTACGCTGCATAATTTTTCAGACAGCACAGCCTGTCTGCTTCTCTGTGGAAGGCACAAGGTTGAACCTGGCTGCAGCCTCGTCCAGATGGCTGAGCCAGATATCCGCAAAGGCGGCGTTCTCAAGGACGCCGGATTTGACAACGGTACAGCAGTGTCCTGCCTGTTCAAGCAGGGAACGGACGGACGTGTCTCCTGTGCCGGCAATATCGGAGACGGTGTGCTTGCCTATGCTTGCAAGCAGAGGCATAAGCCAGACCTTTTCAGATCTTAGCACGGGAAGAAGCTTTTCAGCCCGCATATCCCCTGAAAGAGTGGCAATATGCACGCCGGCATCCAGTGCATGCACGGCCTGCGCCAGCTGGGCATACCGTTTCTGGGACACATGCGCCTTGGCACCGTGCCCTACCAGGATGACGTCCTCTGTGGCAAGACGGGCCGGAGGCAGATGCGTCATGACGGCCTTTGCCGTCCTGCATACGTCTTCATCGCTGGACAGCAGAGGCTGCCCCATGCTGAGCGGAATGCCAAGCTTGTCAGAGACGGTCCTGGTGACAGCTTCCACGCTCTCGTTCTCCGTTGCCATAATAATCTGCAAAGGCTGGGCAATAATGGGCGAGAAGCGTTCCAGGGCCAGACGCTGTATGGCCTTTACGACGGAATCGGACTTGCGCCGTACATGGGAGGCAAGCCTGGCCCGGATGGGGCCGGAGGTATAGGCCCAGCGGACAGGAATGCCCGGATAGCGCTGCCTGACCCTGTTTTCAAAGGTCCGCAGGGCTGCCAGGCCGCTGGCCAGGCAGGAACCATAGGCTATTAAAACTATGGCAGTGTTATCCTTTTGCATGCACACTCCTCCCTCATCCGCGCGCTCCTGCAAAGGGCCGGCATGCCTGCCCTGAAGACTTACGGTTCCCCGTACAAATACGGCAGGGAGCAAAAGTGCGCAAGGACCATTATGCGGCGTCTTGCTGTCCTTCAAGTATATCCGCTTTGACCTCTTTTGTTTACCCTTTTCAGGCCATTTCTTTCAGCCGTCTGAATCCCTGGTGCCGTTTTCTGGCGCAATTCCTTGCTGGAAATCTCAGACAGCCCAATGTATAGGGGATATAACAGCATCAGGACAAAAATGCCTGATCCGCCCTGCCCCTTCTTTTGTGCGAGCCCGCCATGAAAAAACTGCCTCTTTTTCTCACGACTCTTTTTTGCCTGCTCACACTCTGTCTCTTGTCCCAGGATGCCTCTGCCCTGGAAGAGAAAACAAAAAAAGACACAGCACAGCAAGACGTGCTTGTTCTTGAGCACATCCGCACGCTGCGTGGCCCCCATATCAACTCGCCCAAATCCGTCATCTTTTCCCCTGACGGAAGCCGCTTTTACATCAACAGCCTGGAAGGCCTGGAAACAGTGGCCTATAATGCCGATACCCTGGAGCAAATCTGCGTCATCCGCCATGAGTTTGGCAAAAGCGATGCCGGCCTCTTCCTCAACGGGGAAAACAGCGCTTTCGGCTATGAGTATTTCACCTCTGTTGCCGATGAGGATCGCAACTGCTTTGGCGGCAAGCCTGTAGAAGCGGCCTTCAGCCATAACGGCCGCTATCTCTGGGTCACCTACTACCGCCGCACCTGGGACACCAGGGCCAGTTCCCCTTCTGCCGTGGCCGTCATTGATACGGAATCCAGCAAAATAGTGCGTGTCATGCCGACAGGCCCTCTGCCCAAAATGATTGTCCCGTCTCCTGACGGGAAGACCATGGCAGTCATTCACTGGGGCGACAACACCATAGGCCTTATCGACATCAGCGCAGCAGAGCCTGACAAGTTCACCTACAAGAAACTGCTTGCCGACGGCAGGCGCCTCAATGTCAGCAATATCAGGGGAAACAGGGATGCAGTCTGCGGGCACTGCCTGCGCGGAGCGGCCTTCAGCGCCGACAGCCGCTACCTCTTTGTGGGACGCATGCACAATGGCGGAATCACCGTCTTTGACCTTGAGACAATGGAAAGAATCGGCACCTACATGCATGTTGCGCCCACGCCGCGCCATATCATCCTGAGCAGGGACGGCACAAAGCTCTACCTGACTTCCAACAGTGCAGGCGTTGTCACGGAACTGCCTGTGGATGAACTGCTTTATGCCGTAAAAAACGGCAGCAGGGTGCAGCACGGAAGGAGCCTCTCTGCCGGCAGCAAGGCCAGGACGCTGGCCCAGTCCCCTGACGGCAAAAAATTATTTGTGGCCTGCAATGTCAGCACAGAGGTAGCCGTTGTGGACATTGCATCATGGAAAAAAGTCGCTTCGGCCAAAACGACACCCTATACAGTAGGACTGGCCGTCAGCCCCAGGGGGGATCTTGTCATTACAACTTCCCAGGGACGCCACGGCAGGGGTGGACACGCTGTTGACATATACAGGATATCCCCGCCTGCCGGTCCTGCCCAGGCAAGCCTCCCGGAGGCCGGGAAGGACCAGGCTGTCCTGGCAGAGGAAGCGGAAAAAGCCCACCCACAGGAAAAGGCTGCCAATGCTGCAAAGGAAGACGCACAGGACAGCATCCGCTAAAACAAGCCGCCCAGACGTGGCCCATGCGCTTTTGCTTTCTGCCGGACCCTTTACATCTGCGGCCAGCTGAGTAGATACAAAAGCCAGTACGATTATGCCCCGTTATTTCCTTGGGAGCCCCCTTTATGCGCATACTCATCACCGGCGGACAAGGCATGCTGGCCCGCACGCTTGCCCAAAAGCTTGCCTTACGGCAGGCACATGTTCTTGCCAGTCCATCCAGGACCGAACTCGACATCACCAACGCCCATCAGGTATCAGCCTATTTTGCACGCTTTCAGCCCGAAGCTGTCCTGCACTGCGCAGCCTTCACCAAGGTAGATCTGTGCGAGGACGAACCTGAGCTTGCCTATGCTGTCAACAACCACGGCAGTGCCAACGTGGCCTGTGCCTGCCAGCAGACAGGGGCAAGGCTCATTGCCTTTTCCACCGACTATGTTTTTGACGGAAAAAAGGACGGGCCATACAGCGAATTTGACCAGGCTGGCGGGGCCATCAATGTCTATGGCCAGAGCAAATGGGCCGGAGAGTGCGCCATCCGCCTCAACTGCCCGAATCACGTCATAGCCAGGGTGTCCTGGCTCTACGGTCCCGGCGGCCCGAGCTTTGTGCACACCATGCTGAAGCTGCATGAAAAGGGCATGCCAGCATTGCGGGTTGTAAATGACCAGAAGGGGAATCCCACAAGCACAGAGGCCGTTGCCAATGCCGTCTGCGAACTGCTTGATCGGCCAGATATAAAGGGAACAATCCATCTGACATGCGAGGGAGAAACCACCTGGTACGGCTTTGCAAAGGAAATATTCGCCAGGGCAGGGCTCTCACAGGAAGTAGAACCGGTCACCTCCGCTGAATACGTGACAAAAGCCAGAAGGCCTGCCAATTCCTGCCTGGCCAAAACACGTCTGGCAATGGCAGGACTTTCTCCCATGCCCGGATGGCAGGAGGCCCTTGCCGGTTTTCTGAAACAGGAACTGCCAGCACTTCAGCAACAGAAGTGAGAATAAGCATGAACCTTTCTGTCTGCCTCATCCTCTTTCTGGCCGGCGGCCTGGGAACAGTGAGCCGCTTTCTTGTTACCATGGGCTGCACCCGCCTCTTCGGCAAAGGCTGGCCGCTTGGCACCATGGCGGTCAATGTGCTGGGCTGTTTTTTCTTTGGCCTTGTCTTTGCCCTTGCCGCTGAAAGGCATCTTGTCAGCGACGCCGTGCGTACAGCCTTGTGCGTCGGCTTTCTGGGCGGCTTCACAACATTTTCTTCCCTTATTTTTGACAGCTTCAGCCTGGGACAGGTACGGCCTCTCTTTTTGTGCCTGAATCTTGCCTTGCAGATAGCTCTCGGCTTTGGCGCCCTTATGGCCGGCCTTTATGCCGGCAAAGCGCTGTAACAGGAAGCCTGTTCCTTCTGACAGCCCCATTTCACAAGGACAATGCAATACGCCGGCATCATGCGGGTTTACCGGAGACACACTTTGAAAAAGATACTGCTTATAGGAACTGGCGGCACGATAGCATCTATCAAGGGAGCAGACGGCCTTGCGCCGGGGCTTGGCGCAGACGCCCTGCTGGCCTGCATTCCGGCTGTTGAGGACATCTGCACGGTGGATACGCTTGAAGTGTGCAGCATTGACTCAACAAACATGACTCCGGCCCACTGGCAAAAAATCACGAAGGCCATTGAGAAAAACTACGATGCCTACGATGGCTTTGTCATATGCCACGGCACGGATACGCTGGCTTATACGGCAGCAGCCCTCTCCTATATGATACAGGATCTGGACAAGCCCGTTGTCATCACTGGATCCCAGAAACCTATCAACATGCCTGAAACCGATGCCCGCAACAATCTTCTGGACAGTTTCCGCTATGCGGCTGACGATGGATCGAGAGGGGTAAGTATCGTCTTCGGAGGCAAGGTCATTGTCGGCACAAGGGCGAGAAAGGAACGCTCAAAAAGTTATAATGCCTTTTCTTCCCTCAATTTCCCCTACCCGGCCGTCATCCAGGACGACATGGTCATACGTTACTTTGAGGAGCCGCCAGCTGCGGGGCCGGTGCGCTTCTACCACAACATGCGGGACAACATCTGTGTCCTGAAGCTTATCCCCGGCCTCAGGCCTGACATATTGCCCATGCTCTTTGAGCACTATGACTGCCTTGTCATAGAAAGCTTTGGGCTGGGTGGCATGCCGGCAGCCATGCTCTCTGTCCTTGCTGAGGAAATGGCTCTCTGGCAGGACAAAAACAAAATCATCGTCATGGCCACGCAGGTTCCTAAGGAAGGCAGCGACATGACTGTCTATGAAGTCGGCAGATCTGTCTCCAAAACAACACCTCTCATGGAAACCTATGACATGACGCTGGAAAGCGTTGTCACAAAGCTCATGTGGCTTATGGGGCGCACAGAACTGACAAGAGATGATCTGCGCAGGGAATTCTACCGTACCATCAACCACGATGTCCTTTTTGCCCGCACAAGGGGACAGAATAGTCAGATACAGAAGGCATAGACTTCAGGACAAAGGGGAAACACTCCCATAAAGTGACATTTATAGTGACCTCACCCATGTCACTTTAAATCATTCTTGGCAGCCTTGACCTGATGCCATCCCTGCCTTCTGCCGTTCGTATTTATACACACTTTATAAGCAAGACTTTTCCCCCAAATGGGCTTCCCTGGCTGTCTTCAGGGTGTCTTCCAGGTCTTGCCGAACAGCTGGTCTTGCCTCAGACAGCGCGTTAGTTCAACAGGGAAAGGACGAACCTGACCACGTTAAAGTGACATTTAAAGTGACATCACTAATGTCACTATAAATTCCTGGCAGACTACGTCTGATGTCAGTACGGCCTTCTGTCGTTCGTGTTTATACACACTTTATAAGCAAGATTTTTCCCCGAAAAATGGCTTCTCTGGCTATCTTCAAGGTTTTCTGCAGGTCTTGCCGAACAGATGGTCCTGCCTCAGACAGGGCCTTAGTTCAGCAGGGAAAGGACGGTCCTCACCACGTTATAGTGACATTTATAGTGACATCACCAATGTCACTATAAATCATCTCTGGCAACCTTCGTCTGATGTCAGTACGGCCTTCTGTCGTTCGCATTTATACACACTTTACAAGCAAGATTTTTCCCCGAAGAATGGCTTCCCTGGCTGTCTTCATGGTGTTTTCCAGGTCATACTGAACAGCTGTCTAGTCTCAGACAGGGCGTTAGTTCAACAGGGAAAGAACGGACCTCGCCACGTTAAAGTGACATTTATAGTGACATCACCAATGTCACTATAAATCATTCCTGGCAGCCTCCGGCTGATGTCAGTTCGGGCTTCTGTCGTTCGTGTTTATACACATTTGAGAGCAAAACTTTCCCCCCGAAGAGTGGCTTCCCTGGCTGTCTTCACGGTGTTTTCCAGGTCTTGCCGAACAGCTGGTCCTGCCTCAGACAGTGCGTTAGCTCAGCAGGGAAAGGACAAACCTTTCCACGTTAAAGAGACATCGCCAATGTCACTTTAAATCATTCCTGGCAGCGTCAGAGCGATATCAGTCTTTTACCACCCATCTGCCGTTCTTCTTTGCACTAGATCTTTCGAGTAATCCCCTTTCCTGAAGGGAGTTGATTGTTCTTTGCTGAGAAACAGCCAGCTTGGAAGACAGTTATTTGTACATAAAATGTAACATGCCGGAAATAGCTGTACAGTTACATCATCCTGACGCAAAACAGGAGCCTTCAAAATCCCAGATATATGTTTTTCCAGGACTTACGAAGGCTCCCTGCCCACAAATAAGTTTAGCGGATGAAATTGGTGGCAATCCAGGGTTCTCTTTCAGGAAACTGTATTCCCTGCTGGCGTCCTGCCTCTATGCAGCGCAGAAGCCAGGCCATGTTGGATGCCAGGGTACGCATGGTCTGCAGCCCTTCCAGATCCTGGCGTACTTCGTCAGGCGTATTGCCGTGGACAGAATTCCAGTACTGGGATGAGACAACAGGCATGCCGCAGATGGTGAAATACTTGTTCAGGCGGTCAAAGGAAGCAGAGGCTCCACCACGACGACAAGACACTACAGCTGCCGCAGGCTTGCCTGCATAAGGAGCCGCCTTGCAGTAAAAAAGCCTGTCCAGAAAAGCCGTCAGGCGGGCACTGGGGCCGGCATAGTAGACAGGAGATCCGACCACAAGTCCGTCGGCGCCTTTCAGGAGGTCAATGGTCTCATTGACTGCATCGTCCTTGAAGACACAATGGCCCGTCTTGATGCACTTGTTGCAGGCAATGCAGTCCTGAACAGGAGCCGTGCCGCACTGCACAAGTTCTGTTTTCACATCAAGTTCATGCAGGCGGTTTGCCACTTCCCTAAGGGCCGTATAGGTACAGCCTTTTTCGTGCGGGCTGCCGTTGATAAGCAGTACTTTCATAGTTTTCTCCTTCTGTTTTCTCTGTACATGGCTGAAACCGGCTTTTTAAAAGACTCCGGAAAAGTCTCCGCATACAGCCATGCACGACACAATCATTGCAAAAATCAGCGTTCGCCAAGAGGACGGAATACAGGAGTACGGCTGCGTTCCAGAGGATCTCCCAGATGCATACGATGCAGGATTTCCTTCACTTCCAGCACTCTCTCTTCCCCTCCCCTTGTCAGCAGCAGCACCACATAAAAGCGGCCGCTCTTCTCCAGCTTGGACCGGAATCCTTCTGCCTCAAGGAGCATGCGCATGTCTTCTGCCTTGGATTTCGCCTTGTAGGCAGCAATCTGAAAGACAAAATCATACATGTCAGCCTTCATGGCCGGCGCTTCCTGCGGTCCGGATGCAGTGGCAGGGCTCATGCCCGGCGTCTGGGCCACAGCCTCCTCGCCTGTTTTGCCAGCTGGCACAACAGGCTTTAAGGGGCGTATCTGCCCGGGCTCTGGGATCTTTTCTCCGGGAGCAGCCCTGAGCACGCGGGAAAACATAAGCTCCTGCGGCTTCAGGATGGTTTCCTCAGGCGGCACTTCCTTTTCAGCGGCTTCCTTTTCGCCTTCCTCTTCGTCCCCGGCAGCTGCTTCCTGCTGTATCCTGGCCATGGGGCTCTGCAAGGCATGCTCCTGCTCCGCATCATAGCGTCCGTACAGGATGCCGCTCACAAAAGCTACGGGCATGAGCACCATCATGAGACAGAAAGTATAGAAAATACGCTGTCCGGTCAGCCTTATCCCCTTTTTCCCAGGGGTAACGCTTTCAGGCTCCCTGACGCTGTCCGCATCAGGAGAGGATGCCGTATCATCTGAACTGTGCACAGGCTCATAGGTATTCTCTGCAGGCGTCACCTGTTGCTGAAAGAGACTGGTCGGCACGTGTGATAACTCCACTTTTTTAGCCAGGACTCCCGCCAGGCACTAAATCAGGCAAAAAATACGTGTTACAGGTGATATAGTTCGTCTACAGCCCCCAAAAAGTCAAGCAGCAATAATTCTGCCGGCCATGCCTTGCAGCATATGGGCCTGCCTTGAGCAAAGCCGCTGTATGCGGCCGCATGCGTATCATTGCTTTTTTGGGGTAAGCCACCTATATTTGCACGCAGAAAAGCCATTTTCCAGGTATGCAGGACTGTCCTTTTTGCCATAATGCAGCAGGGCAGGATGCGTCATGTGGCTTTCCCGGACTTTTCCTTTTTCTGAGGATATGTGCAAAAACCTCATTGAAGCAGGGAAAAGCCTGAAATCTGCCCTACGTTGTGCTGACAAAAATACCATAAGACAACAGACCGTTTTCTGTGCTGGACAAAGGCAGGCAGCCTTATTGTCCGCCAGCAGAGGTATTTCATGCCACGATTCCTTTCTATCGGGCTCAGCCTGTTTCTCTTTGTCTTGGCCATGACAGCTCCCTGCCTTGCAGCGGATGCAGCCCATGAGCCCCAGGCAAAAGATCCGGCTACGCTCATTGTACAAAACAAATCACACTACGAGCTGGTTGCCCTGCGCATCACCTCAGCCGATACAACAGGCTTTGCCCGTCTGGACTTAAATCCGGATGACGAAGACGAACTGGAAAATCCTGGCGGCACAGCCGCTGTCAGTATCGATCTCGGCCTTTGTCTGGGCACGTGGAACAACATTCCCCTGGACAATGCCCAGAAGCTCACCCTTTCCGGCGACAGGGGCGAATACCTGCTTGTCCAGGATCAGGCCGGCAATGAGACAAGCTATAAGGGCGAGCTCAAGAGCCTTCTGCCCGAGAAGGACGCCAGGCCGGCGTGTTCCCTGGACGGCTTTCACACAGGCATGACCATGAAGCAGGTCTGCGGCCTGCTTGAGAACAAAAACGAAATGGAAGACGAGATTCTTCTTGCTTCCATGGGCTTTGCCAATACCGTCTGGAGCGCCCGCCTCTTCGCCAGCAAGGACAAAAACGGCTCTGCTGACGATGCCGTCCTTGATGGCGTGGAATTGCGCCAAAGACTCACCAGGGAAACACTTACGGCCGTCATGTCTGACATTGTGAAAAGGCATCAGTACGTTCCCTGGCAGGCAAGCCTGCCAGGCATGGAACTGACTTTTTCCGACATGGCCGGCTATGACGAAAAGACAAAGGAAGCCATTCTCTCCTGCGCCCTGGATGCGTATCTGGCCCACAGCCATGGCAATATTTCCATCCAGTTCGTTGCTGCCGATGTCATGCAGAAGCTTGTCAATGCCGAAGTGCCTGACAAGGACATCCAGATATATACCATCTCCACCCATGGAGCGAGCCAGACGCTTATTGTGGAAATGACAGCCTACACATTTGAAGACATAAGGCAGTAAGCCTCATCCGGTTCAAAAGATCAAAAAAAGGACCTCTTCACGCACACGAAAAGCTGTGCCGAAGAGGTCCTTTTCTCTTGCCTTGCGCAAATACAGGCTACAGGGAGCCCTTTTCCTTCTTGCTCTTTACAGCATTCCTGAGCCAGTCATACCAGGCGTTCATGCCTTCGCCGCTGGTTGCCGAGACCTGGAAAATAGGCAGGTCCTTGTTCAGGCGGCGGGCAAACTGGCTGGCCCTCTCCACGTCAAAGCGGACATAGGGCAGAAGATCCACCTTGTTCAGGATCATTGCCTTGGAGAGGTTAAAGAGAAGGGGATATTTTTCAGGCTTGTCGTCGCCTTCGGTGACGGACAATATGCCTATCTTGGCATCCTCGCCCAGATCAAATTCCGTAGGACAGACAAGGTTGCCGACATTTTCGATAAAAAGAATGTCCAGGTTCTGCATGTCCAGGTGCTCCATGGCCTTGAGCACCATATTGCTGTCCAAATGGCAGCCGCCGTCGGTATCTATCTGCACGGCCTGGCAGCCGGTGGCTGCAACGCGGCGGGCATCATTGTCGGTCTGCAGATCGCCCTCGATAACTGCCATGCGGAATTCTGAGGCCAGATCTGTCAGGGTACGTTCCAGAAGCGACGTCTTTCCGGCTCCGGGAGAAGATATAAGATTGAGCGTCAGGATTCCCTTGACGCGCTCATGCACAACCATGGCCAGCTTGTCATTGGCTTCCAATACATTACGAACCACAGGAATTTCCATGAAATTCTCCTTTGAAATAAAACTTGCCGGGAATGGCAGAACTCACTCCCCTTCTATCCAGACGACCTGAAGTTCTTTGCCCTGAAGCACTTTGTGGCCGAAAACTTCCCCGCATCCGGGGCAGGGCGTGAGTTCCTTGGCTATGGATGCGCCGTCAAATTCGGTGCCGCAGGAACCGCAGGCAAGACGCAGGGGGACAGGCTCAATTTCAAGCCTTGCGCCCTCATGCTCTGTGCCGGCTATGAGATTTTCAAATCCGAAAACCAGGGCATCGCTGACGACTCCTGATATGGCACCGACCTGCACCCGCAGCATTTTCAGTCTGGTGCAGTTGTGCCTGGCCAGTTCGTCCCTGGCAATATCAAGCATACCGGATGCCAAAGCAAGCTCATGCATACGCTACCCATTACAGTGTCTTTCACACGCAGGACAGAATCCTGCCATGAACCACAAAAAAGCCTGCCGGCCACTGGGGACAAACAGGGAAAACAGTCTGAAGCATAAACGAATATGCCGGAATGTACAGAGGTTATCCTCTTTTATGCAATCCCGCACCGGACCATGAAGGAAAAGGAACGGCAGGGAAGCAGGACTGCTCGTATCTTGCCATTCCGGACAGATGTTGTACAGTCTTCAAGAGGTTAATTCAATTGGTCCGGCTGTCATGCCGTCCCGTCATCAAACTCCGAAATCACGCTTCTCATATTGTTCCTGCCATGGCGGGACAAGGGGCTTTTGTGAAAAAGATTCTCATAGGTCTCGTTGCTACCGTAGTTATTCTGGTGGTGGCACTGGTCGCCCTCAACAAACAGCTCAAAACTCCCCAGCAGGATACTTCCGTCACGGAAAAGCAGAATACTGAACAGGACAGGCTCCCGGCTTTGTCTGCCCTGTCAGGCCAGAACAAGGAAGCAGATCATGCTGACCTTATGCCGCTGCCCAAGAAGACTGAGGATGAAAGCAAGCCTGAGTCCGATACAATTGTTTCCATAGACGGCGAAACCTGTGAAAAGCTGCCGCCCCTGGACAATTACGTGCTTTTGCCGGTTTCAAAGCCCAAAAATGATGTAGCGAAAGCACAGGAGCAGGCCGCTCAGGACAGCCCTGCCAGGGAAGAAAATGCAGGGGCAGGCAGTCCTGCTCCCCTTGCCCAGGCCGCAGAAAACGCTGCTCCTTCTGCCGGAAGCGCACCTGCCCCGGCCGCAGGCATAGCAGGAAGTTCCAGGCAGGAACTGACAGACATGCTGGCAGCAAAGCAGTCAGAAAAGACTCAGCAGCCTGGGAATTTGCCCGGACAGTCATCTGCAACCCAGGCAAATCTGGCAGAGGCATCGTCCGGCACCAAGGTAACAGCGCCAGTCTCCCTTCCCCCAAAAGAATCAGATCCCGCAGCACAGGCCAGCCCTGAGGACAAAGCAGGCAAGCCGGACATGAATGCAGGGAATCTTGCAGCCGAACAGGCCGGCAGTACCGGCAGGCCGGAGACGGCAGCAACAGAACCTGCCGCACCGGTTTCCCTTCCCCAAAAGGACACAGCGCCTGCCGTACAAAGCAGGCCCGGCAAGGCAGATGCCAGGGCAGACAGCAAGGAAAAGGATACAAAGGCCGCACAGGATGACAGTGCCGGCAAGGCAGGAAAAAGCCAGCAGAAGCAGAAACAGGAACAGGGCACAGTTAAGGGATCACAGCCAAAGATCGTCATCTTTTCCCGTAAAAACGGGGCTACGGTGCGCATCACCATGGACAGGAAAATTCCCTACAAGCAGATGATCCTCACCAATCCTGACAGGCTGGTTATCGATATTACAGGCGAGTACAAGAACCTGCAGACACCCGCCTTTCCGGAAAACGATTTTGTCTCAGGCATCCGCATAGGGCATTATGACAACCGCACCCGCCTTGTTTTCGATCTGAAGGAAACACCGGCAAGGCATCACACAAACCAGTCAGGCGACCAGAAACGCCTGGATGTCCGCCTCGACAAATAGAGCCTTCAGAAAGACAGGCTTTCTTCGCGCAGCCAGCTTTTTCACAGGCACCTTTCCCGCAGGCACCTTTCTCTTATGAGCAATATCATCAGCTTTTTTCAACGGATCTTTAACCGCAGCACAGACAGGGAAACAGCGCTTGGCAGATTTACCGAGCGCTACAGGCAGTTCAAGGACCTCCTGGAAGCAAATGCCCAGATAGCGCGCATCCTGGCCCTTCTTGATACGGTTTACCACGGCAACAAGCAGCTGGAAACTGTCCAGATACGCCATGAGATACGGCGCGGCATAGCAGCTGCCAGGATCATGTCCGATTCGCTTAATGCCCTCTCAGGCAACAGATACACCAGCCTGAACGACAGCCTGGAGCATATTGCCGCAAGCGTTGAAAATGAGATGCATGCCTGCGAGTCAGAGGAAGTCCGTGTCATTACCCTGCCATTGCAGCAGGTTGATTCCAGCATGGCTTCCTCAGTCGGAGCCAAAAATGCCAACCTGGGCGAACTGGGCAACATCATCAAAATGCCCATTCCCCTGGGCTTTGCCATTACCACCAGGGCAGGCGAACTCTTCCTGCGCAAGAACCCCGGGCTTTTTGACCGCATACAGCGCGAGCTTGCAGCCATTGATATAGACGACCCGTCAACAGTACAGAAAGCCAGCAACAACATCCTGCAGGCCATCCTGAAAACGCCTGTGCCCATTGACGTGGCAGGCGCCATCATGGCCGCCTATGACAAGACATTCAGCAACCAGGATGTGGCTGTGGCTGTACGCTCATCGGCCATATCCGAGGACGGCGTGCAATCCTTTGCAGGACAGTACCTGTCCCTTTTGGGAGTGCAGAGAGACGGGCTGCTTGATGCCTTCAAGCGCGTCTTTGCCAGCATGTATTCGGCCCGCGCCCTCTCCTACAGGCTTGTCAACGGGCATGAACTGAGTTCTGCCGGCATGGCCATGGTCTGCCTTAAAATGGTCAGGGCGCAGAGTGCGGGCGTGGCCTTTTCCAGGCATCCTGTCAACCTGCGCTCAAACGACGTCCTCATCAACGGCGTCTGGGGCCTGGGCGAAGCCGTGGCCGACGGGTCTGCCCTGCCTGACGAGTGGCTTGTGTCGCGGGCAACCATGACCATTACCAGGGAGCACATAGTAGACAAGCTCACCCGCGTCGTCTTGCGCAATGAA
Source organism: Bulleidia sp. (assembly GCA_963661665.1). Lineage (GTDB taxonomy): Bacteria > Desulfobacterota > Desulfovibrionia > Desulfovibrionales > Desulfovibrionaceae > Desulfovibrio. The sequence goes on along the minus strand of CAVLCT010000007.1, from coordinate 29,263 downwards.
AAGAATGCCAACGGCAGCACCGGAAAGGTTGTGCAGCAGATAGAGGAAGTGGAAGAGATGATGCAGCATCTCCCCTGCCTCACCCAGGAACAGGTCCTTGCCATTGCAAAGGCTGCCATCAAGCTGGAACTGCACTACCAGTACCCCCAGGATATAGAGTGGGCCATTGACGAGGACGAGCAGCTTCTCTTCCTTCAGACAAGGCCCATGGGCTTTGACGCCACCAGCGCCGACGAGCGCACGCCGGAACTCAAGGACATAAAGCCCGTTATCCGTTCTGCAGAAGTAGCGGCAAAGGGCGTTGCCTGCGGCAAGGTCATGGTCATGGATCCAGACGAGGACATGACGCATTTCCCGGAAGGCTGGGTACTGGTTCTTACGCACTCTTCCCCCCATGCCACGGTCGTCATGCAGAGGGCCTGCGCCATCATTGCCGAGGTAGGATCGCTCACAGGCCATATGGCCTCTGTCTGCCGTGAATACGGCGTGCCTACCCTTATCAATACGCCTGGTGCATCAACCCTGCTCAAGGACGGCCAGCTGGTGACAGTGGATGCCTTCAAGGGGCGCGTCTTTGACGGGGAAATACCCGAGCTTCTGGAACTGCGCATCTCAAGGCCTCCTGTTGCCAATACGCCTGCAATGGCCTTTATGCGCCGCATGGCGCCGCACGTCCTTCCCCTGCACCTTGTAGACCCCAGAGGCGACACCTTTACGCCCGAGCACTGCACCTCCCTCCACGACATCATGCGCTTCATCCATGAAAAGTCCTATGCGGAGATGTTCATGCTCTCTGACTCCGTATCGGACAGCTCTGCCAATGTGGCCACGCGCTTCGCCGGCCCCATTCCCTTGGATCTCTATATCATCGACCTTGGCGGCGGGCTGAGAGATCCGGATTCCAATGTCTGCCTGCAGGAAGATGTCACCTGCTATCCCTTCCAGTTTGTCCTGTCAGGCATGCTAGCCCCCGAGGTACAGGCCAAGGGGCCCCGTCCCATCAATATGCGCGGCTTTATCTCCGTCATGGGGCACAGCGCCTTAGGGCCTTCTGCAGGCGAGCGCTTCGGCGATCACAGCTACGCCATCATCTCAGACCGCTATCTCAATTTTTCATCAAGAGTCGGCTACCACTATGCCATTCTGGACAGCTGGTGCGGCAAGACTGTCTCCAAAAACTACATCCGCTTTGAATTTGCGGGCGGCGCAGCCGGGTCGCTGCAGCGCGAGCGCCGTGTGCGCTGCATAGGGCTCATCTTAAAGGAGCTGGGCTTCAGGGTGACAATTATTGCCGACAGGGTGCAGGCCAGATACCAGAAATATCCCAGGGACCAGATTGCATCCAGGCTGGACCAGATCGGGCGCCTGCTTATCATGACAAGGCAGATGGACATGCTCATGACCAGCGAGGAAGCCGTGCAGACCTTTGCTTCAAACTTCCTGAACGGGAAATACCACTAACTGCTGTTTCATCGTACCCTGCTTATGCCCAGTACCAATTCATCTGCACAGCACAGCGAACAGGATCTTGTCAGCCGGGACTTTCTTCTGCTCTTTACACTGGCCACCTTCAGCGGGTGCTACCTCGCCATATACTACTGTTTTGAGCAGTGGATGGAACGGGTGTTTGTCTCCCCCGGCTGGCGGGGCATCCTGCTGGGCGCTCTCTTTGGCATGGTCATGGTGACGCGCCCTTTTGCCACCATTGCCCTTTTAAAGGCCAACAAGCTCCCGCCCATGATCGCCTCTCTTATGGTGAGCAGCGGCGTGTTGTTTATCTACCAGTTTCTGACGCCCGGATCCCCTTTTTTTGAATGGGAACTGCTGACAGTGCGCATCATCCAGGGCTTTGCACTGGCCGTCTTTTCTTCCTGCACTATTTCCCTTCTGGTCAGCAGCATTCCGCCAGGACAGAGCGCCAGGGGCTATGCGCTTTTTTCCCTGTCCTTCCTCATTCCCTATGCCCTGATACCGACCATTGGCGAATTTCTGCTGCCAATTGTAGGAGATGAACCGGCACTTTTTGCCTGGACAAGTTCCCTCCTTATACCGTCACTCCTGATACTCTTCCTCATGCGGGAAAAGCTGCGCGAGCCTGAGATTGCCGTCAGCCTGCAGGACGATTTTAGAAACTACCGCAAAAAGCTGCTCCACAATGTCCGCCATTCAGGCCTGGGACTTGCGTTCCTGGCCATAGGGTGCTTCGGGCTCTGCACCAATACCTGCATCTACTTCATGAAGGGGCTATGCTCCATCACGGGCGGAGACCCGACACAGTTTTTCTTCTACTACACAGTCACCATGATGATAGTGCGCGTGCTTTTCAGCCGCCAGCTCGACGGACTGCCGCGCTACAAAGTCGTGCCGTTCGTCGCCGTCACAATGGCGTCAGGGCTGCTCTGCATAGTCTGGGGACCTCTCTGGCTCTATGTCCCAGGAACTATACTGTACGGCGTCTCCCTGTCCCTGCTCTATCCCTTGCAGGCATCAGGCATATATGACAGGTCTACGCCTGAAACACGCACCATCAATTCCAACATCATGACCACCATGCTGGATACGGCTGCCCTGGCTTCGCCACTGCTTGGCGGTGCCATTTTAAGCTCAGGCTTAAGCTACAAGGCTGTCATCAGCATGGGGGCTTTTGCAACCTTTATGTCAGGACTTCTTTTCTCCATTGACGGGTTCAGGCAGAGACACAGGAAGACTTGCTGAAAAATAAGAGGATACACTTTGCAGGCAAAGAAATCGTCCGGCAAAGTGTATCCAGGAATCTGCCGGCCATTCATGCAGACAGGCGTATATGGTGTATCTTCAGCCCCTTTGTTGCAGTGCTTTTGCTGTTCCGGCTCTGTCAGATCTTAAAGATTGGCGGCATACCATGAGCCGGCAAGACGCAGGCCGTCACGGATGCTGAACTTAGGCTCATAGCCCAGCAGAGTCTTTGCCTTGCTAATGTCAGCCAGGGTATGACGGGCATCTCCTTCACGAAAATCCCGATAAACAGGTTTCACCAAAGCAGCATCAGGCTTATAGCGGACTACCTCGTCTTTAACGAGCTCAAAAAGATCATTCAGCGACGTCCTCTGGCCATAGGCCACATTATAGACTGTGTTGCGGGCCTCTTCCCTGGCAAAGCTGGCCAAAAGATTGGCCTGTACAACGTTGTCGATATAGCAGAAATCCCTGCTGGTCTCTCCGTCGCCGTTTACATACACGGTCTCGTTGCGCAGCAGGCTGGAAAACCACTGGGGAATAACGGCAGCATAGGCGGCAAAGGGGTCCTGGCGCTGGCCAAACACATTAAAATAGCGAAGGCCTATGGCCGTAAAGTTATAGCAGCGGGCAAAAACATCCGCATAAAGCTCGTTCACATGCTTGGTAACGGCATACGGGCAGAGGCTGTTCCCTATATGATCCTCCACCTTGGGCAGCTTCTGCGAATCACCATAAATAGAGGAAGAGGACGCATACACAAAGCTCTTCACACCAGCATCGCGGGTAGCAACCAGCATGTTCAGATAACCGGTGATATTACAGCTGTTCGTGGCTATGGGATCTTTTATGGAACGGGGCACAGACCCCAGGGCTGCTTCATGCAGGACATGCTCAGCGCCCTTGCAGGCCTCGCGGCAGGTATCAAGGTCACGGATATCGCCCTTGATAAACCTGAAATTTTTCCAGGCATCAGATCCTACCAGGGCCTCTACCATATCCAGATTCTCCTGATGGCCGGTCAGGAAGTTGTCCAGGCCTGTGACCTTCTGTCCAAGCTTAAGCAGATGCTCTGTCAGATTGGAGCCTATAAAGCCGGCACAGCCGGTAACAAGCCAGGCGGACGGACTCTGCTTCATGGCAGAGCATAAATTTTCGTATGCACTCATATAAAATTAGGTGATTTCTCCTTAAAAGACACACCAACTGGCGTGAGGTCCTGCGAGGCATTGTACAGCCGGCTCCAAAGAAATACCAGCCTGGCCGTCTGCCTGCCCTGCTTTATACCCGCTGCAGGAGAGGCTTAAACAGCTCGTCAAAAGATTCCCCGACAGCGCCGATCATGGAAAGGACACGGTCATGGGCCTTCTGGCCAAGCTGCGTGCGCCTCTGCATTGCTTCATTTTCCATATCAAGCAAAGGCTCTATGGCATTGGCCAGTGCCGCATCGTCACCTGCAGGAACAATACTGCCGGCATCGCCCACAAGCCATTTCTGATCCGGCAAATCGCTGGCAACCACGGGCAGGAAAAAGGCCATGGCCTCGGCCAGGGCAGAGGGGATGCCGTCAGATATGCTGCCCTGGCTGCTCACGCCGGGAGCCACAAAGACGTCGGCATCCATATAGATTGAATTCATGTTGGCATGGGGCACAAAGCCTGTAAACGTGACAGAATTCTGAAGCCCCATTGATCTGGCCAGTGATTTCAGTTCCTTGGCTGCAGGTCCTGTTCCGGCAATGGTACAGCGGAATTCCCTGCCCATGCCTGACAGCCTTGCCAGGGCCTTCAAAAGCACGTCATAGCCTTTTCTGGGCGCTAATGTGCCGCAGGCAACGATATGCGGCAGCTTGCTGGCCTCATGCACCTGGCAGACGGATACTTCTTCATCCATGGGCATCAGGGTGACCGGATCAGGAACAAAGCGGATTTTTGACGCATATTCCTGCGGCAGGGCACGCAGAAGGGTCTGACGCAGCGATTCCGAAACACAACGGACAAAAAGCGCATCCCTGACGAGCACGGTCAGGCCGCTGACAACTGCCAGCTTGTCGAGCTTTGTCAGCCATGGATCCGTATTCCTTACTTCAAGGCCGTAGGGAATGCCGCTGGCCTTTGAAGCAAGCCAGCATACGACCGGTGCCTGCCTTCCGGCAGAGGCATAGAGGCACTGCACGCCTTCCCCTGCCGCCCAGGCAGCAAGCTCGCGGCTCTGGGCCCTGGCCCAGCGCACAGAGCATGCCCCCTGCAGTATGGCCTTTAATGCCGATGCATCCTGGGCATATTCCTTTTTCGGGGCTCCTGATCCGCAAAGCCATGCCTTCATGACATTGGTGGCCCTGATGCCGCCCATATGGCACACCGGCATGGGCAGGGAATAGGACTCCATCTCCCTGCCAAGCAGCGTGCCGCCACTTAAGGTTGCCACATGCGTCAGAAGTCCTTTTTGCTGCAGAAGATGGGCCGATGTCCTCTGGCCCACACCCTCGGGGCACAGGAAATTATCAGCCACCATGGCAGTATGCAGGCGGATATCGGGCCCGCTCAGCAAATCCACGCCCTCGGTCCTGCTGACTTCCGGTATCTGGCGGCGCTGGCAGACAAGCACGCCCTCTTCCAGCGTATAGACAGAGTCGCAGAATTCAGCCATCTTGGCATCGTGCGTCACCATGACCAGCGCCACGCCGCCCGAATGGCAGAGCTTGCGGAAATTCTCCATGATAAGGCGGCTGGTATTCTGGTCAAGGGCACCAGTCGGCTCGTCAGCCATAAGGATGCGCGGGTTATTGACCATGGCGCGTGCAATGGCCACACGCTGCTGTTCGCCGCCTGACAGGCGGTTGCTGGCATAATGGACGCGGGAGGAGAGGCGTACCAGTTCCAGGGCATATATGACACGCGGCCAGCGCTGCGAATCGGGTACTTCCTTATAAATAAGGGGAAACTCGACATTCTCAAAGACCGTGCTGTGGTCAAAGAGATTGCTCTGCTGCATGATGAACCCAAGGTTGTCACGCCTGAAGGCCGACGTTTCTTCCCTGTTAAAGCTCAGGACATCCTTGCCCAGAATTTCGACAGTGCCTGAGTCAGGCGCATGCAAAAGTCCCAGCACATGCAGCATGGTTGACTTGCCACAGCCTGAAGGCCCCATGATGGCGACAAGCTCGCCTGGCTCCACCTCAAGATTGACCCCGCGCAGAACCGGTGCAAAGCCGGCATAGCGCTTACGAAGATCACGGGCGACAATAACTGGTGCCATAAAAACAGTCCTTATTCAAAACGCAGAGCCGTCACCACGTCCATACGGCTGGCCTGGAGAGCAGGATAGATACCGCCGGCAATACCGATGGCTGCGGAGAAAACAATGGAGCCAAGGCAGCTGAGCGCCAGAAGCAGCACAGGGATGCTGGTACCAAGGGCCCAGACACCGCCAAAGACAGCTGTCAGCCCCAGAATAATGCCCAGCATGCCGCCGGCCACAGACTTGCACAAAGCCTCGCACAAAAATTGTGCCATGATATCGCGGTCCGAGCCGCCCATGGCCTTCTTCAGGCCGACTTCACGGGTCCTGGCGCGCACGGCAGCAAATGTTCCGTACCAGATGCCAAAGCCGCCCAGCATAAGGGAGGCAATAATGCCGAGCCAGAGCAGCGTCTCAACCCACATAAAGGTTACCTGCAGGCGCGATATCTGGTCATCCCTGGTATTTACCTTTACATACGGGGCCTGCTGGCAGGACTGCACAACTTCCGGTATCTGCGTTGCCAGCCTTGCTATGTCTTCCCAGCCTACGGCACGGACAAACAGCCTGGTAACTTTTGCATCCCCCCATTTTCTGTCGCACATGGTTGTATAGGGAACAAAACCGCCTTTTGACCAGTCGCCCAGCATGACGCCGGTAATAACGCCTTTTATCTCAAGAACATCCTGATCAAGAAAGAGCAGCTGTCCTACGGCCGCCTGCGGCGAGCCAAAAAGGTCAATTGCCAGTTCGCGGCCAATCATGCAGACCCGGCGGTGCCTGTCTATGTCATTCTGGCTCAGGACCTCGCCGGCTATCAGCTCTGCTGAAAAACAGGGCACAAAGGCGGCATCTACGCCATACATAAAGGTACCAAGAGTACGCTCGCCTGCCTTCAGGTTAAAATACCTGCCGTTGCGGAGGTTGCGGCTCACAAGTTCCACGCCCGGCAGCCTGGATATGCCGTCAACGCTGTCAGGATAGAATTCACGGACAGGCTGCCCCGGGAACTGCCTGTCCTCCATTGTGACGTTGATAACATTGACGCCGCCCATGAGCACCATATCCTGGCCCACCTTGTAGCGTATTTCCTGGCCGAGCACGGCCAGGGTAATAAAGGCGGTAATGCCAAGTGCAATGGAAACGATAACGCCATAGCTTTTCTGCCGCGTAACCTGGCGCAGGGAAACACGTACTAAGTCGGAGTAGGATATCATGGTTCGGGTGCTGCCCCATGTTCCGCCGGCAGTCTCTCTGTGCCGGCGTCCTTTTGTTCTGTCACATGGGCGGAACAGGTATTCCGCATTTGTATTGTCTTTATGCCATCCCGGGACAGCCTGTCAAAAGGCTATTTTCGCTCAATGGACGTCACTTTTCCGGCACGGCCCACAGTATACCATATGCCGTGCCAGAGTATGCCGCTGGCAGGGATGGTCTTTATGAAGGTAACAAAAGCCATGCCAAGCATAAGGAAGAAGGCACACATAAGGCGGACAAGGGGGATGTGGTGGGCCATCAGGGGACGCAGGCAGGAAAGAGCTATGCCGGTGGCTATAAGGCAGATGCATGCCAGGACAAGCCAGCCCGCCTTAAGAAGGCCGCAAAGGCCGCCAATGAAAAATACCAGGGCTGAGGCAGGCACAAAAGCCATAAGGACAATAACCGCTCCCAGCAAAATCCACTGCAATGGCACGCAGAACTTCAAAAAGAGGATCTGCCTCTCAAGCCAGGCAGTCCAGACAGAAAATTTATGATGCTCCGCATTGGTGCGCAAAAGGGCACCGGGGCAGAGGCTTACCCTGACAGAGCGCTCCTGCAAAAAGGTTGTCAGGGAGCAGTCATCGACGACATTGTCTGCCCAGAACTGGCCTATGCCAAGCTCGTGAAAGGCACGTCTCTCTATAGCCATGGCCCCGCCCCAGGGCTGCGTAAACTTTGCAAGCCCCTGCAGAATGCGCATGCACAGGACGCAAAAGGCATATGCCAGAGTCACAGGCTCCTTATCTTTTGGCACAACCTCATGGTACCCGGTGGAAAAAACGCCCTTTCCCTGGGCAATGGGCGCAATGAGGCGGCTTAAGAAATCAGGCGATGCCATATGGGTGCTGTCGCAAAAGGCATACACGTCAACACTGTCGCCAAGTTCCTTTACGGCTGCCAGGGAGTTGTGATTTTTCTGCCCGCACAGTTCGGCCCTGCCGGCTGTGACATGCGTTACCTGCGCATACTCTGCCGCAAGTTTCCTGACCAGTACGGCTGCAGGCTCGTCATCCGTAGCTGTCACAAGGCAGCAGCGCACATCCCCTGCGTACTGCTGTTCAAGAAGGGAACGCAGCGCCCTTTCCATATCGGGATGCGTGCCGCAACAGGGAATAACAAGGCCTAAAGAAGGCCAGCTGGCACAAACAGGGGGAAGTTCTGCGGCCCTGGCACGCAGTTTCTTGCCCTCTTTGGCCAGGAAGAACAGCAGGCCTGGCACTGATACAAAGAGCAGGAGAAAAAGGAACCACATGATAACCTCCTAGCGGAGCGGCGCACAGTCGTCAGACAGCTTTACATTGAGCTGGCTGCGGCCCTTGACGCTGACTTTGTATTTGTTCTTGATGCGCACAGTGCCTTTGAGGGACCCGTCCGCGGCCTCCGTGATTTGCCCGGTGTGGCCTGACTCGTGCCGCAGCTCAAAATAGTTGCCCTTTTTATGGCCATAGACGTGATAAACGTCTGTCTGGCCGCTGGCGTGGGTGAGGAACAGGACTCCGCGGGCGGATCCGTCCTTTTTTGTGCACACGCCTGCCCTGTAGGTGGCAGTCAGGATAGATCCTGTCCAGAGCTCAGTAGTCTCGCGATCCGCTTTTGCGCCTTCGGCATATACAGGGCACAGGCCCAAAGCCAGCATTAACAGAAAAGGCAGAAACTGCACGCTGCTACTCCGCACAAAGCTGTTCAAAAATGGTCTCATGGGCAGACACCATGGCCTCAAAGGAAAAGTCACGCACAGCCTTGGCCCGGTTTGCCTCGCTCATAGAGAGGGCAAGATGGCAATCCCCGAGAAGCTGCAGGAGATTGCCTGCCATGCTCCTGCTGTCCGAGGCAGGGGACAGCAGGCCGTTCGCAGGCTGCTCAATCATGGCAGGTATTCCGCCGACTGCCGTAGCGCAGACAGGCAGTCCGCTGGCCATGGCCTCAAGCAGCACATTGGGCTGCCCTTCCCTGACAGAGGACAGGGCAAAAATCTTTGCTTCATGCAGATGCGGCCGCACATCCTGTGTCCCGGGGACAAGCTCAATGCGGTCATGGGCAGGAGACTCTTCTGCGCATTTGCGTACCCTTTCTTCCCACGGACCGTCACCGACAAAGCGAAGCCTTGCATCGGGGACACGTTCGCAAACCTGCTCAAAGGCATGAATCAGGGTTGCCTGGTCCTTGTCTTCGCAGAGCCTTGCCACGCATACAATGAGATTTTCCCTTTCTTCAAGGGGTACCGGACCAGGCATAAACCGCTCTGTATCCACACCATTGGGAATAAATGTCACACGTGAAGGAGGCACGCCTATGCCATACAGGATATCCTGAAGGGCCAGCGAATTGCAGACCATATGGTCGCACAAATGCCATAAATACGCTTCATGCTGGCGCTTTGGAGCACCGCCTCCGCGCACTGTCCCCACAATCCCTCTTGGCCTGCCGCACTGCCTTTTGAGAAATCTTCCCCAGATGCGGCCCCAGATATTGGGCAGGGCCGTGCAGGGAACCAGGACGTCTGCATCCAGGGCACGCAGTTCCCTGTAGAGGCGGATAAAGAAAAGCCGGTCCACAGAGCGGTCCGTATTCATATGGTGTATCTCAAGACCGCCGGATCTCGCTTCTTCATCCAGATCTGTCTCTCCTGTCAGGGTCAGCAATACGGGCTCAAAACGGCTGCGATCCAGACGCATTGCCAGCTGCAATGTCTGTCTCTGCGTCCCGCCGAAGCACAAATCTTCAAGGAGAAAGACAATACGCAGTGCCATCAGCACCTCCATGCGCTAATACTGATAAAAAATGGCCAGTATACTGTACGGCAAGTTGGCAATTGTATGTTCAGCCACCTTATAAGGCAAGCCATAAAAAAACACGTTCCGCAGCAGGGCTTGCGCGTGCTTTCAGTGATGATTACCCTGTTGCTCTCAGAACAGGCTGTTTTTGCAGCCTGCAAACAAAGGAGCTAATCATGTTTCGCACAATGCGCAGAAAAAACCAGCAGCTGCCGGATGACGCCTGTCAGAAGGTGCTTGCAGGCAATACCTACGGCGTCCTGGCCCTGCTCGGGGACGACGGCTACCCCTACTCTGTCCCGCTCAACTATATCGTGGAAGACGGGCATATTTACCTTCACTGCTCGGTGGAAGGGCACAAAACAGATGCCCTCAAAAATTCAGACAAGGCATCCTTCTGTGTTGTGGACAAACACGACATCGATCCGGCCCATCTGACCACCAGGTACCGCAGCGTCATTGCCTTCGGACGCATCAGCCTCGTTGCCGACGAGGAGAAGCGCAAGCGCATCATCACACGTTTTTGCGACCAGCTGGCACCAGGGCAGGATGAAATGTTTGCCCATGAGATGAAGCATTTCTTCCCCATCATGCACATTATGGATTTTGCCATTGAGCATATGACAGGCAAGGAAGAAAAAAACATGGCTGCAGAACGCAAAAAAGCCATGGCCTGATACAGCCGTTCTTCTCTTCAGACTGTTCTTTCCTGCATAAGATACCATCTACAGGGCGGATCCAGGCATTCCCAGGCATCCGCCTTTTTTATCCCGTTTTTTCCGGCCTGAACGGCTTTTTGCCGTACAGGCCCGTGAGCATTTTGAAAAATCGCACAAAACAAAAAAAGGCCAGAATCAAAATTCTGACCTTTTCTTCATTTTTTGAAGTGGCTCCCCAAGACGGACTTGAACCGCCAACCTAGTGATTAACAGTCACCCGCTCTGCCGATTGAGCTATTGGGGAACGAACAAAGAGGTTTCTACGCTCAGCACTGCTTTCTGTCAACAAAAAAATCAAAAAAACTTGTTTTTCTCCGCAAGCCCTGAATGAACGGGCATTTTGCCCCTGTCTGGCCCCGATTTTGAAAAGGCAGTCACAGCGGGTTCACCACTGGGCCCGGGCCTTGAGAAGGCTGCAGCCTACAGTTTGGGCAGAAGATCAGCATAATCCGTACTCTGAAAATGCTTCATGAAGTTCCTTGCCTTGCGTATGTTGCCTGACACTGTGACAACCATATACAGGCGGTCATAGACGGTTACATAGCCTGTGCTGTCCATGCCGTCATAGCTCTTGAAGATAAACATGCCCTGCCCGTCTTTTCTGACAAGGCTTTCTTCTGCCTTGTACTGCTGGGCAAAGCTTTTGACTATGGTGGCCACGTCAGCCCTGCCGTTTGAGCCTATAATGGTCGTCACAATGGTATCCCTGCTCTTCGTGGCATAGACAGACAGGGTAATGGCATTGTCGTTGTCATCCTGCAAAAGCTGCCAGTCAGAGGGAATGTCCACAGAAAAATAGTCGTTCTTCACCTCATCGTCTGCCGACACAGCGGCAACAGAACTGAAGACAAAAAACAAAAGAAGAAAAATTTTTTTCACAAAAGCCTTCCTGCTGGCACAAGCTAGTGCGGTGGTGCTGGCAAATTTATGGCGGTGGGCTGTGGTACAGCTGGCTTGCCTGCCGTAGCTGCCGTAGTTGCCCCGCAGTCCCTGCCATCCTGTATGAAATACTGCTGAAAGCACTATACCCGCACGTATTCCATCCCTGCAAGTATTTCAGGGCACTGGTTACGCTGATTTTGCCTGATGTCCGCTTACCCATAGACCGCACAACCAGGCAGTCTTCCTGTTGTCTCATACCCCGCATTCTGATACTGAATATCATTAGCCGCCAGTATATTGAAGCGATAGAGCCTGCATACCGCACATGTGCGCTTTTCGGGATGACAAAATGTTTCTGCCTGCCAGCTGATGGCCAGGCAAGGGCCCCCTTTATAAAGAGGAAACTTATGCGTATTACTGACTGTCCGGCCCAGTCCAGACTCATGCAGATTAAAAGGACAAAGGCGTTCGACGGCGTCGATGACAGCACGCTTCTTAGCCTTGTCGCTACGGCAGATCTCGGGGAATTCCAGAGCCAGGAACTGCTTGCCCAGGAAGGCGACGAGGCATCTTCCTTTTTTGTCATTATCAGGGGACTGGCCAAGGTAATACACAGGCAGAGCAACGGCAAGGAACACATTATTCACATCGTGTCTGACGGCAGTACTATTGGGGAATCCTGCATGTTCAGGCAGAAGCAGTGGCCTGCCACGGTCCAGGCTTTAGAGCAGAGCCTTGTCCTTCGCATCCCAAGAAAAGCCCTGCATGAAGCTGTCCTGAGTGATGCCAAACTTGCTTTCTGCCTTTTGGGAATAGTGTCCTTAAGAAACCGCATGTGCATCAAAAAGCTCAGCATCCAGGGGGTTACTGCTTCTCAGCGCATCAGCCGCTATATACTGCACAGGGTTTTCATTGAAGACAGTACCGAAATCCGCCTCAGGGTCTCGCGCGCAGAAATGGCAAACATGCTGGGCGTTACCAGAGAAACCCTGTCCAGAGTGCTTTCACGCTTTGTAAGCGACAACTTAATCCTTTTGCAGGGCAGAAAAGTGACAGTGCTTGATGCAGAGAAACTGCAAAAGATATCTGAGCAAAAATAAAGACGCCATGCAAAAGCACAGCGCCTTATACTCTTTCTCAAGAAATGCAGGGGACAGCCGCTCCCAGTATCCGGAAGCAGAAAAAACTATTCGTCTCCGCCGGTTGCAGCATCCTCGTCAACGACCCAGATAAGATCGCCTACTGCAGGACGTACAAGCTGTGCCGGCAGTTCCGGCTTGTCCAGCAGGTTAAGAGCCCTCTGCAAGACAGAATGCTTTTCCCTGCCTGTGACAAGGAACATGCAGCAGCGGGCGTTGTTCAGCACCGGCAGCGTCATGGTCAGGCGGTCCGCCTTCCTTTCAGGCACATACTGGTCAATGACAAGGCGGTCGCCTGCGTAGAGGCCAGGTGAATTTGGGAAGAGCGAAGCGGTATGGCCGTCATCGCCCATGCCGAGCAGGATCATGTCAAAACGGGGAATCTCTCCTTCCTTGAGCGCAAACTCCTTGGTCAGGATTTCCTCATAATCCAGGGCAGCCTTTTCGGGATCAAGATCACCGCGCATGCGGTAGAACTGCGTGCAGGGCACATAGTTCAGCAGTTCCTTGTGCGCCATGCCGTAGTTGCTGTCAGGATGATCCGGGGACACGCATCGTTCATCAGCCCAGAAAACGGAAATTTTATCCCACGGCAGGGCAGCGATCCAGTCCTTGCGGGTCAGCAGCCGGAAAAGAGGAATGGGGGTCTTTCCGCCTGAAATGGCTATTCTGAAGCATCCGCGCTCGGAAATAGCCTCATCACAGGCCGCAGCCAGGATGTGGGCTGCGCGCTCTGCCATGGCATCAGGGTCCTTATGGATATGGACGGAAAGATGGATGGAGCGACTTAGTTGTTTCATGCAAATCCTCCTTGGCAATAAGGCAGAACATGCCATCAATGCGCCGTCATGGGAAGAGAATATCGTCGGAGAATATATGAAAATATCGGAAAATTTCGTGCCGGAAGGGCATTGTAACCAAAAATATCTTTCAGTCAAAGAAGATCCTGTCCGGAACTTCCTCTTTTAGCTCTCCTGGCTGTTTTTTCTGTGCCGCCGGCCGTGCTGTCCGGACACGATACTGCATCGCCATACCGGAAAAGAGGCTGGCTCTCCCTGGCCTGCTCTGCCAGGGCAAGTTCCTCCCTTTGCGGGCAGAGCATCTCTATTCTGAGCGGCCTGACTGTCATGGGAGTGCTTGGCGGAAACTCCGCCCTGACAAGGCCCAGGGATCCAAGACACCAGCGGCGGGGCCCGTTTAAAGCCCTGCACAGCCAGGCAGCAGCCTTCTCAGCCAAAGACCCGTCCTGCACTCTCCTTCTTTTCCAGTAGCGCCAGGGAAGAGCCAGGGCGCTGAAACAGGCAGTCCTTGCAGGACTGAATTCAGCCAGCGCGCGCCTTACCATAAATCCGGAAAGCGGGGACATGGGAAACCTTTTTTCCATGGCGCCCAGGGAATATCTGTTCCAGTACATGACAGCTATGCCGCAGAGGGAGACCCTCCTTGCCTCTGCCAGTATCTTTGCCAGGGTATCTTCACTGCCTGACCATTCAAGATGCACGAGAGCCCAGTCAAAAGCACCGTCATCATAAGGAAGAAGCTCTGCCCGGGCCGGATCAGCGGCATATCTTGCACTCAGGTTATTGGAAAATGCCTGCCGCAGCATAGGACTGCCTTCACAGCCGTAGGCATCAAAGCCCATATCAGAGAGAACAGGCTGCAGCTGCCCGGGACCGCAGTTTACTTCCAGGACAGAAGCACCACGCTCAGGCCAGTCACAAAGAGCCATCCGCACCAGTGCCTTTTCGGCATCCACCAGGCATCTGCCTAAAGGGCGTCCCATCAGGGACAATATGCTTTGAGCTTCAGACTCATCCTTGCGCATGACACATCCCAGCCAGCAGGCAAATGGCACAAACAAACAAAATCCACGGGCAGGCTACCAGTCACCTGGCAGCCCGGCTGTATCCTCTCTTGACGGGTACACAGGATGAAGCCCGTCCGCACCTGCCCGGGCTTCATGATAAAACTGCGTCATCGTCACCCCTCTGCAGGGCACATGCTCCTTTAGCCAGCCAAAGAAGGAGTAAATCCTTTTCAGCACCTTCTCCGCTGCTGCCTCATCAGGCACATGGGGGGAGCCTCCGGCCATAATCTCGCTGGAATGCCAGAACACGCACAAGACGTCGCTCTTTCTCAGGCGCAAAAGACGCACGCACAACCGCATGACAAAGTCATTGTGCCAGAAAGGGCTACCGCTGAGAGCCGCCAGAAAATGGAAATTGTCCAGCATAGCAGAACGGCCCAGGGCTTTCTGCCAGAGGACGGGCAAAAAGCCCAGCAGGGGAACCTGCGTAATGGGGATTTCCAGAAGAGGCTTGTCCCTGCCAAGAGGCCAGTATGGCTGATTGGGAGCCAGAAAATGATCCGCGCCGCCTGCAAAGGAACGCAGGGGGCAGATGGAACTGTCAGCAAGGATGCCGTGCTCGCTGAGCAGCGGAAAAATCACATTTTTCAGATCCCAGCGTCCCATGCGGAAGCTTGTAAGAGGCGCACCCTGGAAGCGCTCCCCGGCAAGAAGAAGCTCATACAGGCGGTCTGAAAGCAGATCCCTGTCCAGCTTGTCCGTGCGGACAGGAACTCCCGGGCAGTATGTCTCGTCATTTTCAAAAGGCGGCGTGCTCCAGTGGTGCAGATGGGCTCCGATTTCGGCACCATGCCTGTCGCGCATCTCTTCCAGCACAAGGCATGCCTTTGCATCAGTCAGCACGGCATGGGAGCATAGCAGGGTCAGGGGAAAGCCCAGCTCGTCAGACAAGGTACCCAGCCTGCGCAGGCAGGCTACATTGGTAACCGGAGGATTACGGCGCTGGTAACGGCCGGAAAAGAGCCCCTCTTCCTCCACATCCAGGGTAACCAGGACTGAAAGAGGACGCTCTGTAAGAGGGCGCTCTGTGCATAGTTGTGTCTTTTCAGAAGATACAGTCTTTTCCATAGATAAAAGAGTAGCCATAAAGGCTGTATTTAGCAATGTTGCAAAAACAGGTTTTCCACAGAAATCCCTGCGTGGCGGGCTGTGCCGCCAGGAACCCCTGCCATCACTGTGCCGGCCGCAAAAGGACTCACAGTCAAAGCGGCGTGCTTGACACAGGGAAAGCGCCTCTTATTGTCATAAATACAGCTCTTCACAGCTTTCCCTGCAGTACGCAAACAAATTCATGACAAAAACGATACAGAGAGGATCTCTGCCATGCAGTGTCTTACGCATTTGTTCAGAATTTTCGGACTCCTCTGTCTTCTGACACTGGGCTTTCTCTTCTTTCAGTTCAATGTCTTTGCCATGCAGTTTGCCTCTTCCTGGCAGCCAGGATCCGGGCATATTGTATTTCTTGTCCTGACAGGCATAGAGCTGGCAGGCTTTGTCATGCTCTTCCTGGCATGGTATCCCAAGCGCTCCAAGCTTATTCTGCACAGCAATCCCACTCAAAAGCAGCTGGATGCCTTTGCTGCCGAAATGCGTACCAGGCTCCATACCAACAAGCTTGTCAGGGAAACAGGCCTGACGGACAGCGACCCTGAATATATCAGCAAGGCGCTGGAAATCCTGGACAAAAAGGCAGAGGAAATCATCCGCCAGGACAGCCGCAAGATCTTTCTTGGCACAGCCCTGGCACAAAACGGCCGCCTGGATGCCATCATTGTTTTTGTGGCTCTCACCCGCATGATCTGGCGTATTTCCAAAATATACAACCAGCGCCCGACTCCGGCTGAAATATGGAGCGTTTATACAACCGTTTCTTCTACAGCCTTCATCGCTTTTTCCATCGACGCCCTGGACATCCCTTCAACAGTGACCGAGGCCATGAATTCCCTTGTCCCGGCAGTAGGCCCCCATATGGCAACAACCACCCTGCCCTTCATGGGCAATGCCATGCATCTTTTTTCAAATGCTATCCTGGACGGCGCAGCCAACGGCCTGCTTGCTATCAGGGCCGGCATCATTACCAAGAATGCCTTCAGGTTTTCCGCACTGGACGAGGCAGGCAACAGGGCCATGACTACCAGGGAAATCACCCAGGCCATGCTTGCCCTGTCCAAGGAATGCATCACTGATATTATGGTAGGCCTGAAGGACCAGTTCAAGGACATGGGCAAATCGGTCACAGGGTCCTGCATAGAAAAGACAAAGGAAGCCGCAAAATCTGTTGGCAGTGTTGTCTCAAGCGTGGGATCCTGTGCTGAAGCCGTAGGCGGGGCTGTAGCCACTGCTGTCAGCGGCGCTGTCAATGGAGTAGGTTCAACAGTAGAAGCAGTAGGAGGAGCGGTGGGCGCCACAGCCGGAGCTGTCAGAAACGTTGCCTCAGCCGTAGGCGAAACCGTGTCTACTGCCGGAACAAAAATCATGGGCGGCAGCAGCACTGACTCTGACGCCAGCACCGCAGCCCCCGGGGAAACAGCAATAACACAGGAAGAAGCTCCCGCAGGAAACGGACGCATTCTGAACAAGGCAAGGAACCTGTTCCATAAGGGCACGGAGTCAACAAAAAGCGCAGTGCAGGGTACGGGCCGTTTTTTAGGCCGCTTCATTCATCCCAAAAAGAAAGAGGAATAATCCTGCGCAGTTTCCTGGCAGTTTAAACGGCCATGCACGGCCTAACTTGCGGGTCAGCCGGCTTGTCTTTCTTTTTCTTGCTTCAAAGGCTATAAGGCGGGAAGGCATACGCCTGAAAGGCATTGCAATGCCTGCTGTAATTCAGCAGCTTCCTTCATCAGGCCTGCCTGTGCAATTCGACAGGAAGAGAGGTTTTCTCCATGTGGCATAAGGCTATCATCCACCAGCTTACTCAGGATATACTGCCCCTGCGCCGCCAGGGTGCCGATTTTACCTGGAAAACACTGGATGAACTCAGAAACCGCATGGTGCGTGCCTCTGTCTATGAATGCGGCAGTGAACAGTCCGTAGAGGAAGCTCTGGCCCAAAGGCCGGAGCAGACGCGCCCCAGCCTTTTTGATGAAGAAAACACCATCCGCCCTCTTCCCCAGGCGTTTATGATGCTTGAATTCACCGATGCCAGGAATGTCCGCAAGGCAGCGCTTCTGACCGACAGGATGGATTCCGTCGAGATATATGTCTTCCGCTATGACGATGCACGCAAACGCTGGCGCTGGCCCCTTCTTGGCATGAGCTACGGGCCTTCCTTTGAGAACAACAGCCGCGTGGCCGTCTATGAGCCGACAGCGCTTGCAAAAAGCAGTGCCAAGGCCCAGCAGGCCATGGTACTGGAACACGTCCAGGGTGCAAGGATAGCCTGTGCCTGCCTTGAGCTTGTACGCCAGGGCAGCATAGCCCCCGCAGGCGAGGCAGGCCTAAGCGCAGAAGAAATAGCTGACAGGCACAAGGAACGCATACACCTGCCCAATCCTTCCTCTTTTGCAAGAGCACAGCGCAACCGCCATGAAACGGGGCGTGTTGGCAAAGGGGCCCACCGCATGTAAGTTTCCTTAAAGAGTTTTATCACAGGTGCAGCCGCAAGGCTGTACTGCAACAGTCTACGGAGCATTTTATGGACGACTGCATTTTCTGCAAAATCATTAACGGGACCCTGCCTTCCTGCAAGGTTTACGAAACAGGCACTCTCTACGCCTTTCTGGATCTCAATCCTTCAAACAAGGGACACACGCTCATTGTGCCCAAAAAGCACTGCCAGGATATCTTCGGCGTTGACACTGCCTTAGGCAACGACGTGCTGACGGCCATGAAGACCATAGCCCAGGCAATCAAGGATGTAACAGGATGCACCGGCATCAACATCGTCCAGAACAACGGACGTGATGCCGGACAGATGGTGGATCACCTCCACTGGCATCTTATCCCCCGCTTTGCCAATGACGGGCTCGACCTCTGGCCGCAGGGCAAGTATGACAGCATGGACGAAATGAACGCCATGGCAGAAAAACTGCGCAAGGCTCTTCAATAAGCACCTTTTCCATCAGAAGTTCCGGCAGGCACGGCATACAAGCCTGCCGACTTTGCCGGTCCGATTCGTGAATACAGGAATTTGAATGTTACCTGACCTAGATGATCCGAACAGTACCAAGCCTCCTTCGGCTTCAGCCAGCTTTATCGTTGGCGATGCCGAAGCAGGCCAGAAACTGATGAATTTGCTGGAACGGCGCCTGAACCTGCCGCAGCCATTGCTGCACCGCTGGATACGCACAGGGCAGGTCCGTATCAACGGCAAGCGCTGCCAGCCGTTCCTGCGTATCAGTGCAGGGGATACTGTCCGCCTGCCTCCCTTTGCAGGCTCGCTTTCCAGGCAGGCCCAGGCTGCCACAAAAAGCAGCCAGGAACGGGAAACAAGGCAGAAGCAGCCCCAGGAAGTCCGTCTGGGAGCGCGCCCGGGCAGTCAGGGCAGCCTTCCTTCTGAGACGCAAACGCCTGAGCCTCTGGAAATCATTGCCGAAGACAACGACTATTATGCCGTCTACAAACCGGCAGGACTGCCAGTCCATCCCGGGACAGGGCATACTGATGCCGTCACTGTCAGGCTCTGGGCTTTTGCCGAAAAAGCTGCCTTTACGCCTACGCCCGTACATCGTCTGGACAGGGACACAACAGGAGTCCTGCTGGTTGCCAAAACCTATACGGCCCTGCAATATGCCCACGATGCCTTAAGGAACGAACATGCCCTGCACAAGGAATATCTTGTCTGGGTACACGGACTCTGGCAAAAGACAGGCACAATTGTTCTGCGCCACTACCTTCACAAGGATGCCGTAAACGGCAGGGAACGCATGGTGGCTGACACAAGGCCGGGACACGGACAGGAAGCCGTGCTCTGTGCACGTCTTGTCCGCCATGAACAAAATGCAAGCCTTTTGCATGTGCGCATCCTCACAGGGCGCACCCATCAGATAAGAGTCCAGCTGGCCTGTACCGGCTATCCTGTCATCGGCGATGCAAAATACGGCCAGAAGGATACTTCCCGCACGCTGTACCTGCATGCGGCCCGGCTTGTCCTGCCTGACAAGAGGTCCTTTGAAGCCCTTCCCCGCTGGAGCGGATCTTTTGCAGTAGAGGCCCTGCCACTGCCTATGGAAGCAGCAGGCCGGCCGGAACACTAGCCGTCCCTGCCCTTCAGCTGTTTACTCCCCTCTTCTTTTTACGAGCAGTACACTATGTCCAACGGTCTTCCCAAGGTCGTCCTGGTAGGACGTCCCAATGTCGGCAAATCCACCCTGTTCAACAGACTTATACATTCCAACCGTGCCATTACCCACGACAGGCCTGGTGTGACAAGAGATCGTCTGGAAGGTATTGTCCGCCGCAAAAACAAGCCTATGTACGGCATTATCGACACAGGCGGCGTCACCCTGGATGAAAAATCCGTCGTACAGGAGGGGCCTGAAGGCATACGCGGCTTTGAGGCTGAAATACTGCAACAGGTACACACGGCCACAGCCACGGCCAGCGTCATAGCCTTTGTGGTTGACGGCAAGGACGGCCTTCTGCCCACGGACACCTATCTTGCCAACCACCTGCGCAAGCTCAATGTGCCTGTCCTGTGCGTCGTCAACAAAGTGGACGGTGCCGAGCTTGCAGACAGGCTTTGCAGCGAGTTCCATGCCCTTGGCTTTCCGATCATGGCAGTGTCTGCAGAACATGGCCACAATCTCAATGAACTGGCAGAGGAACTTGGCGATCTGATACCCAAGGAACAGCTGGTCGATACGCTTGAAGCTCCGGAACTCCGCCT
>CAVLCT010000007.1:0-8559 GCA_963661665.1 Bulleidia sp. | reverse complement strand
TGAGCGCCCAGGACAAGCGCCTCATGGACATGCTCAACACCCGCAAGATTCCCTTTATGATCATCATCAACAAGGCCGATCTCCTGAAGAAGAGCGAACTGGCGGAAGTGGTTAAAAGAGCCAAGGAAATTCTTGGCTTCTGCGGTCATGTGCCCATTCTTACCGTTTCTGCCAAAAGCGGGTTCGGCCTGGAAAAAATTCTGCCCATGGCCGGCAAGGTCCGCAAGGAATGCCTGGTCCGCATTTCCACATCCCAGCTGAACAAGGCCATGCAGCAGGCCCTGGATGCCCACCAGCCCCCGCTGGTCAAGGGTGTGCGCCCCAAGTTCTTCTATCTGACACAGGCTGAGTCTGAACCGCCTACGTTTGTCTTTTTTGTCAGTGATGCCGACAGGGTCTCGCCCACATATGCAAGGTATCTTGAGTCAAGCTTAAGGCGCATCTTCAAAATCCAGCATGCGCCCATGCGCGTCAAGCTGCGCTCAAGCCACACCAAAAAGAAATAGCTGTGCCTTAAGTGCGCCATATGCTTATCTGAAACATTGAGAAAGGCAGGAGAGGGTATACTCCCATCTCCTGCCTTTCTCTGGTCAGAATATATTCCCGGCGACCCACTGTACTCTTACACAGACATCAGTTTTTCAGGCAGCCTATGTGGTCTTGCAATCTATGACCACCCCGGCATCCTGCTTCAAAAAATGCCCTGTTTAAAGGACTGTTTTTTTCAGAGACAATCTACTGAACTGTGGGCTGAACTGCCGGAGGAACAGTCTGCGGCACTGAGGGCTGCTGTCCTGATGCAGGAGACAGGGGAGCAGTGGCAGGTGCTGAAAGGACAGGCTTTTCGGGGACATCCGCCACAGGCTTTGGCTGCTGGCTGTTCCCCATGTCTTTAGCTGCCGGAGCAGGCTGTACAGGATCTGCCTGTCTGGCGGCACCGGCCGGCTGAGCGTTTGTTCCTTCAGAGGGAAGTGCTTCCGACTTTCCAATCTCGATGGCAAGTTCTGACACTGCATCGGAGGGGCTTGTAAAAAGAACCATAAAGGGAATCGTGCCACCCGTAGCGACAGTTCCGCCGGAAGCGCCCTGCCCTGCGTTCTCACCGAGAGCCTTGACCATTTCAGCCTTGGTCATAACCTTCAGCTGAAAATCAGTAAGCACTGTTCCGGCTTGCTGATCCGCTGTGTCTATTACCTTATGGTCCTTATCAAGCAGGGCTGCATGCAGGATAATATTGCCATAGGCATCCTGGCTCATATTCTTTACCCTGCCCTCGATGATAAGAATACTGCCCATATTGTCGTTATCAACAAAGCGATGGCTTACACTGTCAAGCACAAGCGGCTTTTCAGCTGTCTGCCCGACCGGCTGCTTCTGATCTGCGGCAACGGATTTTGCTCCGGCATCCGGCTGGCTTTTTGCAGCCGGTGCTGGCTTTGCAGTGTCATTTCCAAATAATGAGGTCTGGCATCCCTGCAAAAAGTTGCGGAATTCAGGAACAGTATACCAGCCGGCAACACCTGCAAGGCATATAAGTACCAGCAGGGAAAGCCACAAAAGGCCATGGCCTTTCTTTTCCCTGCCACCCAGCACAGGCAGATCCCCTGAATTGCCTTTTGCCTGGAAAAAGTCTCCTGCCGGAGCAGGCTGGTCAAAGTTCAGAGGCGCTCCGGAAGATGGTTCCTCCTCCTGCACAGGCTGCGACTGTACTGCCATTGAAGGCGCCGTGGCCTCTGCTGGCTCAGGAGAAACGGCCGGCTCCTGCAAAGAAACAGAAGGAAGATCAGCAGGAACATCTGGTCCTGTATAAGGAAATTCTTTCTTGCAGACAGAGCACCTCAGAATGGTTCCGTTTTTGACTCCGGCAGGAAGAAGGAAACAACTCTGACAACCTGGACAAATAACCTGCATACTAATCTCCAATATACGTTCAGCTGTGATGCCGTTGCCGCCTTATGCTACAAAGGCCATATTCAGGCACACAGCCTTTATACAGACTGCTGTTTCTACAGGAAAGTCTTACTCTTCTACCCATTCAGCAACGCATATATCCGGCAACGTGCGGTACTGGCCGGCAAAATCCAGGCCAAAGCCTACGATAAAGCCTTTATCCATGGTGAAGCCCACATAATCAGCCTTTACTTCCACCTCGCGGCGTTCGTACTTGTCCACCATGACGGCCAGCTTCATGCTTTTGGGCTCCCTTTTGCGCACTTCCTCAAGCAAAAATTTCATGCTGTGGCCTGTATCCACGACATCTTCCACAATCAGGACATGCTTGTCCTTGATATCTGTATTCAGGGTCCACTTAAACTTGATATCGCCTGCGGTGGTGCCTGCTCCGTAGCTGCTCATGGTCAGAAAGGCCATCTGAATATTCTTGTTTTGTATCTGGCGCACCAGATCAGCAAAAAAGATAACGCCCCCCTTCAGGACGCAGATGGCAATAAGCGGCTCGTCATGATAAACAGCCGTAATTTCCTCTGCCATCTGGGCAACACGGGAAGCAATCATCTCTCTTGTAAAAAGCGGGCGCAGACCTGTAATTTTTTTCATCAAAATTATGCGAAACCTGCGGCATGAGCCACAGGCAAAGCGCATCCTCCGTAAAAAGCTGAGTCAGAATATATTTCGTAAGCCGGAGGTTTATGCAGCTCATGACAGCTGAAAGCCTGCCGCCCGTCAACTATATGCAAACAAAACAGAAGGCATTGGCATTGAATCCTGGCAAGGACGCAAGCTACTGGTCAGGATCCTGTTTTTACGGCCTTATGCCTTAAGAACAGTGGTATAGCCTATTCTCCTTTTTCTGGACTGCCTTTTGCCGACAGATCAAGGAGTACGGCATTTTCATCGCAGTCCGGGTACTTGGGACAGTGCACGCAGTCAGCCCATATTTTCTGGGGCAGGACGTCCTTTTCCACAGTGGCAAAGCCTATGTGGTTAAAAAACTGTTCCTTGTACGTCAGGGCAAACAGTTTTGAGACGCCAAGGACACGGGAATCCTCTTCGCAGGTTTCCACAAGCAGGCGTCCAAGCCCTTCCCCCCGCAAGTCGTCACGGACAACCAGGGAGCAGACCTCTGCCAGGTCATCCCATACAGGAGCCAGGGCACAGCAGCCTACTATCGCGCCGTTCTCATCCTCGCAGACAAAGAAATTTCGTACATGTCCGTAAAGATATGCCAGAGCTCTGGGTAAAAGCATCCCCTTCAGGGCTTCCTGCATCAGCAGCCCGTGAATGCTCTTCACGTCTGCCACATTTGCCTTACGTACACTGTACTTGCCTTTCATCGTGGGTATTGACCTCACTCTGCGGCTTCTATGCCGCAAAAGAAAAAGACCAGGTTCAGCCACAGACAGACCCGGTCAGTTCAGGAAGGAAAGAAATGCTATTTCAGCAAATCCTTGGTCAGATCTTCAAGCTCGCTTTCTTCAAGAAGGCCTGCGTAGGCAAATTCCATCTTGCCACCCTTGCCGTAGCCGACATTGAAGGGGATAGAGCTTACGCCGTATCTGGCAACCAGTTCCCTTGAGGCAAAATAGACAGGATAGCCGATCTTTTTGTCTTTTTTATAAGAAGCAACCTTGTCCATGGTCTTTTTATCGTCCACGCTCAGGCCGATAAAAAGGATTTTCTTGCCGTATTTCTGTTCCAGCTTTGAGATCATGGGAATCTCGTTCCCGCAGGGGGGACACCAGGTTGCAAAAAAGTTAATAAAGACTCCGCGCCCTTCCTTTGTTGTCTTCTGAATCAGAGCATCCAGTTCCTTGGCAGACATCTCCTTGATGTCCTGGGCCATAGCTGTGCCCAGGCAGAGGCTGAAAGCCATAACAAGTGCCATAAGGCGGGCTGCAAATCGTACTACCATTGATAAACCCCTGATAGGAAAGCCATATCCCGTAAAGACAGATGGCTTTTGTTTCAAATCATTACCCTTTCCCAGCATCAAGACAGGGAAAATGCGGCCTTTGCTACTGTGCCATACACAGTGCCAGGCCATGTGCACGCTCCCGCAAAGCCTCCTGATTTTCACCAGGAACAAGCCATGTTCCGTCAGCGCACACTGTGTTTTCCTACTAGCATATGTATAAAATTAGCACAATATTGAAGTGCCCCGGCGCTCCGCACGCAAAAGCGGAACACCGGGACAGGCAGACTTGTTTTCAAAAAGGCGCTTTTTGCGGCCCGTCAGCCGGAAGCCTGCAAGTGCCTTCATTCAGGGAGCCTGGCTGGCCAGCACCTGAATCACCTTGTCTTTTCAGCCCTGCACTGCGGCAAATTCCTGGCTCAGGCGCTGGGCGGCATGGACAGTATCCACGGCATCGACACAGTAGGCATCGGCTCCTATGGAATCAGCAAATGCGGCTGTTACGGCAGCGCCGCCTACCATAATGCGCATGGGCAGCTTTTCCTCGCGCACTATTTTGATGGTATCTTCCATGCGCACCATGGTCGTTGTCATAAGGGCAGACAGGCCGATCAGGTTAGCTCCGTTCTCAATGGCCAGATCGACAATTTTGCGTGCAGGCACGTCCTTGCCGGCGTCGATGACGGTGAAGCCGTAGTTGGAGAGCATAAGGCCGACGATATTCTTGCCGATGTCATGCACGTCCCCTTCAACGGTAGCCAGAACGACGGCCGGACGCTTTTCTGCCGCATCATGGCGCATAAGCGGCTTTAAGTAGGCAAAGCCCTTCTGCATGGTCTCGGCAGAACGAATGAGCTGCGGCAAAAAATACGTCTTTTTCTCATAGCGCACGCCGACTTCCGTTATGGCCGGAATAAGCTCTTCATTGACAATGTCAAAAGGCTCCCTGCCTTCTTTGATTCTCTCTTCCAGAAGGCCGACCACATGATCACGATCCCCTGTCAGCACAGCCTCATACGGGGTAGAGGACTTGTGCGCCTCGGCCCTGGCGATCCCCGTGCCTCCTGATCCGTTTCCCCCGTTCTTCCAGTCGGCATAGCCGGCGATAAAGTTTCCGGCATTGTCATCGTGCTGCAGCAAAAGATCAGCCGTTGCAATGGCCTCGCGGATGCGGGAGCTTGATGGGTTGGCAATGCAGGAACTGAGCCCGTGCCCGGCTCCCATTGTCAGAAATGCCGCATTGATAAGCTCTCTTGCCGGCAGGCCGAACGACAGGTTTGACAGGCCAAGAGTAGTCGCAAAGCCATTTTCACGGCACCAGGACAATAACTTCAGGCATTCAACGGCAGCCTCATTTTTAGAGGATATGGCAAGGGCCAGGATGTCCACCATCATGAGCCTTCTCTGAATGCCCAAGCTCTCTGCCTTTTCAATAAGCGATTCCAGGATTGCCAGACGCTCAGATGCCTTCACTGGCAGCTTGGCATCACGCATAGGCAGGAGAATGAAGGGACTGCCGAAATTGCGGCAGGCTGTTCCCAAAATCTGCATGCGATCCCCATGGCCGTTGATGGAGTTGACCAGGGATGAGCCTGGGCACCAGGGCAGGGCAGCCAGTATAGCATCATCATCGGAGGAATCGACGGACAATGGGCAGGTATGGCTTGCCGTAAGCTCTGCAATAAGCCTGGGCAAAAGTTCTGTCTGGTTGACGCCATGCGCTCCCACATTCACGTCCAGGACCTTTGCCCCGCAGTCAAGCTGCTGCGATGCAAAGTCCATGGCCTGGGAGAAAATTCCCTTTTGCAGTTCGGCTGTCAGCTGCTTTTTCCCGGTCGGGTTGATGCGCTCCCCTATAAGAACAAAAGGATCGTCAGGACTGATGCGCACAAGCTCCTGGCGCGATGTCAGGACTATGCCTGTGTGTTTTTGCGGTTCGACCCGGACCGAAGTATCGGCACAATGCCCGTCCAGGGCCTTTTTCAGGGCAGCAATATGATCAGGCGTTGTTCCGCAGCATCCGCCAAGGGCCCTTGCCCCCAGATCGACAAAAGGAGCCGTCAGATGGGCAAAATGCTTTGCATCAAGGGGGAAGATAGTCTTGTCGCCACGCAGTTCGGGCATGCCGGCATTGGGCTGTGCAAAGACAGGTACCGATGACACGGCCAGAAGACGGCGCAAGACATCGGCCATGCGCTCGGGACCGACAGAGCAGTTGGTGCCAAGAGCCGCCACGCCCAGGTTCTGCATGGTTTCGGCAAAAATTTCGGGAGTAGAGCCGGTGAGGCTTGCTTCATCCTCAAATGTCATTGAGGCCAGTATGGGCAAATCGCATACGTTGCGGACGGCCGCAGCCCCAAGCCTGGTCTCAGCCAGGTCAAACTGCGTTTCCAGCAGGATGCAATCGCATCCGCCTGCAGCAAGGCCGCGTACCTGTTCCTGCAAGCCGGCCAGCAATTCCTCTGGATCCACATCGCCAAGAGGCCTAGCAAAATGCCCGGTCGGCCCCACATCTCCTGCCACCAGAACGCATCTGCCTGCCTCGTCAGCGGCCTTTCTGGCAACTTCTGCCAGCCTTTTGTTGGTTTCAAAAACAGAGAGCCCCTTGTCCAGCTTGAACGGGCTGGCTCCGAAGGTACAGGTCGTAATGATGTCTGCGCCGCTTTGCACATACGCTTTATGAACAGCGTACAGGATATCTTCACGATCAAGACAAAAGGCTTCCGGAGACATGCCGGCCGGCATACCGTTAGCCTGGAGCATGGTGCCCATGCCGCCATCAAAGAGCAGTGTACGGGGAAGAGAAAACAGGCTCTCAAATCTGGACCTGGCCATATAGGATACTCCCTGCGAAAAATCTTATTATATCAAGATATATTGATATCAAGATTTAGCTTTGTACCCGTCATATTGCCGGGCTGTCAAGAGCTCAGCGGCCAGAGAATGGATTCTGGTGTCCGGTTGCAGGGTTGAACGAGGTAGCAGGTGTTTTGGAACGGACCGTTCATTGTCAGAGGCTTTCTGGTGCAGACAGTGTCAGACGGGTTTATTCATGCTGTTTTATCGTCTTTCAGAGGCAGAAATAGAACAATTCTCTCCTATCAGAAGATATGGGTTGTCTCATCACATATCGTAGCGGATAGACTATCGCTCCTCATGCAGGCAATGCATGAAAAAGGCTATCTGGAACTTGCGAGCTACGAATATAACACGCCTCTCTGGTGGTACTGCGAGTCTCTGGATGACGCCAAAACACGCTTCACAATGGCCGTTGAGAGTATCAAGGACGACGGCGAGTATAAAGAGGCCGTCATTAAAATCAAAAATACAGGAGAAACCTATCTCAACATCCAGTTTGACGATATCTATCTGGTCAACCAGTCCAATGGAAATCTCTACAAAATCAACGGCCTGGTTGCCCAGGGAAAGAGCACATCAGTGACAGTACGGTTTAAGGCGTCTGAAACACCCGTTTTCCAGCTACGAAGCCAGTACGGGAAGATTGCAAAAGACGACACAATCACGCTGGACAAGACAGTCCTGCCAAAAGCAAAGGGGAAATAAAAGAACTCCCTACAGCCCATACAGGCTTTCCGTTTCAGGCTGAACATAGCCCATCTTAAGCCTCTGGCAGAATCTGCCGGATAACTCCATGAACATGAAGTTTGTGGAGTTTTTCTTGACAGCTTGTTGGGTGTATATAATAATACGACTCAACACTACGCACTCAAAAGGGTACTATCTATGCAAGATACTGATTTTCCCATCAAGGAACGCATGGTCTGGGTCACGGACAAGAAAACCGGCGTCAGGTACCAGGAACTCAGAAAATATCAGTACGATCCGCAACGCAAATACAACAGGCAGCTCAGCAGCGAAAGAACCGGGTACAAACTTATGCCTGGCGAAGACACTCCCACACGCAGCAGGCCCATGCAAAAAAGGAAAAAATCTGCACAAGCAGATGCTGCATCCCCAGTTCAGGATACTGCTTGCAACTTGTCCGCCACAACGGCATCAGTGCCAGACGCAGATACAGCACAATCCCCGAATGCCTCCACCCTGCTTGACTGGGCATGTTCAGAGTCAGGGCTGGCAGATGCTCTTTCTGCGGCATATGACAAAACTACCGCCGATAAAATCCTGACAGTAGCTCATTTCATGGTTCAGACAGGAGGCTCTGCCAGCGCTATAGAAGACTGGCTGCTTGAGCACGATGCTCCATACAGGGAGGGATTGTCCGCAGACAGCTGTTATGAACTCTTTGAGCAACTTGGACAGGATGACACCGGAATGCAGAACCTTTTCAGGAAACTGAGCAGCCTGACAGAAGAAGAGCCTCTTCTCGCATTTGACACAATGTCCCGGTCCTCTTCCTGCGAGTCGGATCTGACACTGGCATCCAGAGGCGTATACGATAAAGCTGGCTATGGCGCAGACAGCAGGGTGCTGGCCTTTTTCTCCCTGAACAGCGAACTGCCTGTTTCCTTTGAGGTATGGCGTGGCCTTTTTCAGAATCTCAGTTCAGTGACAGAAGCCATCACACGAATGAAGCGCAGCAAAGAAAAACGACAGATAACGCTCGTAGCCGGCACCGGTCTTTTCAGCCCTGAAAACGTATGCTGGCTCTGCCGCAACCATGTAAGCTTTATCATGCCAGCCACACTGGAAGACGGCTGGATAAAGCA
>CAVLCT010000006.1:48597-51395 GCA_963661665.1 Bulleidia sp. | reverse complement strand
TGCCGGAATGCGAAATTTAGCCCCATTGTAAATATGGAATATTTATAGCGCCTGTGATAGAAGATAAGCGTTACAGACTGATTGAATGTCATTTCAGACTGTACGCTTATGCACAAAGCCTGTCCTTGTGCATCGCAATCAGATAATGGCTGGACCAGCCATTGTCTCCTATGCAGACTGTAAAAGAGGTTAGCTCTGTCCAGGCTGCGGGTACGTAGTTTTTATGCAGGCCTGCTGTCCGGAACAGGAGGGATGTCTTATGCAATATATTAAAGCACTGGTATTGATCATCGTTTTCTTTGTGGCGATGCTGTTCCTCTGTCAGAATCAGGCATCACTTGCAGAAGATGTGACATTGCAGTTCAATGTTCTTTTTCAGCCTGAAGCGCCCAGCGTGACTGTTCCGTTTTACCTTGTCGTTGCGATTTCCTTTGCTGCCGGCCTGATTTGCTGTTTCCTGCTACTTGTCTGGGAGCGTGTCCGCCTCAGCGCCAAGTCCATGCGGACTGGCTGGAAGGTGCGCAAGCTTGAAAATGAACAGAAGGAAATGGCAGGCAGTCTGCGTGCCATAGAACAGGCTCCCATGGAAGAGCGCACCGGCCTGTATGAAAAGTGCAAGTCTCTTTATGAGGAAAGCAAAAAAGCCAGGCAGGAAAAGAATAAGAAGGATGAGTCTCAGGAGGAGACGGTAATTGAAACAACCGCCTCCGAGGTTCCGACAAGACAGGCTGCCGGCGCCTAGAAGACAAACATACATTTTTGGAGTATGGCGGTGAAACAGTTTTTGCTTTGCCGCCATCCTTTTTTTTGCCGGCAAAAACCGGCTTTCCCCTAACTGTCAGCGCATTTGATAAGCGTTTGGGTGTTGTATGAAGCAGCAATTTGGTGTTCGTCCCCCTGTACACCTTGTTATCATCATGCTCTTTCTGGTGTATGCGTCCTGGGGCAGTGTGTATATCGGCAACAAGCTGAGCCTTGAAATAGCCGGTCCCTTTCTGGTCTGCGGCCTGCGCAACGGCCTTGCCGGCCTGCTGACGCTTGCAGTCTGCTATCTGCGCAAAAAATCGTGGAAGACGCCTTCCCTGAAGGATGTACGGAACCATGCTCTTTTGGGCAGCATGCTTGTCCTGATGAGCAGCGGCTTTTTAACGCTAGGCCAGACACAGGTGGCTTCGGGCGTGGCAGCCGTTATTATGGGCTCTACGCCCATCTTCATGCTGGTTGCGGCCTGGCTTTTTGCAGGCGAGCAGCCTCCTACGCGCACGCAGTGCATCGGCATGTGCAGCGGGGCTTGTGCCATTGTCTACCTGTCCTGGTCGGAGCAGAGTGCCGGCACAGGTACTGTCCTTGGCGTGCTGATCCTTCTGGGTGCCATTGCCGGCTGGGTTGCAGGCTCCCTCATCATGAAGAAAGCCAATATCGCAAAGGATATGCCCATGATGGAGAGCACAGGCCTGCTGCTTCTTATGGGCGGCCTGGAAAGCCTTGTGGTTGCCTCCCTGTTTGGCGAATTCTCCACGATTCAGCCGCAGAACCTGCGTCCTGACACGATACTGGCCTTCAGCTGGATGGTTATTGGCGGATCGTTCCTGGCATATGCCTGCTATATCTGGCTGCTGGTGAATGTAAATGTTTCCCTGGCCGTTTCCTATGAATACGTCTGTCCTGTAATCGGCATTCTTCTGGGTTGCTTCATCGGCGGCGAAAAAGTCAGTGCCGATATGATTGCAGCCTGTGCCGTCTCCATCTGCTCGGTGTTTCTTGTTGTCCGGCACCGGCACAGCTTCAAATCATATATACGGCATTACCTTGTGCACAAAAGCGTGTCCTCACGCTGAGCTATTGCAAAAGCACAAAAAAGAGAGGCTGCCTTTGAATAAGGGCAGCCTCTTCTTTTCGATATCCTTCGGGCAAAGACATCTTAAGGAGTTAATTTTAGGAGCTGATTTTAATAGCGGACAAGGCGGGCGTTTTTGTCAAAGGGCAGAAGGGCAGCTTTTTTCCGGCTGTTTCCCTCACCCTGGTACTGCGCATGGCACGACGGACAAAGCCAGTCGTCACCATTTTTTTCAAGGTGGATGAGGCTTTTGTCCGTATCATGGCAGAGCGGACAAAACGGACCCGCTTTTTCCATGCTGTCAGGCATGGAAAACCATACCAGATCATCATCCCCGCGCCGCACCTTGGAGAGGCAGAGAAGATCTTCAAAGCTGGTGATGCGCAGATGCAGGTGATCTATTTCATCAAGAAGGGAGAAATAGCCTGCCTGCAGATTGCGCAAAGCCTCTTTAGCTTCCTCTGGCCTGTTGCTGTCGAGGAGATGTCTGAGTTCGGAAAAAGCGGCATTGGTTATCATGGACAGTACCTGTGCTGCCTGCCGGAATGGGACGGCAAAAGTGCAGCATGAAAAATTCCCATTCATACTGTCTTTTCGGAACACAGGCAAAAAAATTTAGCAAAAAGCGCATCTTTCAGGGCTAAACAGTCATTTCCCGGGATGGACTATAACGTATGGTTTGAGGCAGGGCAGAAATGATGCGTGCAAAAGAAAAGGGCAAGGCGGCCGGAGATCAATGCTCCGGCTCCTTGCCCATGTTTGTATATATCAGCTGTCTGCTCAGGCGGCACGCATGTGCGCCTGGATGCGGTTATTTTTAGCGTCTTGGGCCACCGTGGCCGCCATTTCCGCCGGGTTGTTCAGGACGCTTGCCCTTGTCCCCACCGCCTCCGGGTCTGCCTCCGCCGCCAGGTTTGCCTCCGCCTCCCGGCCGGCCTCCGCCGCCAGGACGAGGTCCGCC
>CAVLCT010000006.1:0-48582 GCA_963661665.1 Bulleidia sp. | reverse complement strand
AGGACGAGGTCCGCCCTGGGGTCCGCCGCCAGGACGTGGCCCGCCGTGGGATCCGCCGTTAGGCCGTGGTCCTCCCTGGGGACCGCCAGCAGAACGTGGCCCGCCACCAGGACGCGGTCCGCCACCAGGCCGTGGCCCGCCGTGGTTAGGTCCGTTTGGACGGGGCGGAGGAGGGCGATGTCCGCCACCATCGCCACCACCAGGAGGAGGCGGTGGACGATGGTAGTAGTCGTCCCCGTAGTAGCCGTAATCGTAAGAAGTACAGCTTGTCATCAGGCCGGCACCAAGCAGGGCGCAGAGACCCGTGAGGAATTGTCTTCTTTGCATGGACTTACTCCTTCTTGCAGACGAAGAGTGTCAATGTACTGCCTCTTGGAGGCTTGAGAGGGGCGGAGAAACTATGTCAGGACTGGTTCTCCGATACACAAATAACCGCTTCCCCTTCACTTTATCTATAGGCTTTTGTCTTGTCAGTGGCAAGACAAGACATGGCTGGCTTATTGGGCTACAGTCTTTGGACTTGTGACTGTTTGTGTTATTTGCCTTTTCCTTCCAGAAGATGCACAGGAAGCCGCCTGAGGATTCCCTGGAAAGGGACCTGCCGGGAAATGGAGAGAGAGCCGTTTGGCGGGAGGCCCTGCTTTGCCTGCAGGGAACGGAGCGCTTTGGGAACACAGGCAAAACAAAATTGAGCAAAAAGTGCATCTTTCAGGGCTAAACAGCCTTTTAGCGGCGGCGGACTGGCTGTCAGCAAAAAGAAAAGGGCAAGGGTGCCGGAGATCATTGCTCCGGCTCCTTTGCCCATGTTTGCCTGTATCAGCTTTGTCTGCTTAAGGCGCCACGCCTGTGCGCCTGAATATGGCTACTTTTCTCTTCCAGGGCCACCGTGGCCGCCATCTCCGCCGGGTTCAGGGCGTTTGCCTTTGTTCCCTGAGCCTCCCGGCCTGCCTCCGTTGCCAGGACGCTGTCCGGAACGGGATTCGCCGTTAGGACGAGGTCCGCCGCCAGGCCGCTGTCCGGAAGGGGAGCCTCCGTTAGAACGTGGTTCGCCGCCACCACCAGGAGGCGGCGGAGGACGATGGTAGTAGTCGTCCCCGTGGCCGTGATGGTAAGCAGGAGTACAGCTTGTCATCAGGCCGGTCCCAAGCAGGACGCAGAGACCTGTGAGAAATTGTCTTCTTTGCATGGACTTTCTCCTTCTTACAGACGAAGAGTGTCAATGTACTGCCTCTTGGAGGCTTGAAAGGGGCGGAAAACCGGCAAGACAGGACTGGCTCACCGATACCAAATAACCGCTTCCTCTTCTCTTTCTCTATAGGCTTTTGTCTTGTCAGAGGCAAGACAAGACAAAAGCTGGCTTATTTTGCTTTAAGCCTTTGGCGCCTGTGCCTGCTTGTTTTTCTTATTTGCCTTTTCCTTCCAGATGATACGCAGGAAGCCGCCTGAGGATTCCCTGAGAGTGACTTCCGCAGGAATGGAGACAGAGGGCCATTTGGCGAGAAGACCTGCTTTGCTTGCCGGGAACGGAGTGCCGGAGCAGGCCTGCCAGAAGGTCTTTGTGTCCTGCAGAACCCAGAAACAGGTACGGGCCCTGCGCCCCATGGCTCCTTCAGGATCCAGCAAAACCCTGACGGCTCTTCTGCCTGTTCCCGGAATGTGTACTATCAGTTCAAATTTGAGGGTACTGGCACCTTTTGCCGGACCGCTGTGCACCTGGTGCTGCTCAGGCGTGCTCCATGAGAGCACCTGTGCTCTGACAGGCTCTCCCTGGTTGATAAGCAGGGACTTGCGGCGGGCCCTGGCTTCCCTGGCAGCTTCCTCCCGGGCTTTTTCCTCTGCCTTTCTCTGACTTTCAGCCTCTTCTTTTGCCTTGCGCGCAGCCTCTCCCCTCTGAGTGAGCTTTTCCAGCCTGTCCAGGTTGATTGTCCTGAATGCCTGGCCGTTCTCGGTCAGCTCATAGAGCGGGGCATGGCAGACAGGGCACTCAAGCTTTGTGTCTGCAGGCAGGATGCTGTCGCAAAAAGGGCAGAAGCGCGGGGATTCGCCACTGTTTCCCTGTCCGCAGCCTCCCTCTTCGGTGATCAGTCCCTGGGGACGGCTCAGTTTGGGAGCATTTGGGGATCCGTGCCGCAGGACGTTGCCTGACAGATCCAGCAGGAGGCAGTCCTTTTTGCCACGTTCTGTACGCAGGCCCCTGCCAACCATCTGTACATAGAGGGCAGGCGAGAGTGTAGGGCGGCACATGAGCAGGCAGTCCGTTGCCGGACAGTCCCACCCTTCCGTCAGCATGCCCACAGTGCAGAGAACCCGAATTTCCCCTCTGGCAAAGGCGGCCAGGCGTTCATTGTTTGTACGGGTGTCCGTGCGCGAGTCAATGGCAGCTGCGCTTATTCCCTGGGCTGCAAAGCGGTCGGCCAGCTCCCTGGCGTGCACTATGCTGACGCAGAAGGCCGCGATGTGCTTTCTGTCCTTTGCATGCGCCTGCACTGCCTTGACGGCACTGCCCAGATGCAGGGGCTTGAGCAGGGTTTCTTCCAGAACATCCTCACGGAAATCGCCTGATGCGCCCACAGGGACGGAGAGAAGATCGTCCGAGGTATCGCAGGCAAGCACTTTCAGGGGAGCAAGCCACCGGCTTTCCTGCAATTCCCTGATGGAAATGCGCACATCAAGGTCAGACCACCAGCTTGTATTTTGTGCCTGTCCTGCCTGGCTGTAAATTGGTCCCTGCCCGAGACGCCATGGTGTTGCCGTAATGCCCAGGATGCGGGCATTGGGACGTTTTTCTGTGACGGCACTGATAATGTCGCCGTAGAGGGAATGCTGATCCTTAGGCGGGACACGGTGGCATTCGTCTATGACGATGACATCCACCCTGGGCAGGTTTTCAAGCCGCCTGCCAAGCGTCTGCGGAGAGGCAACGATAATATGCCCTGAAACACTGCCTGGCTTTTCAACCGAGGCACAGAGGCAGTCCACGTTGACATCGGCATCCTCAAAGGATTCCTGCATGCGTTCCAGCGCCTGCCGTACCAGGATGGCCTTGTGCGCAAGGAAAAGGCAGCGGAAATGCCACCTGTCCGTAAAATAGCGCATGAAATGGGCTGCCATGAGGGTTTTGCCTGCGCCTGTGGCTGCCTGAAGCAGGAGAAACTGCCTGCTTCTTGTGCACTGTATCAAGGTCTGGACAGCGAGTTCCTGATATGGCCTGAGCGCCCATAAAGGCATGGTTACGTTTCCTCTTATTCTTACAGGAGAGCCGGAGAAAAAACATGCCTGGGAGGGCATTCTCCTTCTTGACGATGTGAAAGCAGTGCCTATAGTGTATTCGCATTACAACAAGACAGAGGCATACAGCCTTTGCTCAGGCGCATCTGCGCTGGAGGAATTACACACTATGACAGGAAAAAGTTCAACGTTGCTGGCCCTGATGGCCATGGCTTCGCTTGTTTTTGCTACACCAGGTGCCGCATTGGCTGCCAGCCAGCCGTCAGGAACTCCTGGCCACTCGGCTCCGGCCCAAAAGGACCTGAAAAAGCCGGTCCATGACGCAAAGCAGAAGCCTGCTAATGCCAGCCATATGGCACAGCCCAAGCATCCGAAAGCACCAGCCGGAAAGCCTGGCGATACTAACCTGAAAAAACAGGCACCTAAAGCCCCCAAGGCACACAAGCCTGCTCCGGCAAAGCCCGGGCATCCTGGAAACGTCAAGCCTCCCAAGGACATGAAGCAGGCTCCCAAGCATGCTCCAAAGCCTGGCAAGCCTGATATGAAGCCCGCAAAGCAGAAGCCTGCTCCCAAAAAGGCACCGGCCCCCGTGGCTCCTAAGCCTGCACAGCACAAGGCTCCTCATCCTGGTGCAAAGTAGGCAGACGCTGTTCTGGCAGGTTCAGCACAAAAGAGAAAACTCCCCGAAAGGTCTTCTTTACGGGGAGTTTTCTTTTTTTTGTGCTGTTGTTTGTTCCTGTAGAAGCCTCCTAAGCGAGAGCAGATGTTGCTTTTTTGAAGTCAGTTACAGTCATGCCGGCTTCCTCGGCTGCCTCGGCTTCTGTTATTTTTCCTTTTTTCATCAGAGAGACAAGTTTCGCTAGTATCGCCTTTTTTATCTCTATTTGAAAGCCTTCTTGAAAGCCTTCTTGAAAACCTTCTTGAAAGGCTTCTTTCATCTTGCCTTCATAGTACAGTTTTTGTAGCCATTCCTGATCGTATAAACTCTTCATAAGGTCCTCCACCTTTGTTCCCCGCACAGACATTGTGCACAATTCAAGACAGACAATGCGATCAGCAAAGCATCTGTAAGTGCTTCTGGGTATAGCTACAGGCAAAAGAGGTGAGCTGAAGGCCCTAAGCAAGAGCAGCTATTGTTTTTTTGAAGTCAGTTACAGTCATGCCGGCTTCTTCAGCGGCTTCGGTTTCTGTTATTTTCCCTTTTTTCATCAGAGAGACAACGGTCGCCAGGCTTCCCTTTTGGATTCCCTCCTTTCGCCACTCTTTCTCCTTGCCTTCATAATACAGTTTTGTTTCCCATTCCTGATCGTATAAAGTCTTCATAATGTCCTCCACCTCTGTTTCCCCACAGACATTGTTCATAATTCATGGACAGGCAATGCGACCAGCAAAGATCCTGTAAGGAACTGGCGTATATCTGCAGGCAAAAGATACGAGTTGAAGGAGCCTAAGCGAGAGCAGCTATTGCTTTTTTGAAGTCAGGTACAGTCATGCCGGCTTCTTCAGCGGCCTCGGTTTCTGTCAGTTTCCCCTTTTTCATCAGGGAGACAACTGTCGTCAGGATCCCTTTTTGGGTTCCTTCCCTTAGCCCTTCCTGTTTGCTTTCCCTTCGCCACTCTCTCTCCTTGCCTTCATAATACAGTTTTGTTTCCCATTCCTGATCGTATAAACTCTTCATAAGGTCCTCCACCTTTGTTCCCCGCACAGACATTGTGCACAATTCAAGACAGACAATGCGATCAGCAAAGCATCTGTAAGTGCTTCTGGGTATAGCTACAGGCAAAAGAGGTGAGCTGAAGGCCCTAAGCAAGAGCAGCTATTGTTTTTTTGAAGTCAGTTACAGTCATGCCGGCTTCTTCAGCGGCTTCGGTTTCTGTTATTTTCCCTTTTTTCATCAGGGAGACAACGGTCGCCAGGATTCCCTTTTTTATCCCTATTTGCAAACCTACTTGAAAGGCTTCTTTTATCTTGCCTTCATAGTAGAGCCTGACTTGCCATTCCTCGTCGAATAAAGTCTTCATACAGTCCTTCACCCCTGTTTACCTCTTGCTATAGGCCCGCAGGGCCTTTAATGCCCGTTACAGAGGCTTCTCAGTGTCAGCGTGCCTCCGGGGCATGCGCCATGGACATGAACAGCTTGATGCGGTTGAGCAGGTTGGCCTCTGACGTGCCTGCCTCATAGTCCATGGCCATGAGGTTGGCATCTGCGCACTGTTTTTTGATAGCCTTGAAGACGCCGCGTCCGACGACATGGTTGGGAAGACAGCCGAATGGCTGCAGGCAGAGGGCATTGGTTGTGCCCTGGGACATAAATTTGAGAAGCTCAGCAGAGAGCAGCCAGCCTTCGCCAGCCTGGTAGCCTGGAGAAATCAGCCTGCCAGCCTTGGCAAAGAGGTCCTTGAAGCGTGCCGCCGGCGGGAAGGGCGATCCTGCAAGGGCACGGCGCATGCTGTCCCGGATTTTGTCAAACTTGTGGATCAGGTACCAGCCAAAGAAGGCAGGCAGGGCCTTGCCGCCCAGTTTCTGCCACTGATAGATGGGATCCGAGAAGCAGTAGAGGAAGAAGTCCACGATATCGGCCAGTACGGGCTCCCCGCCTTCCTGCCTGGTGAGATCTGCTATATGGCGGTTGGCATCGGGGTGATAGGCCAGCAGAATTTCGCCCACAATGCCAACTTTGGGGCGGTCTTCCTTATGCATGGCAATGGAGGAGAAATCCCTGGTCATGGCCTGCATGTCGCGATCGATATCACGGGTTTTTCCGGCGGCAAAGGACGCTGCCACTGTATCGGTCCATTTCTTGACAAGCGCTTCGGTATCCCCCCTGGTGACTTCATAAGTCAGCGTGTGCTGTGAAAGCCGTTGCAGCATGTCCCCGTACAGGATGCCAATATAAAGATTGTTGAAAAGCTTGTTGGTGATGGCAAAGCCCGGCTGGGTAGTGGTGGCCTCATTGCTGCGGAAGGTCAGCGTCGGGATATTGGCAAAGCCCGCCTCTTTGAGGGCACGTTTCAGAAGCCCGGGATAGTTGGTGGCACGGCAGGGGCCGCAGGTCTGCGAAAGGAGCGTTGCCGTGTTGTTTGGATCGACTGCTCCGCTCTGCAGGGCATTGATAAGCTGCCCTATGACAACCTGGGCCGGATAGCAGGCATCGTTGTTGACGTATTTTAGGCCTGTCTCGATATCATGGGCAGAAACTGAGGGCAGGACGTGGAAATTGAACCCTGCCCCTTTCAGGACTGACTCGACAACATTGAAATGGATGGGCGACATCTGCGGCGCTATGATGTCGCAGGTCTTCTTCATGGCCTTGGTAAAGACAGGCGGATGAATAAGGTAGTCCAGATCATCCCTGGAAGCCTGCCTTGAACGGCGTTCCTTCTGGTCTTCCAGCGTGGCAAGCAGGGACCTGATGCGGATGCGGGCGGCACCTAAGGACTGTCCCTCGTCTATCTTGATGAGCGTGTGCATCTTGCCTGCATGACGCAGAATTTCGCTCACCTGGTCAGAGGTGACGGCATCAATGCCACACCCGAAGGAGGTGAGCTGCACCAGCTCAAGCTCGTCGTGGGCAGCCACAACCTTGGCAGCCCTGTACAGCCTGGCAGGGAAGGTCCACTGATCGACAATGCGCATGGGGATCTTGTCTTCCTGCTCATTGTAGAGGCCTGCAATGCTGTCCTCAGACAGGACAGTTGCCCCCAGGGACGTGATAAGCCCGGGTATGCCGTGATGCACCAGGGGATCCACATGGTAGGGACGCCCGCACAGGACTATGCCTGTCTCGCCTTTTGCTTTCAGCTCATTGACAAGGCGCAGGCCTTCTTCCTGCAGCTCCCTGCGGTATTTTTCCTGCTCGCGCACAGCCTTTTGGACAGCCTTGCGCACCGTCCATCTGGAAATGCCAAATTCATCGGCAATGACCTTGGTGAGCGAAGCCGGATCTTCGGGATTCAGGTAGGGGGTGTGCAGTATGCTTGTGCCCTGTTCAAGTTCCTCTGTGTTGAGACGCACTACCTCGGGGTAGCCGCAGACAACGGGACAGCTGTAGCAGTCAAAGGCGTGCAGGCTTTCCTTGCGCTCGCGGGGAATGCAGGGATAAAAAATGTGCGGGATTTTTTTCTGTATAAGCCAGTTGACATGGCCGTGAGCCAGCTTGGCAGGAAAGCAGACAGTCTGGGAAGGCATTGAGGAGATGCCGAGATTGTAGATTTCCTTGGTAGAGGCAGGGGAAAGCTCCACCCTGAAGCCTAAGTCTGTAAAGAGCGTAAACCAGAAGGGATAGCGCTCATACATGTTGAGCACCCTTGGTATGCCGATGCTGCCTTTTCTGGCTTCCTGTGCCGGCAGGGGCGTATACGAAAAGAGGCGTTTTTCCTTCCATTCATAGATGGAGGGTTTCTGCACGCCTTTTTCCTTGTGCGTATCCAGTATGCGGTCGCAACGGTTGCCTGAAAAGAGCCTTTTCCCGTTGGAAAATTTGTTGACTGTCAGGTGGCAGCGGTTGCCGCAGCCTTTGCAGAGCACCTGCTTTGTCTGGATGGTCAGGCTGCGCAGATCGTTTGCCGTAAGCGTGCAGGGCGGCAGGGTATCCTGATGCTTCAGGCACATGAGCGCAATGCCGTAGGCTCCCATATGGCCTGCAAGGCTTGGGCGCGTCACTTCCCGTCCCAGCATGTTTTCCATGATGCGCAGGAGGGCGTCATTGAGGAAGGATCCGCCCTGTACCAGCACATGCTCTCCCAGTTCCTCAGGAGAGCGCAGGCGCAATACCTTGTAGAGGGCATTGCGGATGACGGAGTAGCAGAGGCCTGCCGCAATATCGGCAACCCCTGCGCCTTCCTTCTGCGCCTGCTTCACCTTGGAATTCATAAAGACAGTGCAACGGGAGCCCAGGTCAACCGGCTTTTGGGCAAAGAGTGCCGCCTCAACAAAGCTTGGCATGCTCATGCCAAGGCTTGTGGCAAAGGTCTGCAAAAAGGCGCCGCACCCTGAAGAACAGGCTTCGTTCAGGCGCACATCGGTGACTGCACCGTCGCTGACTTCAAGGCATTTCATGTCCTGGCCGCCTATGTCGATAATATAGGTGGTGTCAGGCCTGACAAAGCAGGCTGCCTTGAGATGGGCCACGGTTTCCACTTCTATGAGCTGGCCGCCCAGCGCTGTCTTGGCAAGCTGGCCGCCATAGCCGGTCGTGCCTATGGCCCTTAGGCTGGCTTTTGCCGGAATGCGGTCAAGAAGCTGTATGAGAAAGGGGATGAGTGCCTTCAGCGGATCGCCGTCGTTTCTGTTGTACGACTGCTCAAGCACTGCTCCTTTGTCGTCAATAAGGACGCTTTTGACGGTGGTAGACCCAAGGTCTATGCCTAGGAAAAGATTTCCTTCGGCTTCTTCAAGACGTCCCTGGCGGATGGCGTCTTTTTCATGCCTGGCCCTGAAGGCGGCGTAATCAGCCTGGCTTGTAAAAAGCGGTGGCAGGGAGCTTGTTATTTCAGAGGCGTCGCTCTGCGTCCTTGCCTTGTGCAGCAGGTCGGCAAGGGCAACAGGCTCGGTCTTGTCCACTGAGGCACTGAAGGCTGCCCCGCGCGCGACCATGAACTGGCTGTCCTCAAACTGGATTGTCTGCTCTTCGGAGAGGTTCAGGGTGGCCACAAAGCGCTTGACCAGTTCCGGCAGAAAATGCAGCGGGCCGCCCAGAAAGGCCACGTTGCCGCGGATGGGCTGGCCGCAGGCAAGGCCGCTTATGGTCTGCTCCACAACGGCCTGCAGGACTGATATGGCAAGGTCTTCCCTGGTGACGCCTTCATTGAGGAGTGACACAAGGTCTGTCTTGGCAAAAACGCCGCAGCGCGAGGCTATGGGGTGTATGGCCTTGGCTTTGGACGCCAGTGTATTAAGGCCTGATGTATCCGTGTGCAGCAGGGTCGCCATCTGGTCGATAAAGGCACCTGTTCCGCCGGCACAGGCCTCGTTCATGCGTAAATCTACAGAACGCCCGAAATAGAGAATTTTTGCGTCCTCGCCGCCAAGCTCTATGGCTACATCAGTCTGCGGAGCCAGCCTGGTGATAATGCGCGAGGAGGCGATGACTTCCTGCACAAAGAAAAGATCAAGAGACTTGGCAAGATTCAGGGCTCCGGAGCCCGTCACTGCACCGTGAATGACGGCATCAGGGAACTGGCTGTGCAGTTCTTCAAGGATGGAGGCCAGGGTCTGTCTCGATGCCGCACCATGCCTTTGATACTTTTTAAAGAGAATATGACCGTCTTCAGAGGTTAAAACCACTTTGACAGTGATTGAACCAAGGTCAATTCCAAGAAAAAGAGGTGCGGACATATATACCTGCCTGATGGTTAAAGAGGCGCAGAGCGTTCTGGCAGCGGACTGCCTTGCTGGCAAAACGCCAGCCTTTGCGGATGCCTTAAGTCAGTTCCGGAAAGAATTTGCCCAAGATAAGGCAGTCTTTCGTCTTATGCCGGATGGAGACAGAAGTATCCGCTGAAGGTTCCTTGGGGTGGCTTGCCGTGATGATGCGGCAGGCCTGAAAGTCCCTTCCAGTCATGCCGTTTATAAAGGAAAATTCACCTAAACTCAAACCGGTAAAGGGTGAAAATGGAATTGTCTGTGCAGGGTCCCTGCTGAGCCATGGCGCATCAGCTAGTGCCATGAAGTTTTCCGCCCTGTACTGGCTATAGAATAGTGTACCTCTCATTAGGATAAAAACAAGCCGGTGTGCACAGTTTTTGCGCCCTGAATCAGTTTTTCATGCCTGTCCAGGCTTTTGGCACTTTTTGCGCTCATAGAGGAAAAAGTGTATAGCTTGAATACTTATTTTCCTCTTTGCGTGGAATTGGAAAGGAGAGAATTGGTGTCAAAATTGAAGGAAAAGATCCTGGTAAGCGCCAAGCAGCTTTTTCAGGAAAAAGGCTATGAGCAGGTTTCCCTGCGTGCCATAGCAGAACATGCCGGCACAACCATAGGCAACCTGACGTATCACTATCCGCAAAAAGAGTCTCTTCTTGTTGCCATGCAGCTTTCTACGCAGGGAGAGGCCCTGACGCATTTTGGGAAAA
The DNA here is from genome assembly GCA_963661665.1 of Bulleidia sp. Taxonomy (GTDB): domain Bacteria; phylum Desulfobacterota; class Desulfovibrionia; order Desulfovibrionales; family Desulfovibrionaceae; genus Desulfovibrio. The sequence continues at coordinate 38,281 of CAVLCT010000006.1, read as the reverse complement.
TGCCTGAGACAGCAGAAGGAATACTGCATGAGATCGTGCTGATGTGCTGTCTCACAGAAGAGATCTGCACGCGCTCTTCCTTTTATTTCTGCAATATATTGCAGCTCTGCCGTGATATACCTTCCTTAAAGCAGCAGGTGGAAGAGACCAGGGAGATTGTCTACAAAATACATCTTGAGCGTTTTCTTGCGCTCAGGGACAAAGGGCTTTTCCGGTCTGATGTTGCTCCGGGTTCCTATGAAAGCCTTTCCTGCTCCTTCCTGCTTGGCGTTTCAAGCTGGCTCAACCTAAAAAAACTTTTTACGGATACGGCGTCCCAGTTGTCCATCAGGCAGGTCCTGCTGGACAGCATTTATTCATACCTGACTGAGGCTGGACGCAGGGCGTATGAAAGCATACTGGCTGACAAAGACGCATTGCAGCAGGAAATAACAGAACATCTGCAAAAGAATTTGCTGTAACAGTAAGAAAGGCAGGCCGCCATAATGGCAGTCTGCCTTTTATGTTTTTGCAAAATTGTCCGTGTACACAAAAGAGCAGGGCCACTGTTCCAAGGAACAATGGCCCTGCTTTGTATTGCAGTAATTCTACAGCGTTGCCGCTGGAATTATCTTAGAACTGGTAGGCGAAGATGAGCTGAGCCTTCCAGGCATCGCTCTTGTCAAAGCCATGCTGGTAACCACGACCGGTCCAGGACTTCTTCCAGGTGTCGCTGTCGATGAAGTTGACCATGTAGCCAAGTTCAAGATTGATGTCGAAATTCTCGTACATCTTGTAGTTGTTGACCAGGTTGAATTCCAGGATGCTGTCGGTCTTGGTCAGGTACAATTCGGGAACAGTCTGTCCATAACCGCTATTAGTACCGAGGAAGTCGATGGAAGACTGGAAGTACTTGGCCATGTTGGGATCGTTGGTGCCGCCCCAGTAAGCCACGCGGAAGGTGTGCTTCAGGTTTTCCAGGAAGCTCATATCCTTGACCTGGAGTCCAACGCCCCAGGTGCCGGCGTAGGAGAGCTCGCGGTCGTACAGGGCATCGGAAGAGGACCAGCCGAAGTTGCCGTCACCCATGAAGGAGGTGAAATTGCCGCAGGCGGACACGCTGGGCATACGCTCGGAGCCGTTGGTCGGGTCGCCGTCGTCACCGGAGGCATACCAGCCGAAGATGCCGGGGGTGCCCCAGTCCATCTTGTATTCAACCAGGGCCTTCAGCAGGAAGCCTTCGCTTCTCAGCTCACCACGGCGGGCGTAACCGGTTTTATTAGCATAGTCTATGTCATTAGATTTGTAGGCATTGTAATTGCCCATGTTCTGGACATAGCCGTAATTGAAGTCAAATTCGATGTTCAGCGGATCGGCTGCGGTGATGTGGGCTGCCAGGCCGCCCCAGAAGGCACTGCCGTAACCGGTTGTCAGATGCAGGCCATCAGCAACAGCGGGGTTGCGGAGGGAGTAAAGGTATTTACCGCCGAGAAAGTCGCCATCGGAATCTTTATTTTTCAGGGCATTCTCGCCGATGATGCCGTACATGACCCAGGGGGTCACCTTGAAGCCGTCAAAGGTCATGGGCACGGACAGGGCAATCAGGTCGATGTTGTCCATGTAGTTGGCATCTCGTAAGTTACGATCAGCATTGCCTTTGTAGTTGTCATTGTAAGGACGACCCCACATAAGGGTGGCAGTCACATTCTCGTTGAACTCGTAGCTGGCCACGACGGCAGCCATATCGTCATCGAGAATAGCGGAGCCGCCGGCAGCGTTGGGCAGGAGGATGGGCTGGATGCCCATGCGGACCTTGAGGGGAGCATCGGGAAGAGCCCAGTCAAGGTAGGCGTGCTTCACTTCGATGCAGGTGTCGTCAGCACCAAGGGCGCCGCTGTTACCAGACTGGCCCCATGTGGTGTCGCCGATTTCAAACTGCACTGTGCCGGACAGGTTTTCGCTGGCAACAGCTTCCAACTTCAGACGCAGGCGCTGGGCAGCGGTGAACTTGTCGTCGCTGTTGAGCTTGTTCCTGTTGCCGGCATAGCCGTGCTTTTCAACCAGGTTGCCGTCACCGGCGGAGAAGCCCATCAACCACTGGCCGGAAGCCTTGAAATCAATAGCCTGAGCTGCGGTGGTAGCGGAGAAAACGAGACCGGCAGCCAGGAGAAGAGTAACTAAACGTTTCATTTCTTTCCCTCAATTAGTGTGCCAGGCAGTACCTGCCCGGACGGAAATTGTCATAATTAATTAAGAGGCTTGAACGCGCCATCAAAATTACTCAGCCACTTGGCTTTGTTCTTATGACAACTGCGTTCTACAATAGCTCTTCGGCCGTTGTCAAATTTTTTTTACCCGTCTTAAGGGAAAAATTTGTATTTTTTTGAAAAAAAGTCTGCAAGACTGCCTGAACTGTACCTGTTTCTGTCTCGCAGAGGCGCCTGTAGACAGGACCAGAGCCTGAAGAGCATCTTTGCTTAAGACCTACGCCTGTACCTGCTTTTCGTCCGCCGGTACAAAAATTTTACCTTTTGTCGTGGCCGGCATGCCAGCGGCTTTCGCAAAAGAAAAGCGCCATGCATCACCCTGAGGTCTGCATGGCGCCTGAAAAACAACGGATATGGCCTGTTTTGCGTGCTATCCCTCGTCAACAAGGGTGTTCCCGTTCATCTCTGAAGGTACGGGCATGCCCCACAATTTCAGGATGGTGACAGCAACATCGCCTAATTTGCCGTCTCTTAAGGATACATCCTTTTTTGTCTCGTCAAACAGGATGAAGGGAACCGGATTAGTGGTATGGGCTGTATGGGGCTTGCCGTTCTCATCCAGCATTTTTTCGCAGTTGCCGTGGTCGGCAATAACGATCATGCGCCCGTTCCTTTTCTTAACAGCCTCTGCCATGCGCCCGACGCAGGCATCGACTGTCTCGCAGGCAGTGACTGCTGCCGGAATAATGCCTGTGTGTCCGACCATGTCACCGTTGGCAAGGTTGCAGACCACAAGATCATAGGTATTGGAACCCCATGCTTCCACAAATTTGTCCGTCACCGCATTGGCACTCATGGCAGGTGCCAGATCATAGGTGGCCACGGAACGGGGCGAGGGCACAAGGATACGGTCTTCATTGGCAAAGGGTGTTTCGACGCCGCCATTGAAGAAGTAGGTGACGTGGGCGTATTTTTCCGTTTCTGCAAGCCTGAGCTGACGAAGCCCTGCCTTTGAGACGACTTCGCCAAGGACGTGGGGGATGTCCTGGTCCGGAAAGGCAACCGGAATGGTGAGGGCTGCATCGTAGCTTGTCATGGACGCTACCTGGCACAATTTCGGAAGCGTTCCCCTGTCAAAGGCGTCAAAGTCTTTCAGCGTCAGGGCTGAGACGATTTCGCGCATGCGGTCGGCACGGAAATTGAAGAAGAAAACGCCGTCGCCGTCTTTAAGGCCTGGCTCTTCGTCGCAGACCCAGACCGGTTTGACAAATTCATCCAGGACGCCGGCATCATAGGAGGCCTGCAAGGCTTCCTGCGCAGAACTGCCTTTTGAGCCTTCTCCGTGTACAAAGAGATTAAAGGCCGAGGCGACCCTGTCCCAGCGCTTGTCGCGGTCCATGGCGTAAAAACGGCCGTACAGGGCGGCAATCTTCTGATCCGGAAGACTTTTAAGCGCATCTTCAAGCTGGCGGACATAGCCCATGCCGCTGTCTGGCGGCGTATCCCTGCCGTCAAGAAGGCAGTGTATGCGCACAGGGACCTTTGCTTCGGCTGCCATGCGGCAGAGTGCCAGAAGATGGTCGATATGGCTGTGCACGCCGCCGTCAGACAGAAGCCCAGCAAGATGTAATCTTCCGCCTGACTCACGTACCCTGCCCAAAATGTCTGTCAGGACGGCATTCTTTTTGAAGGAGCCGTCTTCAATGGCCACATCAATGCGTGTCATGTCCTGATAGACTGTGCGGCCGGCCCCTATATTGAGATGGCCGACTTCGGAATTGCCCATATAGCCCTCAGGAAGGCCGACAGCCCTTCCGGAGGCGGTCAGCTTTGCATGGGGGCATGTTGCAAGAAGCCTGTCCATGTTAGGCGTCTTTGCCAGGGATATGGCATTGCCCTTTCCGGCAGGCGCAATTCCCCATCCGTCCAGGATGAGAAGCAGGGTAGGTGTGACGTTCATCAGCTATTCCCCCATGTCCTCCGCTACCCGTTCAGCCATGGCCTGAAGGCCCTGTTTGCCGGCCGGATGGGACCAGAGAGTCTCAAGGCTGTATTCCTTGCGTGTATCTTCCTGGAAAATATGGACGACAAAGTCATTGCAGTCCACAAGGATCCATTTGCCGACATTGTATCCGTCCATGCCCAGGTACTCGTAGCTTTTTTCGCCGCACAGCTTGTTGACGCCGTCGGCCAGGCTCTGGGCATGGCGCACGGACGAAGCTGTGGCGACAATCATGGCCTCGGTAAAGGCGGAACGGTCCTGCAGGTCAAGAACGGTGACATCACCGGCTTTGTGTTCGTCAAGCCAGGCGGCCACATCATTGGCCTTGTCCATAACGGGGAGGTCGGAATAGTGTTTTGCTTTGGTAGCGTTTGTTGCTTTTGAAATCATGGAAATACTGTTGCTTCAGCCTGTGCAGGCTGTCTGGCGGACAAGATGTGCATCCAGCAAAGGTGTCCTGTTTCCCTTGATCTGGAATATAAAAAAAGGCAATATAACCAATCCTTTTTTTATCACTCTATATCTGATGTATAGCGAGGTGTAAAGCTATGCTGTTCGACAGGAAAAACGAGACTCTCCCCAGGGAGGAACTGCGGGCGTTGCAGCTCCTTCGTCTTCAGCAGATATGTGAACGTGTCTATGCAACCGTTCCTTTTTACAAAAAGCGCTTCGATGAGCGTGGTCTCAAGCCGCGCGACATCCGCAGCCTTGACGATCTGAAAAATATCCCCTTTACCGTCAAGCAGGACATGCGCGATTCCTACCCCTACGGCCTTTTCTCTGTCCCCAGGGAAAATCTGGCCAGGGTGCATGCTTCAAGCGGAACAACCGGCCAGGCCGTCGTTGTCGGCTATACGGCAAGGGATCTGAAAAACTTCGGTGAAATCGTCGCCCGCGGCCTGTGTGCCTCAGGCGTGACCCCTGACGACATCGTTCATGTGGCCTACGGATACGGGCTCTTTACAGGCGGCCTTGGCCTTCATGACGGCTGCGAGGCCTTAGGCGCCATGGTAGTGCCTGCCTCAGGCGGTGCCACGCGCCGCCAGGCCCAGCTTTTGCGCGATCTGGGCCCCACCGTGCTGGCCTGCACGCCCTCCTTTGCACTGCATTTGTGCGAGGCAGCCATAGAGCAGGGCATCGACCCCAGAGCCCTTCCTGTAAGGATAGGCATTTTCGGCGGCGAGCCCTGGTCTGACAGCATGCGCCAGACCATAGAGCAGAAAATGGGCATTGATGCCCATAATATCTACGGCCTCTCCGAAGTCATGGGCCCTGGCGTTGCCATTGACTGCACCGAGCACTGCGGCATGCACTTGTGGGAAGACCATTTCCTGGCCGAGATTGTCGATCCTGCCACAGGCAACCCCCTGCCCGAGGGCGAGGTGGGCGAGCTGGTGCTGACCACGCTGACCAAGGAAGGCATTCCCCTGCTCAGGTACCGCACAAGGGACCTGACTTCCGTGACCTATGCTCCCTGCCGCTGCGGCCGTACTCACTTAAGGTTAAGCCGCTTCCAGGGCCGCACGGACGACATGCTGATCATCCGCGGCGTCAATGTCTTCCCGCAGCAGATAGAAAACCTGCTCATGAAGACGGAAGGCGTCACGCCCAACTACCTTATTATAGTGGAGCGCTCCGGCACCCTGGATACGATTGAGATCCAGGTGGAAGTAACAGAGCAGATGTTTAATGACCAGGTCAGGCATATGCAGGCTTTGCAGCAGAACCTGCAAAAGAACATCAAGGAATTCTGCGGCGTAACCGCCAAGATCCGCCTGATGGAGCCCCATTCCATAGCCAGGTCCGAAGGAAAGGCCGTGCGCGTGCTGGACAGGCGCAACCTGGGCTAGGACTGTACTGCGTATTTTTGTTGTCTTTCCGGCATGTTCCGGAAAGACAACAAAGAAAAGCTGAAAAAAAGCTTGACGGAATGTGCATCTTCAAGTAGAAACTTTTCTTGTCGCAATGAGCGGGAGTAACTCAGTGGTAGAGTGCAACCTTGCCAAGGTTGAAGTCGCGGGTTCAAATCCCGTCTCCCGCTCCAATTTTTATCCGCTCCCCAAAGAGCCTGCAGTTCCGTTCTTCCCGCAAAGGAGGACGGATTTGAAGTTTTAAGCGGATACGATGATTTGCTACATCTTTGCGGGAATAATTCAGTGGTAGAATGCTAGCTTCCCAAGCTGGACGTCGCGGGTTCAAGTCCCGTTTCCCGCTCCAATATACCAACCCCTGCAGAACAGCTCTGCGGGGGCTTTTTTTACGACATCAAAAACAATAAAGCCGTACAGCTCCTCCTTGCCGGAAGAGCCTGTACGGCTTTTTATGTGCAGCATGCACAGGAAAAGCAGGGGGAATGCCCTGTGCTGCCTTATTTTGCGTTCTTTTCTGCCTGGCTTCCCTGACGGGAGTCAGAGGCTGCAGGCCCGTGCTTTAGGGAATCGCCAAGAGAGGCAAAATAGACGTGGCCTGCTATGTTGGCGGAGCGGCGCCATATCCTGGTCAGGGAATGAACAAGCAGGATAAGGTGCATGACAAGCACGGGATCCATGCCGGCAGTACCACCCTGGCCACATTGCTTCAGCTCCTTCATCAGGTGCTCTATGGTGGCCACCTCGCTCTGCATGGCCTCGTCATCCGTACTGCGCATGGCAAGAGCACCGGCATAGTCGTCCTTGCGCACTATCTCCATGGCATGGCTGAAGGCATTAATAGAGAGGGAAAGATGGCGGCCTACCAGGTCCAGGACCTGCTTGGGCTCTACATCCTTCATCAGGAGCACCTGGGAGCAGATGGAGGCCGCCTCATCGCCGACTCTCTCCATGTCCACCACCATGCGCAGGGCGCTGACCACAAAGCGCAGGTCGCCTGCCACTGGCTGCGTCCTGGCAAGCACTGCCAGTGCCATTTCATCAAGCTCGGTTTCCAGGGCGTCTATGGTGTCGTCGTTTTCAATGACTGCCTGGGCAGTGCCGGCATCCATGCCGGTCACGGCCTTGTTCATGTTGTCTACGGCAATTTCCACGGAGGCGCCCATGACAAGCAGCCTTGTCCGCAAGGAGACAATGAGCTGCTGTATATAGTTTTCGTTGTTTTCCGTCATTTTCTGTCTTCTCCACAAGAACAGATCAATAGCTGTCATGCCGGTGTTTTTGTCTTTTCAGCGCTGGCCCAAAGGATGCGGCCTAGCCGAAGCGGCCGGTGATATAGTCTTCGGTTTCCTTTTTTGAGGGACGGGTGAAGAGCTTGTCTGTCTTGTCCGTTTCAATAAGCCGGCCCATGTAGAAGAAGGCAGTGTAGTCGGAAACACGCGCTGCCTGCTGCATGTTATGGGTTACGATGATGATGGTAAGCCCGCCTGCAAGCTCCCTGATGGATTCCTCTATCTTGCGGGTGGCAATGGGGTCCAGGGCACTGGCAGGCTCGTCCATGAGCAGGATGTCAGGCTCCACAGCCAGGGCCCTGGCTATGCAGAGGCGCTGCTGCTGTCCGCCAGAAAGGCCTAAGGCGCTGTCATTGAGCCTGTCCTTTACCTCTTCAAAGATGGCTGCCCTGCGCAGGGCGGTCTCCACCTTGCCGGCAATAAGCCCTTCGTCCTTCACGCCGTTGACGCGCAGGCCGTAGGCGACATTTTCGTATATGGACTTGGGAAAGGGATTGGGCTTCTGGAAGACCATGCCCACGCGCCTGCGCAGTTCCACCACGTCCATGTTGCGGTCAAGGATGTCCTTGCCTTCAAGCCGTATGTCGCCTGTAACGCGGCATCCCGGAATAAGGTCGTTCATGCGGTTAAGGCTGCGCAGGAATGTGGACTTGCCGCATCCGGATGGGCCGATGAGGGCCGTGACAGCCCCTTTGGGAAAGTCAAGGGAGGCGTTGCTCAGTGCTTCCTTGCTGCCATAAAAGACGCAGACGTCCCTGGCTGTCATGCTGTATTCCATAGATACTTCCATAGATACCTTCTTGAATGCCTTCTTTGCTTGTATGATCAAGCCCCTGATGTACCGTCAGGTCTTTTGGGGCCTTATTGTTTTTTTGTCTGTTCCGCCTGATCTTAAGGCGCACGCTGTAACCAGAGGCTACGCCTTGTCCCTGTCTGAGCCTGAATCTGTGCCAGTATCCTTTGCTTCCGGAAGGGCCGCACTTTGCAGGGTAAAGACAAAGGATGTGCCGTTTTCAGCATCAGGGCTTTCAGCCCAGATGCTGCCATGCAGCCGGTCCAGGATATGGCGGCATATGGCAAGGCCAAGGCCTGTTCCCTGGCCCCTGTGTTTTTCCACGCTGTAAAAACGCTCGAAAATGCGTTCCAGGTCCTGCTGCGGGATGACGGATCCTTCATTATGGACACGCAGTACAGTCTGCCCTGCATTATTTGAGCATGTGACATGTACCGTGCTCTTTTCTGCTGCATAGCGCGAGGCGTTTTCCAGCAGGTTGCGGAATACCTGAACCAGCAGGCTTTCGTCAGCCAGGACCAGGCAGTCTTCCTTCACGTCGATGGTTACGGCCATCTGCCTTCTCTCAAAGGCATCCTTGCAGAGCCCTGCCGCTTCGGCACAGCATTCCGAAGGTGACACCGGGGCAAGCTCAACGGTTGTATCCGTCCTCTCAAGCCTGGTCAGTTCCAGCAGATCCCTTGTCATGTGCTCAAGCCCCTGGGCATTGCGCAGGATAATGGCAGCGAACTTGTGGCTCTGCTCTATATTGTCAAGCTCCATTATGGTTTCTGCGTAGCCTGTTATGGCTGTCAGGGGCGTGCGCAGTTCATGGCTCACATTGGCAACAAAATCACGGCGCACCCTTTCAAGGCGCATGAGCTCGGTTATGTCATGGAAGACGATAACCAGTCCGACCCTTGGCTCCGGCCGTTGCGGCCTTGAGAGAAGGGCTGAGAAGATCCTGCCGTTTTGCAGGCCCATATGCAGGGCAACAGCCTGCCTGCCATGCACGGATCCTCCCACGGCGCCTCCCGGCTCTTTCTGCTTCAGCATTTCCAGCACGGCATTCTGCAGGGCAGGGAAGGGAATGACTTCCACGACCTGGCGGCCTCTTGCGCTGCTGATGGCAGGAAAGCTTCTTTCCATGGCCCTGTTGCAGCGGCGGATGTGTCCCTTCTGCCCCAGCACCAGAACGCCGTCGCTCATGGTGTTGAGTATGGTTTCAAGCTGGGCTGTCTGGTCAGCCTGGTTTTTCACCTGTTCCTCAATGCTGTGGGCCATGGAATTGACGGCCTCGGCAAGAGGGGCAAATTCCCTTCCGGGGTAGCTTGATATGCGGCGCTCAAGATGGCCGGAGGCAATATCCTTCACCACCTGTATCATGGGCTGGAAGGATTTTTTTAACGACAAAGAGACAAGCACAGCAAAGAGAGCCGACAAAAGGGCTGCCAAAATACCGGTGCGCACCAGCATCTCGGAACGGCTCCACAAGACATGGCGCACGTCGCTCATGGGCACGGCCAGCCTGAGTACAGACCCGTCGTCCATCCTTGCTGCTGCATAGACAAGCGTTTCTGACAGTGTGCCGCTGTCACGCATGGAAAAGCCGGTGCCTTCCTTTGCTGCCTGGATGATTTCAGGCCTGTCCGCATGGTTGTCCAGGCTTTGGGCCGTGCTTTTGCGGCTGGAATCGAAGACAACGTCGCCTTTGCTGTCAACAACGGTAAGGCGCAGGTTTTCATGGCCGTTTGCCGCAAACCAGCTGGCAGCCTTGGCAGCGTCCCCGCCATTGAGCCTGCAAAGCTCTGTGGCCAGGGATGCCTCGCTGATCATCCTTTCCCTGACATCCAGCTCCTGCGCCTCTTCCATGGTACGCAGCCCGTAATAGACTGTGCATCCTATGGAAAGCAGGGCAGCAGCCAGCACGCTGGCGAAAATACGAATAGTAAATGAGTTAAACACGTTTCGGTACTCCGCAGACGCAAACGCATAAACAGCAGGGCAGGAGAGTAAACGATCCCAGAGCCTGCCGGAGGCTATGCCTCTTCCTTACGAATTTTATTGAAACGGTAGCCTACGCCGCGCACTGTCTCCAGGTACTTCTGCGCCTCGCCCAGCTTGGAACGCAGGCGGCGCATATGCGTGTCAACAGTCCTGGCATAGCCTTCAAAAGAATAGCCCCATACGTGTTCAAGCAGCTGCTCGCGGGTGCGGACGATGCCTGCGTGGCGCATAAGGTCTTCCAGAAGCCGGAATTCCGTCGCTGTCAGGGCAACTTCGGTGCCGTCTACTGTCACCACATGGGCCGATGTATCCAGATGGATGCCATGGGCCATGACTGCACCTGTATCGTTTGCCGGACGGCGGCGCCTTCTCAAGACAGCCCTGATGCGCAGCATGAGCTCGCGCACGCTGAAAGGCTTGACCACATAGTCGTCTGCTCCCAGGGAAAGTCCGACGACCCTGTCCATTTCCTCGCCGCGGGCAGTGAGGATAAGGACGGGTATGTCACTGGTCTCCGTGCCGGCAGCCAGGCTGCGGCACACTTCCAGGCCGTTCATGCCAGGCAGCATGATGTCCAGAAGGATGCAGTCCGGAATATGTTCCTTTGCCATGGCAAGGCCGCTGATGCCGTCTGCACTCTCCAAAGGCTCATAGCCTTCCCTTTCCAGGTTAAAGCGAAGCAGCTCGCGGATATCCGCATCGTCTTCTATGATTAAAACTGTTCCTTCTGACATGTGGCACTCCGTATGGTTAGGAAGAGGTAAAAACGCTCTGCACGTCACAAGAGTATGATGGCAATATGACGATTTTGTGACAGGCATTTTTCAGGCAGGATGATGCCTGCAAAATACAGGCTAAAACAGGGCAGTACAAGACGATGCCGGCGGCAGCCTGTCCATTAAGATCGGTTGTCCTTTATGAGCAGCATGTCCTTTTTATAAAGAGGCAGGCCCTTTTGCCTGGTACCTTTGATGCATTTTTTTAGCAGCCGGAGGCAGGCACGGGCTGTCATTAGCTGTGCCAGCCCTGCCGCAGGGCTCTTCCAGATATCCCAAAAGACGGAGCCTGAGGGGCTTTTTTGTCCTTCACAGACAATACACCTGCCCGACACGAACCTGTAACAAATGAAAGAGAAATTCCCGCCTGACGGAACGGGAACGGTTCCTGGTTCCAGTCCTTACAATGACCTCATTTCAGTGACAGTACGTTTTGTGACATAAGGAGAAACAGTATGTCTCTTGGTAAAATTCTCGCATGTGCCGTTCTCGGCCTTGCCATGGCCACGCCTGCTACAGCTGGCCAGCTCGTTATCAACGGTTCCACCACAGTGCTTCCTGTCATGCAGAAAGCCGGCGAAGCCTTCATGGCCGCCCATCCTGACATCCAGCTTTCCATTTCCGGCGGCGGTTCCGGCAACGGCATCAAGGCCCTCATCGAGGGCCAGTGCGCTGTTGCCATGAGCTCCCGCGACATGAAGGACAAGGAAAAGCAGGCTGCCGAGGCCAAGAACGTCAAGCCCGTTGCCACAGCCATCGCCTATGACGCCATTGTTCCCGTTGTCCATCCCGAAAACCCCGTCAAGAACCTGACCTCCGAGCAGCTGCGCAACATCTACACCGGCAAGGTTACCAACTGGAAGGAACTTGGTGGCAAGGACGGCAAAATCGTCGTTGTGAGCCGCGATACCTCTTCCGGCACCTTTGAATGCTGGAACGAGCTTGTCATGCGCGGCGAAAGGGTAAAGCCCTCTGCCCTCATGCAGGCTTCCAACGGCACCGTCATCCAGGCCGTTGCCAAGAACGTCAATGCCATCGGCTATGTGGGCCTGGGCTACCTGAACAGCAGCATCCACGGCGTGACTGTGGACGGCAAGCAGCCCACTCCTGAGAACGCCATTTCCAAGGTATGGCCTGTGTCCCGCGAGCTCTACATCTTCACCAACGGCGCTCCCAAGGGCGAGGTGAAGACTCTGGTGGACTTCCTGCTTGACCCCGGCAAGGGCCAGAAGAGCGTTCGTGAAGTGGGCTATGTCCCGCTGCCGGCCGCAAAGTAAATTATCTGTACAGCGTATCCAAGCCAGACAGGCAGTCCTGGCAGCCAGACCGGCTGCCAGAGGCTGCCCTGTCTTATCAGGGCCGGAGTCATTGTATGCCCACCTATCTCTTCCGGGAAAAACTCATCCAGAAGACACTGGCCGTAACAGCCGGACTTTCCCTTTTATCCCTCCTGGGCATAGTCCTCTTCCTTTTTATGGAAGGCATGCCCCTCTTTACCCATTATTCCCCCTTTGACTTTTTGTGCGGGACGCTCTGGTACCCCACTGAGGAGCCAGGCCTTTTCGGCATCTTTCCGCTCTTTTTCGGATCCGTTGCCGTAACCCTGCTTTCTTCCCTCTTTGCCATCCCCCTGGGCGTGCTCACTGCCATCTACCTGAACGAAATAGCGCACAGCAATACACGGCGCATCATCAAGCCCTTCATAGAGCTTCTGGCTGCCCTGCCTTCTGTTGTCTTAGGCTTTCTTGGCATGGTCATCCTGGCTCCCTTTTTGCAGGATGTGTGCGGTGCCGACACAGGGCTTAACCTGATGAATGCAGCCATTGTGCTGACGCTCATGACAGTCCCCACCATCTGCTCCATCTCGGAAGATGCCCTGCACGCCGTGCCCCGATCCCTTCGCGAGGGATCGCTTGCCCTTGGCGCAACGCGCTGGCAGACCATTATACGTGTTGTCCTGCCGGCAGCCCTTTCCGGCATAGGCACTGCCATTATGCTCGGCATGTCCAGGGCCATTGGCGAAACCATGGTCGTGCTTATGTGTGCCGGCGGCGGGGGATCGCTTCCCGATTCGATTTTTGCCCCCATCAGGCCCATGCCTGCTTCCATTGCAGCAGAAATGGCTGAAGCGCCGGTCGGCTCTGACCATTACCAGGCCCTGTTTGCCATTGGCATCCTGCTTTTCCTGCTGACGCTTCTCTTCAATATTATCGCCAGCCATATCGCTGAAAAACATCGCCAGACAGGCACGTCCAGCCTGTAAGCAGAGGGTTTTCATGTCAGTTCAATCACTGAGGCTGCCGTCCGCCTCCGCAAGACGCATGGAAGAACGATGCATGTTTGTCTTCCTGCGCCTGGTAGCCGGACTCAACGTCCTTGTCCTTGGCCTTATCTGCGCCTACCTTATGTGGAACGGCCTGCCTGTTCTTTCCTGGTCCTTTCTGACCGAGGCGCCGCGCAACATGATGACAGAGGGCGGCATCTTCCCCTGTATTATCGGCACGGCCATTCTCTCCTTAGGCGCTCTTCTCATCGCCTTTCCCTTAGGAGTAGCCTCTGCCGTTTATCTCAACGAATATGCCGGCAAAAGCCGCTCAGCCGGCATAATCCGTCTGGGCGTCAACAACCTGGCCGGCGTGCCGTCCGTTGTTTTCGGCCTCTTCGGACTCTCCTTCTTTGTGACCTTTCTGGGAATGGGCGTCAGCATCCTCTCTGGCGTGCTGACCCTGGCTGTGCTGACGCTGCCAGTCATTATCTCCACTTCCGAGGAAGCGTTGCGCAATGTCCCTGATACTTACAGGGAAGCATCCCTGGCCTTGGGCGGAACAAAATCCCAGACCATTGCCCGCGTTGTTTTGCCAAGCGCCATTCCCGGCATGCTGACAGGCGCCATCTTGGGCGTTGCCAGGGCCGCCGGCGAGACGGCAGCTGTCATGTTTACGGCAGCTGTCTTCTTTACGCCCAAGAATCCGTCCTCTGTCTTTGATTCAGTCATGTGCCTGCCCTATCATATCTATGTGCTCTGCACGGCAGGAACAGAAATAGACAAGACCAGGCCCTTGCAGTACGGCACGGCCATTGTGCTTATTTTCCTGGTGCTTGGCATCAATGCAGCAGCACTTGTTATCCGTGACAAGCTGCAGCAGAGCCGCTGAGTACGAACCAAAGCCGCAGGATGCGGGAAACGGCCCAAAAGGCAGTGCCCGGATAATAAAAGGGCGGAAGCCTGAAGCCCCCGCCCCTGATAAGAATACTTTTGCTTTGTACCGGGCCTGCAGATTTAGAGCAGGCCTGCTGCCTTTAAGACTGCGCGCAGCTTTTCCTGGTTTGCCTCTGCCATGGGGAAGAGGGGCAGGCGCATTTCCGCGCCGATTTTTCCCATGAAGTTCAGGGCCATCTTGACCGGAATGGGGTTGGATTCCAGGAACATGGCGTGGTGCACTGGCAGAAGCTGGTAATGCAGCTTCTTGGCCTTTGCATAATCGCCGGCCATGAAGGCCTTGTACATGTCACTCATGGCGCCGGGCAGGATGTTTGAGGTGACGGAAATGACGCCGCAGCCGCCGATGCTCATGAGGGGCAGGGCTGTAAAGTCATCGCCAGAAAGGACGCAGAAATCTTCAGGGCAGTCAGCCAGGATGTCGCTGGCCTGGGTCATATTGGCAGTGGCTTCCTTGATGCCGACGAAGTTCTTAAATTCCCTGGCCAGCCTGACCACGGTGGCAGGAAGCATGTTGCAGCCGGTACGTCCCGGAACATTGTAGCAGACAAGGGGCAAATCCACGGCACGGGCTATGGCTGCATAGTGCTGGTAGAGGCCTTCCTGGGTGGGCTTGTTGTAATAGGGCGTGATGAGCAAGGCACCGTCTGCTCCGGCCTTCCTGGCAAACTCTGTCAGGTGGATGGCCTCGGTGGTATTGTTGGATCCGGCACCTGCCAGCACCTTGACGCGGCCTTTGACCTGATCGACGCAGATTTCTACGACACGTTTGTGCTCGTCATGGGAAAGGGTTGCGGACTCGCCTGTGGTTCCGCAGGGAACAAGGCCGCTGACGCCTTCTGCAATCTGCCAGTCGATGAGTGCTCGGAAGGTCTCTTCATCTACCTGACCGTTCTTGAACGGGGTAACAATGGCGGTAAAGACACCGGAAAACAGCATGGTACACTCCTTGGGCCACCGGTCATGCGAGGCTTGCCCCCCATGGCAGGAACTTTACATGGTAGTAATTTTGTTTTGCCGGAACTGACGAGGGGAAAAGGGTGCATCAGCCGGCACGCAGGATTATCCATGGCAGGCACGCCAGTAAGGGTGACTGCCATGGGATTTTTTTTATCTTATGAAAGTGTCCGGCGTTCGTCTACTTGACGATTTCCAGATAGTCCACATCAATTTCGTTGCTGCCGACATGCCAGTCAACTTCGCCTACGATGCGCACGGTTGTTTCCGGGGTGACGGTACGGCCATAGAATTTCTTGTCGTCTATCTCGACAGTGATGGTGCCGGTTTCATCCTGGAAGGTATATTTTTCCTTGCCTATGCGGCTGATGATGTGGCCTGTGAGGCTTACGTATGTATCGTCAGAGCTTTTGAGCGCCTTGGCAACAGTGTTTGCGCCGCTAGTGGCAGAGGGTCCCTGAAAGCCGCCGCCCTGCGTGCTGGTGGGGCCGGAAAAACCGCCTTCGGCAGCCTGGGTGTCAGAAACGGGGAGAAGACCTGCCGGAACGCACAGCGCAGCCGCGAGCAGTACGGAAGAGAAAAAACGCATTGCTGACTCCTGTTTCAGAAAGGAGCAGGATACCCGCATCCAGTCTGTCTTATTGAAGATACTGTGGATAGAGATGCCTCAGGGATACGTCCTGTTGCGTATCCCCCATATCCCTTCTACCAAAAATTGCATGATCTGCAAGATCCTTTTTGGCTGTGCACAGCGCAAAAGGGGAAATGTCCTGCTGAAAAAAGGACTTCCCATGAAGGTCCGTTCAATGTGTGCCTGACACGTAAGCCAGTTCAGGGCAGACTTCTGCCTCTGACTAACGTTTCATGCGTACAGCGGTTCTGCTTTGCCCAAACTCGCAAAAAAGCAAAACAGCTATTTCTTCCGGCTTTGTGATCCCGTTTTTGCCTGTGCAGCTGCGGGTGTCTTTTTTGCAGCAGGGGAGGCCGGGCCGGCAGGAGCCTGTCTTGCACGCAGGGAAAGGCAGGGCGAGATCGTGCCCTCATTTATCATCTTTTTGCGCAGGGAGCGCAGTTTTTTTGCAAGGGCCGTGATATCCTGGGCTGCCATGCTCTCAGGATGAAGCTTGAGGAGCGGGGTGCGCTTGGCAACGGCGTCCTTCAGCAGCTCGTCATGACGGACTGCTCCCAGCATCTTGGGCGATATCTGCAGGAACTTCTTGCAGGCATTGACAAGCCTTGTGCGCGTCAGGGCTGTTTCTGTGTCTGAAAAGATATTGTTTACGGCAACAAGGAAGTTCCCAAGCTTGTGGCTTGTGTGCAGTACCTTGATTAAGGCATAGGCGTCTGTCAGGGCAGTGGGCTCGGGTGTTGTGACCACAAGCTGTATGGTGGCAGCCCTGGCCAGAAGGCGCACAGTTTCAGACAGGCCTGCCCCTAAGTCCAGCAGCAGGAAGTCATGCTTTTCGGCCAGGGGGCGAACCAGGCGCAGAAACTGCTGGCAGGATGCCTGGTCCAGGCTGGCCTGCGTGCCAGTGCCCGACGCTGCGGGCAGGATGCTGACACCGGATGAGTCCGTATGCAGGGCCTGGTCCAGGGTGGCCTTTCCCTGCAGCACGTCCCAGACAGTCTTGCCAGGCGTAAAGCCCATGAGCACGTCAATGTTGGCCAGGCCCAGATCGCCGTCAACAACCAGGACAGACGAACCCGCCTGCCGTAAGGCCAGGGCAAGGTTGAGCGTAATGTTGGTCTTGCCGACGCCGCCTTTGCCGCTGAGTATGGCTATGCTGAGAGTCTGTGCGCTCATGGCTGAACTCCTGGAAATGCTCCAAATTATATGCTGCCGGGAAAAAGGCTCAGGAAAGAGGGGAAAGCAGGAAGCTGCGTTCCTCGGCACTTACCCTTGACTGGTCGCAGGCACTGTCCCCGCCAAGGACAATATGCCTGGCCTTGCTTGTGGCGCCGCCTTTTTTAAGTTCCGCCCTGATTCTGGCCAAGATTTCAGAAGGGCAAAAATCATCAAAGGCAGAATCGGGGATGCTAACAAGCAGGCCCTGCACCTTTTGCGGGGCAAGGCTGGCAAGTGCCTTTTTTAAGATAGAACGTGCCAGCTTAAGGGAGGCACAAGGCAGGAAGAGGCCCAGGGTCTCCTGGTCTATGGCAATAACGCTGTCGCATTCCTGCACAAGGCCTGCTAAGCTTGCACAATTGTCAGCCTGTCCCTTCCCAGGCGCAAAGGCAGGCCGCAGGACCACAAGCTGCACGGAAGGCAGTCCGGAAGACAGCACAGAAGACAGCCTGCGTTTGATACGCCTGTCCTCTGCTTCAAGCAGGTACAGCAGATCCTTTGCCTGCGTTGCCTTTGCTGTTCCCTGTCCTGTGCCTTGTGTCATGCCTTGCGTCCTGTCCTCTGCCCCGCAGTTACTTTGCATGCATCTGCTCATGCCTGTGGAGCAGGTAGGCATGCGTAAAGCCGTCGATATTGCCGTCCATGACGGCGTCAACGTCTGTGCTTTCATAGCCGGTACGGTGGTCCTTGACCAGGCGGAACGGCTGCATGGTGTAGGTGCGGATCTGGCTTCCGAAGGCAATGGCATCCTTGCTGGCATAGGACGCCTGGCGTTCGGCATCCCTTTTTTCCAGTTCCAGGTTGTACAGCCTGCCCATGAGGATGCGCATGCAGCTGTCCTTGTTGTGGTGCTGGCTGCGCTCGTTCTGGCACTGAGCCGTGATGCCTGTGGGAATATGGGTTATGCGCACTGCCGAGGTGGTCGTGTTGACGCCCTGTCCGCCTGGACCTGACGACCTGAAGGTGTCGATGCGCAGATCGGATTCCTTGATGTCGAGCTTGATATCGTTGCCCACGTCGGGAATGACGTCGATGGAGGCAAAGGACGTATGGCGGCGTCCTGAGGAATCAAAGGGCGAGAGGCGGATCAGCCTGTGTATGCCCTTTTCGGACCTGAGCTGTCCGAAAACATAGCTTCCCTCTATGCGCAGCGTGACACGTTTGATGCCGGCTTCTTCGCCGGGCATGTAGTCCAGTTCCTCGCATTTGAAGCCGTGGATGCCTGCCCAGCGCACATACATGCGCTGCAGCATGGAAGCCCAGTCCATGGCATCCGTGCCGCCGGCACCGGAGTGTATTTCCAGGATGGCGCTCTGGGAGTCTTCCTCTGCGCCCAGCAGGATGACCATCTCTGCCTCGTCCAGCTTTGCAGAAAGAGTGCCCAGCTGTGCTTCCAGCTCTTCAAGCAGTTCTTCCTGCTCGGCTCCTTCTGCCATGCCTGCCAGTTCCTGCAAAGCGTCCATGTCCTCCCAGCATTTTCTGAGTGCCGTGTAGAGGGCATCGTTTTGTTCCAGGCGGCTTTTTTCCTGAAGGACGGGCTTTAAGGCTTCGTGATTGTCCCAGGCGCCCGGCTCTGCCAGCTTTTTTTCTATCTCAGCCAGTTTTTCCTTTGTGCCCGTGACGTCAAAGACGCCTCCATAGATCCTGGAACCTGGAAGTCAGTTGCTGGCATTGGGGGAGAAGCAGGCTTAACTGTTGCATGCTGATTGTCCTTTTCTTCGTATGGACCAGACAAGTCCGATTAAGATTATGCCGCATATGGCGGGCAGTATGTAAAACAGGCCGTGAAAACGGCTGGGTGTTTCGATAATGCGGGCAGAGGCCCACAGGGCGCAGGCCGTAAACTGCGGCCCTTCAAAGACAAGGCGCCCGCAATTGTCAAAGACAGCGGAGATGCCGGTATTGGTGCAGCGCACAAGCCAGCGGTTCTGTTCCAGGCATCTGAGCCCTGTAAGATACAGATGCTGCCAGGGTGCAGCCGTTGCCCCGAACCAGCCGTCGTTGCTGACGTCAAGGAGCACGTTGGCCCCGTCTTCGCAACGCTTCTGGGCCAGCCAGGGAAAAATGGCTTCATAGCAGACCAGGGGGCCCAGGGCAAGGCGGCCGTATTTTAGCGGAGCAGTCTTTGTCCCTTCAGTATAGGCGCCAACCCCCTGCAAAAGTCCGTCCAGAAAGCTCAGGCGGAAGAAGGAGGGGATGTATTCGCCAAAGGGGACAAGATGCTCCTTGTCATAGTAGCCGCCCGGGCGTCCTTGTGCATTGATGAGCCAGATCCTGTTGTATACCTTAAAGGACGATCCATCCCTCTCATAGCCGGGAGCGCCGGTAAGAAGGCCCATGGAGCTTCGCCTTGCCAGGGCAGACAGGGTGGCCGTATAGGGAGAGCTTGGCAGGTCAAAGGGCATGGCCGTTTCTGACCAGATGATGATGCCTTTTGAGAGGTAGTCTTGAAGGGACTGCCCCTGCTGCAAAAAGATATCATTCTGTCCGGCAGCTCTTTCCAGGGCCTCGCTGGTCAGCCTGTCATAGGCAGCAACCGTGCTCCTTCTGTAGCTTTCCACCCATTTCTGGTTCTGGTCTATGTTGCCGTCTGCCATGAGCACGGGAAAGACATCGCCGTCTTTGGGAGGCTTTGGCAGGGCCGATTCTGCTTTGGCCGGATCTGTATGTGCTTCCATGGGCGAGGCCGCAAGTGCCAGCAGTCCGTAAGCGGAAAGGGCCAGGGAAAGGACAATGGCGCAGGCAAAGGGAAGGGCCTTTCTGGCAGCAATGCCCCCGTACAGGGCAAAGGCCGCCATAAGCCAGAAGGCAGAGGCAAGATATGCCCCAAATGTGTCGGCAGCCTGCATGGTCCAGGGCCACAGGATAAGGGCCCCTGACAGGGGAAGCCAGGGAAAGCCTACGACAAGTGCATAGGCGTATTCCAGAAAATACCAGCAAAGCCCCATGGCAACGGCCGATCGCACAAGGTGCGGCTGCCACAGATGTCTTGCCATAACGGCAAAAAGCCCTGCCTGCGTTGCCAGAAGAAGGCAGACGACAAAGGTCAGCAGTATGGCAAGCACCATGGGGAGGCCGCCCACAATGCTCATGGGATTGCGCAGCCAGAAAAGGGCGATGGCATGGCCTGTGCCGGCTACTGCCAGGCCGTACAAAAAGGCCTGCCTGTCATTTGGGGCACGCACCCCCAGGCAGGCTGTGCCTACAGGGTACAGCAGCACCATAAGGGGGACGGAAAAAGGCAGTACAGGAAAGCCGGGGCAGAAGCCCAGCAGGACAAAGGCTGCGGCAATGGCTGCCGGAAGGAAAAGTTTTTCTCTTGTCATGAGCCGTATGGTATCAGGCCTCGTTGCAACGCTGCAGGCGCAGGAGCTTGATATGCTTTTTGTCAGCATCAAGGACAGTGAAAAGCCAGCCCTGCTCGGTGAAGGTCTCGCCGGCAGCCGGAACATGGCCTGCCTCCATGGTGAGGTAGCCGCCTATGGTATCCACTTCCTCTGAGTCTATTTTGACTCCGATGGCTGCCAGGTCTTCCAGCAGGACGCGGGAAGAAAACTCATAGGTGCCGTTGCCCATGTCGGTAATGTCGTCGATGGCGGGCTTGTCGTGCTCGTCCTCTATATCGCCCACTATTTCTTCGAGCAGGTCTTCAATGCTGACAAGGCCGCTGGTGCCGCCGTATTCGTCCAGGACAATGGCAATATGCATCTTGCTGGTACGGAATTCCTGCAAAAGGGCTGAAACACGCTTGGTCTCGGGCACGAAAAAGGGCTCGCGCATTATGGATGAGACTGGATCGTTCAGCTTGTCTGTTTCTACAAGGCAGCTCAGCAGATCCTTGGCGTAGACGACGCCGATGATGTTGTCCCTGTTCTCCTTGTACACGGGCAGCCTGGAATGGCCTGATGACAGCACCATGGTTGCTACATCCTTCATGAGCATGTCTTCGGAGACGCAGTCTATGTCGGCACGGGGCGTCATGGTGTCCTGCACCCTCAGGTCATTGAAACGCAGAATGCCAAGCAGCATGGAGCTTTCTTCTGCTTCCACTTCGCCGTCGGCACGGGCGTCCAGAATGGCTTTTTCAAGGCTTTCATCTGAATCATGGCTGAAAAACTGTCCCAGCCTGGTCCAGATGCTGGCAGTATGGCCTGAACTGTCACTGTCCAAGATAAACTCCTTAATTTGCAAAAAATTGCTGGTCCGAAAGCAGGCAGGAAGGAACGTCCCAGGCCTGCAGGGTGTTAGCGGCATATATAGCGCATATGGCAGGAAAAGTCGCCTGCCTTGCAGGGTGCATCCTGCGGGGCATTGCTGTTGAATTTGCTTTTAGTCCTGCCTGTGTCCTGTGCCTTTGCCTTTTTTCAGGCGCAGAAGCCCGAGCTTGTGCAGATGGATTTCCAGGCAGTCAACTGCTGCCGGCGTCACGCCTGAGATGCGGCCTGCCTGGCCCAGGTTTTCCGGACGTATGCGGCAGAGCTTTTCTACCACCTCGTTGGAAAGGCCCGGGACTGCGCGGTAGTCGATATCCTTGGGCAGGGGCGTTTTTTCCAGATGCAGGGTGCGCTGCACCATGGCTTTCTGCCGTTCCATGTAGCCGGAGTATTTTACATCGGACTGTATGGTCTGCCTGGTAAAGCAGTCTGCATCCTGCAAGAGATCGTCCAGCTCCTTTGAGAGCGGAAGAAGATCCTTGAGCTCGATCTCGGGCCTGCGCAGAAGCTCTGCCATGGTCTGTCCGGCAATGGGCGCTGCCGTCTGATCAAGCCTTGCTCCCTGCGGCATGCGCAGGGTGGCGATCTTTTCAGTGACGTTGTGGCAAAGCGTCTGTCTTTTCAGGAAGGTTTCCCAGCGGGCATCGCTTACAAGCCCAAGCTCCCTGCCTTTTGGCGTCAGGCGCATGTCAGCCGTATCCTCGCGCAAAAGCAGCCTGTGTTCTGCCCTTGAGGTAAACATGCGGTAGGGCTCAAGGGTGCCTGCCGTCACCAGGTCATCGACAAGCACGGCCATATAGGCCTCGTCGCGCCGTGGCAGGAAGGGATCGGTTTCGCGCAGGGCGCAGGAGATGTTGAGGGCAGCCCACAGTCCCTGGGCTGCGGCTTCTTCATAGCCTGAGGTGCCGTTGATCTGGCCTGCAAACCACAGGCCCTCTGCAGCCTTTGTTTCCAGCGTCTTTTTCAGCTGCACGGGATTGGCATAGTCATATTCTATGGCGTAGCCGGGCCGTGAAAGCACGGCATGTTCAAGTCCTTTGATGGAATGCAGCATGCGTGCCTGTATGTCCAGAGGCAGGCTGGTTGACAGGCCGTTGCAGTAGTATTCCGCCCTGTCCAGGCCTTCGGGCTCAAGAAAGACATGGTGGCGCTCCCTGTCAGGGAAGCGGGCAATCTTGTCTTCCACAGACGGGCAGTAGCGTGCGCCTGTTCCCTTGATGACGCCGGTAAAGAGCGGGGACCTGTCAAATCCCTCCCTGATGATGGCTGCGGTTTCGTTATTGGTATAGCCCACATAGCAGGCCTGCTGCGGCAGGGAGGGCTTTGGCCCGCAGAAGCTGAACTGGGGCAGGGGATCGTCGGAGTACTGTGCCTCAAGCTTTGAAAAGTCGATGCTGCGGCCGAGAAGGCGGGGTGTTGTGCCGGTTTTTAAGCGGCCAAGCTGTATGCCAAGGCCCATGATGCTGTCTGAAAGATCGGTGGCAGGCTCGTCGCCAAGTCTTCCTGCCGGCATGTTGATAAGGCCGATGTGGATGCGTCCGCGCAGGAAGGTGCCTGTCGTGAGCAGGACATGCCTGCCTTCAAAGCAAAGCCCCTGCCTGGTCCTGACGCCTGTTACCCTGCTGTCGCTGCTGGTTATGGCCGTTGCCTGATCCTGCCAGATGGTGAGGTTTTCCAGGGAAAAAAGGGTGGCCCGGACTGCCTGCATGTAGGAGGCACGGTCCATCTGCCCGCGGGTGGCGCGGACTGCAGGCCCCTTGCTGGCATTGAGGACGCGCATCTGGATGGCAGAGGCATCGGCCCACAGCCCCATGCGTCCGCCCAGGGCGTCTATCTCGCGCACCATGTGGGTCTTGGCAAGGCCTCCTATGGCCGGGTTGCAGGAAAGGTGCCCTAAGCGGTCTATGTTGCCTGTAATGAGCAGGGTCTTGTGCCCCAGCGTGGCAAGGCAGGCGGCTGCCTCGCAGCCTGCGTGGCCCCCGCCTACGACGATGCAGTCATAAATCTCGTGGATTTCGTGGAGTTCGCTCACTTAACCGTCTCCAGTGCCAGGCGTGCGAAAATGCGGGCATCACTGATGGTATTGGCTATGGAAGAATGCTCGTTGGGTTCATGGCAGCATTCGGCAATGGTGCTCCAGACGCAGGCCGGTATGCCTGCATGGCGCAGGAGGGCAGCCACTGTTCCGCCGCCTATGCCCCAGAGCTCAGGCTGTTTGCCTTCCTTTGCCAGGACATCTGCCAGAGCCCTGACAACAGGGGCGTCCGGGGCTGTTTTTGAGGCCTTTTGCAAAAGCCCTTCTTCCACCACGGCCGTGCAGCCGTAGTTGGCACAGGCTGCCTGGACCAGTTCCGTGACCTTTGCAAGGACTGCTTTGGGATCCAGGCCCGGGAGAAGACGGCAGTCAATCCAGAAGACATCACGCCCGGGCATGATATTGACGCCGGCCACATTGAGCTCGTGCCTTGTGGGCGTAAAGGTGGATGTGGGCGTCTCAAAAAGATCGTCTTTTTCAGGGAAGGCTGTCTCAAGCTGCTTTAAGGCAAGGATGGCGGCCGAGGCAGCCACAAGCGCATTGCTGCCCTTGTCAGGCGTTGAGGCATGGCACTGGATGCCGCTGACAGTGACTTTCAGCTGGTAAATGCTTTTTTCGGCTACAAGTATGGTTGTGCCTGTGGGGGATCCGCCGTCAGGCACGATATAGAAATCATCGTCAGGGAACAGATCGCGGCGGGTTTGCAGGACATAGTCCAGTCCCTTCATGTTGCCGCATTCCTCATCGCTCATGAAGACCAGCCTCACTGTCAGCTCTGGCTGGATCTGGCAGTGCGCAAGGCCCTCTGCCAGCAACAGCATGGAAACAAGCGCCTGCTGGTTGTCCTCTACCCCGCGGCCAAGGAGCGTGTCGCCCTTGCGCTCCACCTTCCAGGGATCCGTATGCCAGAGGGAGAGATCCCCTTCCGGAACCACGTCCATGTGGGCAAAGAGCCAGAGCGACCTTTTGCTTCTGCCCTTGATGGTGGCAATGATATTGGGCCTTAAGCCTGCGGGAACACGGCTGTCCTCTGCATCTATATGAATAATGTCGCTTATGCCGGCTTTTTTCAGCACGTTCTCAATAAAGGCAGCCTTGTCTGCCTCGCCTGAGCCGCCGTTTTCAGGGCCTACGGCCCGGGCAGCCGTGAGTGCCGTCTGCAGTTCCTGCACCCTGTTATCCTGGCCTGCAAGATAAAGAAGCAGATCCTGCAGCTGATTCTGCGGTGTTTTTGAAGAAGAAGCCATGAAATGCCTTCCTTATTATAATGATAAGACTCTGTGCCTGCCCTTGCGGCAGCCATATGGAAAGCCTGGTACTAAACCTGACAGCTGTCCTGATGTCTGTTCCGCAAGATAGCAAGCGCCCCTGTTTTTTTCCATAAAAATTATCTTTACAGCGTAACTCATTGTTTTTATGTGTGTTTTATACAGGCATCCAGAGTATGGGGCAGAATGTTCAGGCAATGCCGGGCAGGTATTTTTTTGCCGGAAGGGCCGGCCATGCGCACAACGTCTCTTTATGAAGGCTTATTCGCTACTTGCAAGAATGGCACTGAGTGCTTACTATAGCAAGTTACCTATTAATGATATACCTCGTGCTTCTTGTGAAGCATGGTCTTTATTCACTCTTTTGGAGGTGTCCCTTGTCCTTTATTACTGAAGCTTTTGCTATGGCCGGTCCCCAGGGAGCCGCAGGTGCTCCTGCTCCGAGCGGTACGGAAATGCTGATGCAGTTCCTGCCCCTCATCCTGATGTTTATTATTTTCTACTTCCTGCTTATCCGTCCCCAGCAGAAGAGGGCCAAGGCCCACAAGGCCATGCTGAGCGCCCTGAAGAAGGGAGATTACGTCATGACGTCTGCCGGCCTTCTGGGCCGTATCCTGGAACTGGATGACGAGACTGTTTCCCTGGAATGCGGCGATGCCAAGCTTCGTCTGAGCCGTGCTGCCATCGGCGGCGTGGTGGACAAGGACGGCAAGGCTGTCGAGCCCGAAAAGAAGTAGCCTAAGTTCTTTAGCAGTACTGCGCTTTCTGTTTTTTTCGTAAAGGACAGAAAGCGCTTTTTTGAATGTGGTCACGGGACTGAACAGGTGCCGGCGGCCTCTGTTGTATTTTTTGGAGTGAACATGTTTCAAAAGTGGCGTGTCCTCGTCATCCTGCTGGTCCTCCTGCTGGCGCTTGCCTATGCGCTTCCCAATGTCCCCGTGGTTGGTCCCGCCCTGTCTTCTGTCCTTCCTGACAGCAAGATCAGCCTTGGCCTGGACCTCAAGGGCGGCATTCACCTTACGCTGGGCGTGGAAGTTGACAAGGCTGTGAGCAATTCCCTGGCCATTACCGGCCAGGACCTGCGGCGCGAGGCCAAGGACAAAAATATTACCGTACTTCGTCCGCGCGTTGTTGGCGGGACGGCCCTGGAATTCCTGGTGCCCCGCGCCTCTGACGAGGCTGCCCTGAAGGAACTGGTTTCCAAGCGTTTTCCGCAGCTTGTGCTGGACGAGCCCCAGCACGGAGAAGCCGGCCAGCTTCGCTATGTCGGGCATTTTTCGGATCAGGAGATCAAGCGCATTGAGGACATGGCCATGGATCAGGCCCTGCGCACCATCCGCAACCGTATTGACCAGTTCGGTGTAGCAGAGCCCGATATCCGCAAGCAGGCCGGTAACCGCATCCAGGTGCAGCTGCCAGGACTGTCTGATCCCCGCCGTGCTGTGCAGCTTCTGGGGCAGACCGCCCACCTGGAATTCCACCTGGTGCGCGAGGATGTCGATCCCAACAAGCCCGTGCTGCCTGCCGGCGTCATTGCCCTGCCCATGCTTGAAAAGGGCAGTGCCGATGAAAAGGCTACCCGCCTCATCGCTGTCGAGCGCGACGCCATGCTGACTGGCGAGGACGTGGCCGACGCCAGGCCTACCTTTGACCAGTTCAACCAGTCCACGGTTTCCCTGACCTTCAACAGCCGTGGCGCAGAAATTTTTGAGCGCGTCACCTCCGAAAACGTCGGTCGCGCCATGGCCATTGTCCTGGACGGCAAGGTCTATTCCGCCCCCAATATCCGCGAGCGCATAGGCGGCGGCAGGGCTTCCATTTCGGGAAGCTTCACCACTGCCGAGGCGCAGGATCTGGCCATCGTGCTGCGTGCAGGCTCCCTGCCTGCTCCTGTAACGGTCCTGGAAGAACGCACGGTTGGTCCTTCCTTGGGACAGGAATCCATCAACAGCGGCCTGACGGCAGGCCTTCTTGGTGCAGCGCTGGTCATGGTCTTCATGTCTGTCTACTACGGCAGAAGCGGCTTTATTGCTGACGGCATGCTCTGCTTTACGCTGCTCATCCTCATGGCCGGCATGTCCGCCTTCGGGGCAACGCTTACCCTGCCAGGCATAGCCGGCATAGTGCTGACCGTCGGCATGGCCGTGGACGCAAACGTGCTTATCTACGAGCGCATACGCGAGGAAATACGCATGGGCTTCACGCCGCTGGCAGCAGTCAAAAGCGGCTTTGATGCTGCTTCCGTAGCCATTATTGACTCAAACCTGACGACCATTATCACGGCTGTTATCCTCTATCAGTTTGGTACCGGCCCTGTGCGCGGCTTCGCTGTCACCCTGACCCTGGGCATCATAGCCTCCATGTTTACGGCCGTCTTTGTGTCCCGTGTCATTTTTGAGCGCCTGGCCCGCACCTGCGGACCCAAGGGCCTGAGCATCTAGCGGCGGAGGCACCAATGTCGTTTCATTTTATCAAGCCAGATATCAATCTTAACTTCATCGGCAACCGCAAGCTTGGCTATACTGTCTTCGGCATTCTTATTGTCCTGTCGCTGGTTTCCTGCTTCTTTGGCCACGGGCTGAAGCTGGGCATTGACTTTGCCGGCGGCGTGAATGCCCAGGTCCGTTTTGCACACCATATTGGTGACGAGGCACTGAAGAAGGGGCTGGATGTGCCCGAGCTGCCAGGCCTTTCCGTGCAGCTTTTCGGAGAGGAGGGCAGGGACTACCTCTTGCGCTTCAATTCCGATGACTCTTCCACGACCCTGCGCACCAAAATTGAGCAGTCCCTTGTCAAGGCCTTCCCTGACAATCCGGCCAGCATGGAACGCCTTGAGGTCGTCGGCCCCAAGGTCGGCAAGGATCTGACTGAAAAAGGCCTGAGCGCCATTTTCTACGCAATCCTGACGATCGCCGTCTATATCTCAGGCCGTTTTGAACAGCGCTGGATGGCCGCAGCCATTATGGCCGCCTGCCTCTGGGGCGCCACCTATCTTGTGGGCCTGACAGGCGTCTCGACAGGCATTCTTGTCTGCGTGGCCATGGCCGTCACTCTGGGCGTCTGCTTCTTCCTGAGGCTTAACTTTGCCCTGGCTGCCGTGGTCAGCCTTATCGTCACGGTCTGGGTAGCAGTAGGCGTTCTCTCCTTTATGCAGATAGACCTTGACCTGAATGTGCTTGCAGCCGTGCTGACCATTATCGGCTATGCGCTGAACGATACGATTATTACCTTTGACCGTCTGCGCGAGAACCTGCACCTGCACACGGACAAGCCCATCGGCACGCTGATCAACATGAGCATTAACCAGACACTGGCCCGTACCGTGCTTACTGCCGGCACGACCCTGATGTCTTCCCTGGCCCTGCTGATCCTTGGCGGCAGCGTTATCTTCTCCTTTGCGCTGACCATGAGCGTCGGCGTCCTTGTGGGAACATTCGCCACCATGTTTATTTCCTGCCCCCTGCTGCTTGCTCTTGGCGACACTGAATTCTATATCAAGGCCTCCAAGAAGGAAGAGTACGAAAAGCCTGGTGAGCACGGCATGGTGTAAGCTGTCTTTTTTGGATAGAACAGAAATTCAGGGCGCCTCCGTAAAAAGGGGCGCCTTTTTCTTTGCTCCTGATGCCCCTGCCTTTTGGACAGCTGAGGCATCAGTGGCTTGAAGCATTGACTGAAAAGGCTTTGTGCTTATGTATTCTAACTGAACAGAAGAATATCTCTTATGCCGGCAAATGCCGGGCATGGGCCAGGACACGCTGTCCGGCGTGTTATGGAGGAATGAGTTATCATGGCATCCTATCAGGATTATTACAAAGTGCTTGGCGTGGACAGGACCGCTGACAAGGACACCATAGCCAGGGCCTTTAAGAAACTTGCAAGAAAATACCACCCTGATTTCAATCCGGGTGACAAAAATGCTGAAGAAAAATTCAAGGAAATCAACGAAGCCTATGACGTGCTGAAGGATCCCAAGAAGCGCCAGATGTACGATCAGCTGGGATCGAACTGGAAGCAGGGACAGCAGTTCAGCAACGCTGACTTTAACGATATTTTTGGCGGCCGCGGCAATCCCTTTGGCAGCTTTAACAGGGGCAACGTCCACTTTGACTTCTCGGGAGGCCAGGGCGGCAGCTACTCCGACTTCTTCCAGACGCTGTTCGGCGGTGCCGGCGGCTTTGGAGGCGGTTTTGACGAGTCCATGTTCGGCAGGCAGAGCCGCCGTATGCAGAAAGGACGCGATCTTGAGACCGAGATTTCCCTGACGCTTGAAGATCTGCAGCAGGGTGGCAAAAGGCCCATACAGATCAGAAGCAGCACAGGCGGCGTCAAGACCCTGGAAGTCAATGTGCCAAAGGGCATTAAGGACGGCGCCAGAATGCGCCTGCAGGGCCAGGGCATGCCAGGGCCGGCAGGGAACGGCGATCTCTATGTGGTAGTGCATTACCTGCCCCATCCGGTTTTTACGGTGCAGGACAAAAACTTGTGCTGTGACGTCTTTGTGGCTCCCTGGGAGGCTGTCCTTGGCGGTCATGTCAAGGTGCAGACCCTGGACGGCGAGGTGGAGATTAACCTGCCTGCCGGTTCCAGCTCCGGCAAGAAGTTCCGCCTGCGCGGCAGGGGGCTTGGTCCTGACGGCCAGCGCGGCGACATCCTGGCGCGCGTTGTCGTCAAGGTGCCTGCCAAAAGCACTGAAGAAGAACTGGCTCTTTGGCGCAAGCTGGCTGAGATCAGCTCCTTCAAGGCCAGATAATAGTTGCTACAGCCCGATTATAAGGAAAGCGTCTGATGCACAAGCGTCAGGCGCTTTCCTGCATATGGCCGGCAGCTCTGGGGCGGTTCGCAGGGGCGGTTCGCAGGACCTGCCCGCCTGGCAGAAAAATATTTTTTACAGACTGCATTGTTCCTCTGGACAAAACAAAAGCCATGCTTATCTCTTGTGTAATGGAAAAGAGAAGGAAAGGAGCGTATAAGATGGCAGTAACTATTATATCTCCACGACATGCACAACGTATTTCAGCCTGCTTGTAAAGGCAGAAACAGAATGCGCAAACAAAACAAAAACAGCCATAGGCTGTTTTTCCATATGGCGTATTGCCAGCTAAAACAAAAAT
Organism: Bulleidia sp.; assembly: GCA_963661665.1. Classification (GTDB taxonomy): domain Bacteria; phylum Desulfobacterota; class Desulfovibrionia; order Desulfovibrionales; family Desulfovibrionaceae; genus Desulfovibrio. The sequence goes on along the minus strand of CAVLCT010000006.1, from coordinate 8,727 downwards.
TATCCTGATCAAATTCATCTGATTCATCAGATACTGACAACAGCTAACAGATAACGGTTTGCGGCATGGAATGATGCCGCAGGAGCTTTTTATGAATATAGAAAAATTTACAGACAAGGCCCGCGAGGCACTGGGCGATGCCCAGAGCCTGGCCAACGGCATGGGGCATCAGGAAACCGACAGCGCCCATCTGGCCCTGTCACTGATACGTCAGGATCACGGCATAGTGCCGGGCATCCTGGAGAAAATGGGCGTACCCCTCAAGGCCTTTGAAGTGGCAGTGGAAGAGGCCGTGCGCAAGCGTCCCTCTGTCTCTGGTCTTGGCATGCAACCTGACAAGATTCTGATATCCCAGGATCTGGCAAGGGCCCTGGCAGCTGCCCAGCAGGAAGCAGGGCGCATGCACGACGAATATGTCAGTGTTGACCATCTCTTCCTGGGTCTGACTGATACGCCGCAGGACAGCCAGCTTGGCAAGGTCTTTTCCGACTACCGCATAAGCCATGCTTCCTTCCAGAAAGCCATGGAAGAGCTGCGTAACGGGCAGAGGATTACCAGCCCCACACCTGAGGAGACTGTGGAAGCGCTGTCAAAGTATGCACGCGATCTTCTGAAGGATGTCAGGGACGGCAAGCTCGATCCCGTAATCGGCAGGGATGAGGAAATACGCCGTGTTATCCGTATCCTTTCCCGCCGTACCAAGAACAACCCCGTACTTATCGGCGAGGCAGGCGTCGGCAAGACAGCCATCGTGGAAGGACTTGCCTTCAGGATAGTCAAGGGAGACGTTCCCGAAAACCTGAAGGGCCATAAGCTCTTTGCCCTGGACATGGGCGCCCTCATCGCCGGAGCCAAGTACCGCGGCGAATTCGAGGAACGCCTGAAGGCAGTGCTCAAGGAAGTGGAGAAGAGCGAAGGCACCATCATCCTCTTTATTGACGAGCTGCACACCATTGTGGGAGCCGGCAAGACCGACGGCGCCATGGATGCGGGCAACTTGCTCAAGCCCATGCTGGCCAGGGGCGAACTGCACTGCATAGGTGCCACCACCCTTGACGAATACCGCCGCTATGTGGAGAAGGATCCGGCCCTGGAACGCCGCTTCCAGCCTGTGCTGGTGGAAGAGCCTTCGGTGGAAGACGCCATATCCATTCTGCGCGGCCTGAAGGAGCGCTTTGAAGTGCATCATGGCGTGCGCATCAGCGACTCGGCCATTGTGGAGGCAGTTACCCTTTCAAACCGCTACATCGCCGACCGCCAGCTGCCGGACAAGGCAATTGACATTATCGATGAAGCCGGTTCCATGATCCGCACGGAAATCGACTCCCTGCCCACAGAGCTGGACGAGGTCAACCGCAAGGTCATGCAGCTGGAAATTGAGCGCGAGGCGCTGCGCAAGGAAAGCGACGAGGCATCCCGCGAGCGTCTGGGCAGGCTGGAAAAGGAACTGGCCAATCTCAGGGACGAACAGGGTGCCATGCGCCAGCAGTGGGAACACGAGAAAGGCGAGATTGAGCATGTCAGAAGCCTCAAGGCCGAGATTGAAAAGGTCAACGGCCAGATAGAGGAAGCCAAGCGCAATGGCGACTACAGCCGAGCCTCAGAGCTCAGCTATGCAAAGCTGCCCCAGCTGAAAAAGGAGCTTGAAGAATGCTCCAATGCAGGCAAGGACAGGGAAGGGCGCCTTTTGCGCGAGGAAGTCGGTCCCGATGACGTGGCCGAGATTGTCGCCAAGTGGACAGGCATTCCTGTGACAAGGCTTTTGCAGTCCGAGCGCGACAAGCTGCTGAAACTGGGCGACAGGCTCCATGAGCGTGTGGTTGGACAGGACGAGGCAGTCAAGGCCGTGGCCGAAGCCATCCTCCGTGCCAGGGCAGGCCTTGCGGATCCGTCAAGGCCCACTGGCTCCTTCCTCTTCCTAGGTCCCACAGGCGTAGGCAAGACCGAACTCTGCAAGACGCTGGCAGAAGCCCTCTTTGATACAGAGGACAACATGGTGCGCCTTGATATGAGCGAGTACATGGAAAAATTCTCCGTGTCCCGCCTCATCGGTTCGCCTCCAGGATATGTGGGCTTTGAAGAGGGCGGCCAGCTTACCGAGGCTGTCCGCCGCAGGCCTTATTCCGTGGTGCTCTTCGATGAAATCGAGAAGGCGCATCCCGATGTCTTCAACGTGCTTTTGCAGGTGCTTGACGACGGCCGCCTGACTGACAGCCAGGGACATACGGTCGATTTCCGCAACACCATCATCATCATGACGTCCAATATCGGATCGCCACGCCTGCTGCAGGGCATTGACGAGAAGGGCAACCTGGATTCCGATGCCAGAAAGGATGTCCTTGAAGAGCTCAAGAAGCACTTCAGGCCTGAATTCCTCAACCGTATCGACGAAACAGTTATCTTTACGCCCCTGCGCAGGGACGAGGTCTCCCGCATCGTCGATCTGCAGCTCAACCTGCTGCGCCGCCGCCTTGCTGACAGGCAGATAAGCCTTGTCCTCTCTGACGCCGCCAGGGAGCATGTGGCTGAAGAGGCCTATGATCCCATCTACGGTGCCCGTCCGCTCAAGCGCTATGTGCAGCATTATATCGAAACGCCTCTGGCAAGAGAGATAATTGCCGGCAGGATTCCGGACGGCAGGGAAGTCCGCATCGACGTTAAGGACGCAAGCCTTGTGTTTGATGTGCAGGAAGCTGGCAGTGACCAGCCTGATGCCGAATAAGAGTAAAAGACAGGGTACAGGAACAGTCCTGTAACCTGATTGAAAAAAAGGAAGGGTACCCCGGCCGTAAGAAGCTGAGGTACCCTTTTTTGCTTTGAAGAACTGGTAATGAAGCAGCGCCTGCAGCTTTTTGCCTGCCCTGTCCTTGCCAAGTGCCTGCATGATTGCTATTTTTTTTAACGGCAAACAAGATGTCCCGGCCGGCAGCACGCTGCCTGGGACAGCAATTTCAAATACAAGGTAAAAATACCGGATATAATATGGAGAAAAGGATGAAAACTGCCGCATTGGTGCTGGCTGCCGGAAAAGGAACACGTATGCATTCCGAGAGGCCCAAGGTGCTTCAGACAGTGCTCGGGGAACCGATGGTTGTGCATGTCATGAACGCCCTGGCCCCTCATTTTGGCGAAAACATCTGGCTTGTCGTCGGACACGGAGCCGACGAGGTGCGCAAGACTGTTTCCGGGGCCCGCTTTATTATGCAGGACCAGCAGCTGGGAACAGGCCATGCCCTGTCCTGCGCCCTGCCCGCCCTGAAGGAAGCCGGCGTTGAGCGCCTCCTGGTCATTAACGGCGATGCGCCCCTGGTCACAGCTGAAATTGTCGGCCAGTTCCTTGAGCAGTCCGCCCAGGCCGACCTGGCCTTCGCTTCCATCTCCCTGGCCGATCCTGCTTCCTATGGCCGCGTGGTGCGCCAGGAAGGCAAGCTGGTGGGGATTATAGAGGCCAAGGACTATGATCTGGCACAATGGGGCCCCTGCTCCGGCGAAGTCAATGCAGGCGTCTATGTCTTTTCACTGGCACTGGCAGAAGCGCTTCTGCCCCGCGTCTCAAACAGCAACAAAAGTGGCGAGTATTACATAACTGACCTCGTCGGGCTGGCCCTTGAGGAAGGCGCCAACGTGCAGGGCATAGTCTGCGGCAATACGCCGACGCTGCTTGGCGTAAACTCCCCCCTTGAGCTGGCTCAGGCAGAGGAGAAGATGCAGGAACTGATCAATGCCCGGCTGCTTAAGTCCGGCGTTATCCTGCATGCAAGGGGAAGCGTCTATGTCAGCCCCATGGCAGAGATTGAGCCTGGCGCAGAACTCTGCGGTCCCTGCACAGTCACGGGCAAAAGCCGCATTTGTGCCGATGCCAGGGTATGTGCAAACTGCGTCATCCGTGACAGCGTGGTGGAATCCGGAGCCGAGATACGTTCCTTCTCCCATCTTGAACAGGCCGTGGTGCATGGCGGCGCCCTGGTGGGGCCCTATGCAAGGCTGCGCCCGGGTGCGGAGCTTGGAAAAAATGCCCATGTGGGCAACTTTGTCGAGCTGAAGAAGACAAAGCTTGGCGAGGGCGCCAAGGCCAATCACCTGAGCTATCTTGGCGATTCAGAAATAGGGGCCAGGACCAATATCGGGGCAGGGACAATTACCTGCAACTATGACGGCAAAAACAAGTTCAGGACAGTGATAGGAGAGGATGCCTTCATAGGCTCCAATACGGCCATAGTTGCGCCTGCAGCAATAGGATCCGGAAGCCTTGTCGGCGCCGGTTCAGTTATCACCCACGATGTGCCTGACGGCGAGCTGGCCATAGGCCGTGCCCGCCAGAAAAACCTGGGCAGAAGGCGCGATATCAGGGCATAAGCCGTGCTACTGGATGCAGCTTTTCTGAAGGAAGAGCCTTGCATCAGCTGAAATGTGCATGTACAGAATGGGAGTGTCTGAAGAGACTGTCTTCGGATGCTCCTTTTTTTGGGCAGGAAGCTGCTGCATGCCTGGACTGAAAGAAAAATAGCGCTGGAAATACAATGATATACAGGGTGCTGAACCTGAACTGCCCCTGTAAAACAGGCTGCTCTTTGTTGCAAAGGAGGGCTCCTTGGGATATAAGGAAATTACGGAAACTCTTGCCAGTCTTGAGCTCAGGATACACAATCTTGCAGATTCTAACCGTGAACTAAAGACTAGTCTCGAAAGAGCCGAAAGCGAGAGTGCTGCGTTATTGGCTGAGAACCAGACAATGCGCCAGGCCCTGGAAGCCGAAAAGACGGCCAGGGAAGAGGCAGTCGCCCGTATAGATGCCTTAATTGGCAAAATTACGGGCCATGCCGGCGTGGAGAAGTTCTCATGAGTTCGGATGTTATTAACCTGACCGTCCTTGGTATCCCCCTTACCCTTAAAGAGGGGGCCAGTGCATGGCGTTTTCGCGAAGCCATACGCATGGTAGAGGACCGGTTTGCTGACCAGGTACACAGGAATAATGGACGGCAGAGTAAGGAATTTATGCTGACATTCATGGCCCTGGGACTGGCAGATGAATTGATTCAGCTCCAAAAGCAGCAGGAGGAGACGGGTGAACGCCTCCAAAGGTTGCTGACATATATGGAACAATCGAAAAATATATAGCAGTTCCCCTGGAAAGCAGGTGATTTCTATATCAGTGCTGACCGAACAATCTTGCAATTAGGGAGCCGGTTGCTATTCCCTTTGTGCATGCCCGACCTGGATTGGGAGTCCTGACGGGAATACATCGGAGCCCACCCTGGGTAACCGGGTTCTACATTGAAAGAAACACGGCCTTTTGGGGGAACTTTTTTTCTTTGTTTTGTGGATTTTGACTGCATTTCATCTGTCCTGTCCTGCGGGACGGCTGGCAGAATCTCCTTATGACCCGCCATTTGCGGGCTTTTTTGTGCTTGAAAGGGCAGGCACATAAGGGTCCTTTTATTCTTTTATCGGGATGGTTTGGTCCCGTTTACATAAAGGAAGCTGACCCATGGAGATGGTCTACTTAGGCTGTGCACTGCTTGTAGGGTGCATAGCAGGCTGGATTATAAGCAAATACATAATGCGCAAGCGGCTTGGCGATGCCGAGACTTTGGCCAGGCGCATTGTGATGGAGGCCCGCAAGGAGGCCCAGGTTCAGAAGAAGGAACTGATCCTTCAGGGACGGGATGACCTGCTTAACCAGAAAAGGGAGCAGGAGAATGAATTCCGTGACCGCGAGCGCGAGATAAAGAACCGCGAACGCAAGCTTGAGGAACAGAGCACCCGTCTGGACGAACGGCAGGAAAAAGCCACTGCCAAGGAACAGGATCTGCTGGCCCAGGACAAGGAGCTCACGCGCAGGGAGCGCAAGCTCGAAGAGGATGAGCTCTTTGTACAGACACGCATAGACGAGCAGGAAGCCAAGCTGATTGAAATAGCCGGGCTGACACCGGAACAGGCCAAAGCCCGCATAATGCAGGATATACGCCAGAAGAGCCTGCACGAGGCAGCCCGCATGGCGCGCCAGATAGAAAGCGATGCCAAGGAGCAGGCTGACCGTAAGGCAAAGGAAATTCTCTGCATGGCCATTCAGCGCTATGCAGGTGATTATGTGGGCGAGCAGACCGTGACGACGGTGAGCCTGCCCTCAGAAGATATCAAGGGCCGCATCATAGGCCGCGAGGGGCGCAATATCCGTTCCATAGAGGCGGCTACAGGCGTTGACCTTATTATTGACGATACGCCTGAGACAGTTATCTTGTCGGGCTACAGCCCGCTCAGGCGAGAAATAGCCAAGATGGCGCTGGAACGCCTGATTCAGGACGGACGCATCCATCCGGCCCGCATTGAGGAAATGGTCCAGAAATGCACGCAGGAAATGGATGTGCGCGTGCGCGAGATAGGCGAGCAGGCAACGTTTGATGCCGGAGTCCACGGCATTCATCCTGAGCTTGTGCATCTTCTGGGTCAGCTGCGTTACCGCACAAGCTTTACCCAGAATGTCCTGCAGCATTCCCTGGAAGTGTCTGCCTTGTGCGGCCTTATGGCAGCAGAGCTCGGGCTGGATGAAAAGAAGGCCAAGCGTGCCGGCCTTCTGCATGACATAGGCAAGGCGCTTGACCATGAAATAGAAGGGCCCCATGCCCTTATTGGTGCCGATGCCGCCAAGAAGTACAGCGAAAGCAAGGAAATCGTGCATGCCATTGCAGCGCACCATGAGGATGTCAGGCCCAGCTCGGCCCTGGCTGTGCTGGTGCAGGCGGCAGACTCCATTTCCGGTGCCAGGCCAGGCGCCCGCAAGGAGCTGCTTGAAAACTACGTCAAGCGTCTGGAAACCCTGGAGTCCATTGCCACAAGCTTTGACGGCGTCTCAAAGGCCTATGCCATCCAGGCGGGCAGGGAAGTCAGGGTCATGGTCAACGTGGAGACTGTAGACGACGACATGACCTATGTCCTCTGCAAGCAGATATCCGAGAAGATTGAACGGGAACTGACGTACCCCGGCCAGATCAGGGTAACTGTTATCCGCGAACGCAGGGCCGTGGGCTACGCAAAATAGCATAAAGCAAAGCAAAAAAGCGCCCGGAATCTGGCGTACAAAATAATGAAAAAGAGATGGAGAGCCGTAAAAAGCCCTCCATCTCTTTTATTATGCACATGCCCGGAAAGAATTCCGGACAGGACTTCGTTCCTTAGTCGTGGTGGTGATGGCAGCTGCAGGAATGCTCGGGAGAGAATTTGGCCAGCTTTCCGGCGATAAAGGCATCGACTGCCTGACCGACAGTTTTGTTAAGGCCGGTTGCGTAGACTTCTATGCCGGCTGAGGCAAAGCCCTGAAGGGGACGCATGCCCATGCCGCCGCACAGCATGGCCTGTACCTTGTTATCAGCCATAATCTGGACAGGAGCAAGGCAGCCGCCGTGTTCATGCGGGACGGACGGGATGGTGGTTACGGAAGACACGGCACCGTCCGCGATGTCGATGACGGTGAAGATGTCGCATTTGCCAAAGTGCATGCCGATGGCAGAATCAAGGCCGCCGGGGAGGCAGGAGGGAACAGCAATACGGGTATTCATAGGAAACTCCTCGTAAAAATGAGATATGAAGAGAGAAAAGAGCGATACTGGAAATATGTGCTTGTCACATGTCTGCATCAGGTTCCCAGTTTGCCCTGACGGCATCGGGAAGGTTTCCTGTGCAGAAAAGTTCAACGGCCTTAAGAACTGTGCCCTCGCAGTTCAGGCAAATTCGTATGCCTTTGGCCTGCAGGGCTGCAAAGACTTTCGGACCCATAATTTTGCCAAGCACGACAGTGACATTGGCGTCACCAAGCAGACGCACGGTTGCAAGGCCGGCTTCCTGTTCGCCGTCCTGCAGGCGCCCTGTGTCCAGGTAGCTGAATTCCATGGAAGGAACATCTACGATGACAAAGCCGCCTGCACGGCCAAAGCGTTCGCTGACAGCGGCATTACCGGCAGGGCCTGTGGCACAGACGGCAATCCGGCCGCTGAAACCGGCCGGGGCAGGAATAAGGTTGGCCAGGCTGTAGTGCCCGCCTTCTATTTTCAGAGCATAGCCTGAGCAAAGCGCGGTTGCCACGGTTTTTCTGGCATGGGAGAGAATGCGTCCAAAAGTATGTCTAGAGACATTCATATGGCGGGCTGCTTCAATGGCAGTCATTTCTTCCATGTCAGCCAGGCGCAGGGCTTCCAGCTCATCTAACGGCATGCTGAGCTCGGTTGCGGCATCGTAGGGGATATCGCAAGGCCTGAAGCTGGTTGCGTTAGGATAAACGGCTATGTTGCGGCACTGGGTAGGGCGGGACATATATGCTCCGGAAGGGAATGCTTTGTTTTGCTCAAATGAGCATAATAAAAGACGTCTGTCTGTGTCAATAGTTTTGCTCAAATGAGCAAAAAAACAGAAAACAGATGAGAGCTTTGCTGCCAGGCATCCGTGAATCCGGCGCAAAAGTCATATTTCGGCGCAAAACACAAAAGACGGATTTATACATAAATACAGGTAGGTTAGGTTGTGTCTCCCATTGATCCGCAAAAGTTTTTTTGAAGAAAAAGGAAAAATTTGTTGACAGTGAGGTTACGGGAGCGTAGAAGCTCCACTTGCGCCAAGCGAAAGGGGCTCACGAAGCCGCTTAAACGGAAGCGCAGCTGGTTCGTGATTGCCAGGCCGTTTTTGAAGGTTTTTCAAAGAAATTTGAAAAAAGATAAAAAAAGGCTTGACGGACTG
>CAVLCT010000005.1:24124-52785 GCA_963661665.1 Bulleidia sp. | reverse complement strand
TCTCAAATACGGTGACAGTTACGGACAGCACGTGCGGCAGAGTCTATGGCGGTTTTGTTCGCGGCGACGGACGAAGCGATAATAACACTGTCGCAATATACAACAGCATAACTGAGGACGTGTATGGCGGTGTTGCGTATGAATCAGGATCATCATCAGGCAACACTGTTTATGTGCGGGACAGTACCGCCTGGATTGTTGCCGGCGGCGTGGCTGATGGACCAGGAACTGCATCCGGAAACAGTGTAATATTTTCTGGCGGACGTATTTATAAAGATGAATACGGCGAGGCATCGTCTGGCGAGGCGTTTATTGCAGGTGCCATAAGCTGGCAGAACAATGCCGTTAATAATAGGGTTACCCTTCTTGGCAGTCCTGACCTTTCCAGTGCCACGCTGTATGGCGGAGAAAGCGTTTTTTCGCCCGATATCCGCCATTATGGCGGTTTTGCCTCTAGTTTCTGTCACCAATTGTCACCAAATTTGGTGGCAGGATTGGTGGCGCTCAAAGGACCCTTCAAAGTCTACTCAAGGTCTACTTTCAAAGTCCCTAGGTTCGGCAGCATCCTCGCGGCTGTCCGCTTTCCGCTGTCCAGTGCATGGGCGTAAAACATGCCAGTAGTGGCAATGCTTTTGTGCCCCAGCTGGCTGGCGACTGCGGCAAGGTCGGCGCCATTGGCTAGCATGGTGCTGGCTGCTATATGCCGGATGGCATACATAGGCATATGCACTCCGGCTCTCTTGCAAGCGTCGAGCCACGGGAAGCGGTACTGCCCCGGCGACCGGATTGGCAGGTCGTGTCCATTGCGGCAGACAACCATCTTGCCGAGGGCGGCGTCCTTCTGGTATCGTTCCCTTGCAATCCTTAAATAACTGGCAGGGACGGCTACTGTTTTGGATGTCTTGACTTTGGGCATGTAAACGGTGGCCGTTTCTCGTGTCCAGTCAAAAGCGCTCCATTCCAAGCTGAAAAGCTCCCTGATACCTGGCCGCAAACAAAGGGCCATTGCAGTCTGGACCGCCCACTGTAACCATTCTGGGCATTGCTCATAGATACGCATCAGGTCTTCCAGAGTGCCTTCCCTGTGGACTGTCTGCCCCTTGGGAAGGTCACGATAGTTAGCCCACGGATTTTTGGTGATTAAATCCTCCGAGGCGCACCAATTGAACGCTGCCTGTAGTCTGGTTGTGTGCATGTTGATAGTGACGGGCTGGACCTTGCGGGCCATCATGTTCTGCCGGACGGATTCAAGGTCCGTCCTTGTCAGGGTATCCACATAACGGTTTGCCAGATGTTCGGCAGGGCCTGTTGTGTGGACGCCGTCCTTCTTGCGGTCACGGCCGGATATAATCCATTGATATATATCTATAGTGCTTTCGCTCAAGGTGTGGTTGGACAGGTACGTAATCACGGCCTCTGCCACTGTCAGGGGTTCATTGCGCTCCCTGTCTAACGTAGCCTGTGCGTCAAACTCACGTGCTTCCTCCTCTGTACGGAATTGTTTCTGGCGCCACTGGCCGGACTTGTCCTTGTACTTGACTAGCCAGGCGGAGCGGCGACCCTTGCGCTGGGATACACTCATAAGGCTCTCCTCTTGATTTGAGAGAAAAGCGCCTTGGTATCCTCTCTTGATAGTGTATTAGTCTTGCGGAGTCTATCAGGACTACCGATGATTCTGGCTTCCATTTCGTCCAGTCTGGCTATGGCGTCCATGTGTTCACGCCTCTGGGCGTGGATGCTCCGGAGCTGCGTCCTGATGTCTGTTTCCATAGCTGGCCTCGATATCAAATGTTGTGTCCTTGTTGGAGATATTCAACAGATAGACTGTCTCTTTTGCTTCCCACTGCGGGCAGTCCCTGCACGGAGTGTTTTCGGTCGGCGGAACTTCCGGCTTCCACCGGTGCCGTCCGGTTGTGAATTTACACTGGCCGGAGAAATGTACGCAGGATGAGCATGTCGGGGATGCCGCCAAACAGACTTCCCGTGCCTCTGGATGCGCTAGCAGGACTGCCGTAAACAGGCGACTGAGTGCTTCCCGTGTCATTGGATACGGCAGCCGGTAGTGCTGGCAGGCTCCGGCTATGTTGGAGATTGTTGGCATGGCTACCTCCGCAGGGCCTTGCACAACTTCCCAAACGCCTCATCCGCCCAGACTTCTTCTGGGAGCGGTTCTTCTCCTGCCTTGCTTTCAAACAATTTCACGGCGCCTCTTATCCATTCCTGACAGTATTTCCAGTCACCACCGGAGATAAACAGGGGACAGCCGTACAAGCCCTCCATTGCCATCAGGTCGGCAAGGAACAGGAAACGCAGGAACGCCACCTTGCAATCCTCGGCAGTCAGTTTCTTCTTCCCTTCCGGCAGGGAGCCCTCTGCATTCTGGGCCATCTTTTTTGACTGGCGCTCAATAAGGGGCCGTGTCCTGTTTTCCAGCTCTATATACTGTTGCAAGGAGTATTTCAGACGGCCCGCACGCTCAATGAATTCCTCGTCCCCTTCCATGCTGTATTCAGCAAAATGAGCAAGGCCGACCACCATGAAAGTGTCTATACATTTCCGTGTCATGATGGCCTGTTTGTACTGCTGTAGTCGGGATAAAGCCATCTCAATCTCCTATTAGTTTCGGCAGTCTGCTTTCTAGTTCAATCTCTCGTTGGAAACGTTCTTCAAGCTGGGCAAGGCTGTAATCCATGCGGAACTTATTCCTTGCGCCGTTGTCCATCCTTTTCATCTCTGCCCACTGTTCTGGGTAGTATCTGTAAATCTGCTTCACCTCTTTCAATCCTTTCAGCGGACAGCAAAAACAAGATACCCTGGAAAAATGCTCATAAAGCCCCCCCCCCCCAATCGAACCCTTTGGAGTAGCAGTATTGCAGGGCCTGCGCCTCGGTGATTCCCCACTCAATCAGGGGATACTGGAAGTTCTGCGCCTTGTTAGTCTTGCGCTCTGCCCTGTGCGCCTCGTCCGCAGCGAAACCTACATACTGGACTACTGGCTCCCCTTTGGGGACAAGCTCCTTGATTAAGTCCCTGACGCAGGTTTGCTTGAGTTTTGTGCACCATCTTGTAAACGGACTAGCCCAGCCATATCCCTTTGTGCCGTCCTTTTTCGGCTTATCCTTGAAACCAGTCAAAATCGAAGCGGGCAGTATGTATCTCCATCCCTATATACTTTCTCACCTTCTCTATATGCTCATACATTTGCGGAAACTCTTTTGTAGTGTCCACATTGATTATGTAGTCCAACGGCAAGCCCTTTTCTAAAATCATGAGCAATAAAGCGGTGCTGTCCTTGCCGCCTGAAAAATTTAGGATGTACGCCATCTTAAAACTCCCTTGTTCTGCACTTTGTGCGCACCCAGAAGTCGTGCTGGTTCATTGCCTCTTTGTAGTCCAGTATGAATGCTTGTTTTTCTGTTACCTGCCGCATGTTCAGGGACTGGAACAGTGCGACCCTGAACCGGTATCGGCTAGATGATTTGACACGGAGACTGCGGACTACAAGTTTCGGACGCTGCGTCTTGTATGCCAGTTTAGCAAGCCTATTCCAGCAATCGTCCGCTTCCCTTTTCTCACTGTCAGGGAATGCCTGTATTGCGTGTTTGTAGGCGTTGACTAGCTCGACCTGATATTCTGCCGTCTTTTTGTTGTGCCAGTAATACAGGTCGCAAGCGCCTATAGTCAGGCGGATTAGAAGTTCTTTCGGCATCGTCTGCACTCTAAAAATGCTTCAATGAAGGCTTGCGCTTGCGGAGCAACAATTGCGTTGCCATATCCCCGCAGTAGTCCCACACGGGAGGCAGTCCCATAAGCCAGCGGGAAAAGCTCGGATTCAATCGGCCTCCACTTTTGATCTCTACAGAACAACCAATCAGGACCTGTCCAGAAGGTTTGCGCCGCACCTGGGTCACAATAAAGACCTGTCTGGCGGTCGTGTCTACTCTCTCTCTCTCTCGGCTTTTCCGGCGGCGGAGTGTCTTTCCAGTCTCTCGCACAAGGAGTTACCCAGCCGGCCCGCAGGATTATGTCGCTCAGTTTGTACCTGATGTTCCCCTTGGCTATGTAGTCCTTGGGACCGCCTTTGCCATCGCTTGCTGTCGGCGTCCGCCACCCAATACATTCGCTGTCGGATGTGCGGCGCGCCGTAGCCCGCAGCGCAGGTATCAACCGCCCCGACGGAGTATGCCTCTTTTTCCAGGTTAGCCGATACAAGATCGAACCACTCAAGGCCGTCTTTGCTTGCAACCTGTTCGCCAAACACAACGTCAGGTTTGCACTGGCGGATGAGCTCGAAAAACACGGGCCAAAGGTGGCGCTCATCCTCGAACCCTTTTCTCTGCCCGGCTGCGCTGAACGGCTGGCAAGGACAGCTTCCGGTCCATACTGGCTCGGATTCGTCCCATCCTGCTTGTTGCAATGCGTAGGCCCATGTGCCGATGCCGGCGAAAAAGTGGCATTGGATAAACCTGGCAAGGTCGGATGCCTCCACGTCTCGGATGTCTCGTTCGTCAACTTCTCCATCGGGTATTGCTCCTTCCTTGATTAGTTCCCGCAGCCATTGAGCGGAAAAGGGGTCGTTCTCATTGTAGTACACAAGCATAATTTCTGTCCTGTAGCCGGAGCGCCGTGTCTGTCATCAGGCGCTCCGGCAAAAAGGGAAGGCAAAAATTTTTACGATTAATGCCCACAAAATCTGCCCTTAAGAAGAAGATTTAGCGGCCTTCCCTGCTTGTATTTTGGGAGGGGCTCTAGTCATTGCTTCCTCCGTCAAGCGGTTAAGGACTAGCCGTTCAGCGCCTCCTTGAAAGAGGAAGACGGCCTGAAAGAAACGGACTTGCGCTCCGGTGTGGAGTACGCCTTGCCGAAACTCTGACCTTCTCTGGCGGCCAGAGTTTTAGGGTTGAATATCCCGAAGTCATGGAAGGAAACGGAGTTGCCCTGTACGACCTGTTCCTTTACCTCTGTCAGGATGGCCCGCAGGATTTCGTTGATTTGTTTCTTGGTGGTGCCAGATATTTTATCCGACACGTTGTTCACGATGGATGCGCCTGTTACGATTGGCATTTAGTCCTCCTTGTCCAGCTTGCGGAGCTGGTCTTCAAAATCGTTGGTTATAAAAAGCTCTACCGAGGGAATGCCCCAGCAGGGAATAAATTTTCCAAACTTGGCAAGCTCGATGTCGTTCCCTTTTTCCAGCTGCCGCCTCATTTCACGGATAAGCGCCGTGAAGATTTCGTCTATCACTATGAGGCTCTGGTCCATCCGTTTTGCCACTGCGGCGGATATCTCTATGTTGGTGATGGTGCTCATTCTTCCTCCTCTGCGAACCGTACATATAGGTCTGGAAGTCTGCGCAGCTTGCCACTATGCAGGCAGGCATGGCGGATCGCTGCCGGTGTATAATCTAGCCCTTTAGCGGCCTCGGGAATGTCCCCATACGTGATATACAAGGCGCCGCTTTTCCACACCTCTACAGGGCGGCTGGGGTGGGAGCTTGTTGCCCAGAACAAGTTGTCCGCCCTGTTGTTTTTGTGGTTGCCGTCCTTGTGGATGACAAAATTTTTCTTTGGCGTCCGGCCAGGTACAAACACCTCTGCCACCACCCTCGCCACTTTCACGCAGTAGGAATGATTGCCTCGTGTAAAATTGAAGACGCCGCTTGTTCTGAGAATCCGTCTCATCCTCTTGCTGCGCAGCCTCCCCAGGCTGGATATTTCATACTGCCATTCAAAGTTCGGAACTGGCCGCCATTCCTCCGGCTCGTTTATCTGTTTGGCAGTATCCATATAGCGGAGGCGAATACCAGGAAGCCTTTTGCAGGTGCCATTCTCACGGCACATGTAGGACAACATGGAGACAGATATTCCCAACGTGGCGGAGGCCTCTTTCCTGTTTTTGAAAGGGGCTGTCACAATGCCGTCTTGTACTACCTCTATTGGATACGCTGTGAACGGCATATGGCTACCCCTGTATTGCTTCTATAATCCCTGTATACTCAAGTCCGACCCGTTCGCCAGTCTCAAAATAAATCATAGCGGGGATGAGCTTGTGTAAGTTTGCTGTCAGACTGATCTTTGTATCTTTCTTGATATGCAGGGCGGCGCACAAATGGTCGATGTATTCCTTCCTGTTTGACTGGCAGAAGCGGTTAATCAGTTTTTCTATCGTGTCGATTTTATGCTTGCGCTCATAACTGCGCAGGATGATAGCTCCGGCTCGGACTGAGTAGGCAGCATCGGAGAATATTACATGGCCGAACTTATCCACTCCGATCTGGCCAGCCCATTTCCCGCCATTGCCTAAAGCTTTAATGTTAAGAAAATTTCTGTTTTGACGTGCCAAGGATTTTTTTAATTGTTCGTCATTCGCAACTGATATGACAACTTTTTTTGTGGTGTCTACACTGGCAAGCTTGGTGCGCAGGACCCTGATTTCCTTCTTGGCCTCTTCGTATTTATCATTGATTTCGTAATACCTGCCTTCCCAGGTCTTCACGGCAGCCAGTGCGTGGATGCCGGTGAACAGGCCGCCAATACCTACACCAATGCCAATAAAGGCAAGTCCTGCCCATGCTTTCAGCCATCTGTTATTCATGGTCAAATTCTCCTTTGTCCACGGCGCCTGTGACTTCCAGTTCCCGCAGGTCGCGGCACTCAATGCGGACTTTCTCAAACATAGGATGCACCGTTGTTTTTAGGGCGTCCCTGATTTCGTCATTCATGGCGGCTTCCTGTATGGCCGCGTCCTTCTGGCACATGAGCATGTCGGGATATTGGTCTCCATATGCTACCACTTCACCGCCTCCGACCATTGCCAGGTGCGCTATCATTATAATGGATGTTGTAATCTCGGTTATCATTGTGTATACCTCTTGTACTTAGTTTGTTACCGCTTTTTTAGGCTGATTGCTGGTAATACTAAGCAGGTTTTTCTTTGGTCCTGTCTTTCACGTCCAGAAGGCAGGACCTTTTTTTGTGCCCTGCGGCAGTCTGCCTTTTACCGCAGGGCTATCCTCAAGAGGAGGGGAGGAAATATTAGAACGGCACCTCGTTGATGTTGCCCATCCTGTTTTCAGAAGGCTGCTGCGCCGGAGCCGGTTGTACAAAGTTCGGCATAGGCTGAGGCTGGACCGGCTGGGCTGGCTGAGAGGGGCGGGGTTGTGCAGGAGTGGCCTGTACCTGCGGCCTTGTATAGAACTTGATATAGTTTTCGGGATTGCCGGTCCTGTTGTTTATTCTGTTGTCCACATACAAAACTACCTGACGGCCCATAAACTCTACTACGTCCCCGCCAACATTGGGATTCAGCCCGCAGGCTTCACGCAGGCCCTTATAATTGGCCAGCGCTTTTGAGTTCTCGTCCGTCCAGAGGAAGAAAAAGGCAGCTAAAGTACGGTTGTTGTATTCAGGTGTGGCAAGTGCAAAGCGTACAAACACATAATCAGTGCCGTTGCGGGATGTGCGGATCTCTGAATTGCAAACAGTAGCCAGATATTGCCCGACCGGTATTGGCTCGTATGATTCCTTCGTCTGTGTGCTGACATTGGAGAGGTCGAAAGAGGAAAGCGGCGTGTCGTATTGGTTCATTTTTAGGTTCCTTTTAAGAGGGGATGTTTTGCATCCCCTCTTTCCTTTAGTGTTGGTTAGTTGTTCCTGATAAATTCGCCTACGTAGTACAGGAAGGTGTCAGGGGTTGTAACAAGGCTGTCCATCTGGCGCAGTCTCTGTTCAGGGTCCTGTATTTTTGCCAGCGGGGCTTTGGTTATTCCGTCCAGAGTTACCCCAAAATAACCTGCGGCCTGTTCAGCGCTGTGCAGAACTTCTTCCTTGTTGCTCTTGAGATGGTCCCGTGAAAGGAGTTTTCTTTGAAGAAATTGCGTCATTCCAGACAGGACTTGTTCGGCGTTGGCCGCTGCGTATTCTGTAGCCTGTTCACGGTTCAGCTTCATTGAGCTCATGACATAGCTGATAGTTGCGTCCGGATCGACTGGGTAATCTTCAAAGTTGGCACAGGCGTCCTCCACCTGCTTTCTTGCCTCGCTCTTCAATACGGACGGCGCCTGTGTAAGCTCTGTTACTTCTTCCGCCTCTTCAATCTGTTCCGACTGGGCT
Organism: Bulleidia sp.; assembly: GCA_963661665.1. Classification (GTDB taxonomy): domain Bacteria; phylum Desulfobacterota; class Desulfovibrionia; order Desulfovibrionales; family Desulfovibrionaceae; genus Desulfovibrio. Next base: position 44,674 of record CAVLCT010000005.1, on the reverse strand, counting down.
TGTTCCTGTTCGGAACGCACCTTGGGCTTGCGGCCTCTCTTCTTAGGTTGTTCCTGTTCTGTTTCCGGCTCGGGCTGGACGGGCTGAGCAGGAATGTATGTAGCTTTCCTTCCGCTTTCCACCATCTCAATGTCCCTGAGTTCGTCTACCGTGTGCATTCCCATGGCGACTTCCGGAGCTACTGAGCGGATAAACCAGGCAGCGGCCCTGTATCTCAACATTTGTTCCGGCATTGTCTGCCACTTGCTGCCGGACTTGCCATACCATCCTTCCTTCTTGGCAATTGCCATAGTGACTAGGGTGCCTGTCACTTTCTCGCCAGTGGAAAGCTCGGTAGCTGTTGCGCGGCATCCCCATGTATCTGTGTATGGCTGGCCTTCAAACTCATAGCGGAGGGTGGAGAAACGGCCCGTCTGATTAAAGCAGGCAATCAAAAACTGTGTGGACCATCCTGGCTTGCCCTGTACTATATACATATTTTGCAACACCATCATGGGACTGGTTTTTGTTCTCAAGGCCATTTCCAAGGCAATGCAGGTATTGCCGAGATTAGCTTCACCTCTGAAATGTGCGGGGACAAGGGAGGAGGAACAGAACATTTTGCCTATTCTCTGCAACCCTTCAAAGCTGGCGGCGGAGTCATAACCTGGCTTAGCAAGGGCAACTTCGGTAAATTGAGTAGCCGGCGTATTGGCTTTTTTGAGTTCGGCGAGTGTAGTCATGATTTATTTCTCCTATCTCTTAAAGCGGCATAAGGTGTAATTCGGGCAATACTTCGGACTGCAAAGGCTTGAGCGGGGGTTACCGTAAAAAAGGCCCGTGTGCAGGATTTTTGAGACAATGGCCAGAAGGCCTTCATTGTCCTCGTCACCTAGCAAGATATCTTTTGCTGACTGGATGTAGCCTATGCCTGCTCGCTGTCCTTTAGGCGTTTTCGCCGTCTGCAATCCTATGATCTGGGCGTTCGCCGTCATTTCCAGCCCTGTTGATTGTTCGGCCAGTAGTTCGTAGACGGCTATCTGTGCGGCGTGGCTGGCAGTTTTCACAGTCCCGTCCGTTGCCACTACCGATCCGCCTGTCTTGATATCTGCTATGCCGTATTCGCCATCTATCGTCTGGCGGATGCGGTCGGTTGTGCCTGTCAGGGTAATTCCTAAATCCTCTATAGCCAGGTCGTCGCAGGTCGCCTCGACCGCTATATAGGACTGTTCGGGGGCTACGCCTGTACAATATAAGCCCAGCAGATTGGTTGCTATCTCCTCTACCTTGTCGGGGCCGCTGTCTTCCCAATTCACCTCGTAGGTGGGATGGTACAGCGTATCCACTACCACACCGGCGGCATCGTCAATGCTGATCTGGTCGCCGTCAATGGTACTCTGATCATAAGCGGCGGTTCCTGCGTGGATGCTTGTTCCCAGCTAGGCGGCGCCACTCCCAGGAAGACGAAGACCCTTTATAAACCTTGCTTCCCAGCGGGCGGGGCAATCACAAAGGTCGGATAAGCTGCTTGCTCTGATATGTATCATTTCCATTATTTGATAGTCTCCGCAGAACTAAAAAAGTGGGTATTGCAACTAATTGGTTGCGGCCGCTCCCCTGATTAGGAATGCGCAGAAAGTGAAGAAAGGGGGCGGCCGCTTGATTTCTAGGCCGTGATAGCTTCCCAGCGGGCGGGGCCGACCATCCTGTAAAATCTAGTCAGCATTGATTCGATTTCTTCGGCCTTGTTCATTGTCATGATGTCTTCGGGCTGGGGATTCTGGCGCCTTGCCTGTCTGCTGTATTTTGCCTTCCATACATTATAGCAGGCGAGGAAGTCCGCGGCGGCCTTGCCTTCTGGGTCCCCTAAAGCCCTGTAAAATGACTTGCTCATGTTGTCTTCTAGTGCCTGCATATCCCGCAAGGTGCGCTTCACTATGTTTATAATGTTGTTCGCTTCACTTAAAAGATTCATATTCATACTCCAAAAGTGGGGTAATATTGGCCGCCATCCTTTTAGTAGGCGGCCATTCTCTTTTGTTAGTAGCGCTCAACGTGCTTGAAAACTTCTTCAGAAAGGGCAGCTATCTGCGCATCAAGTGCGGTGCGAAGGGCGGCGGCCTTGGTTTCCAGCGCGGCGGCGTCTTCGGTAGAAACGGCCCTTGAAGAGATTCTGCCGAGGTCGTTGTAAAGGCTATTAAGGTCGCTCATAGCTTCCTGCATGATCATTCTGGCCTGAGACAATGTCTGAAGGGTATTTGCGGTGGTATTCATTATATTCTCCTAAAGTCGGGTGGTAATAGGGTGGTAGTGGGGTAAGGGGCGAAACTTTTTCTTTTCCCCTTTCCCTTTAGAAAGACTTTATCCAAAATGATAAACCTTTGTCAACAAAAAACTTATCCAAAAGGATATTTTTTTCTTATCCCTTTATTGGAGGGCCTTTGGGGCGGTTATGCGGAAAAAGGTGCAGCCGTTTGAATAGGTATGAATGGCTACAACTTCTAACCCGTCTGGCTCTCTTTTTTTGTTGGCGCTGTCCAGCCGCTTTTTGCCCTTTCCAGTTCTAAGACTGTTTCCCATTTAACCTTATACTGCTGGAGTTCTTGCACCTGCGCTTCAAGTTGGCGGATCCGCTCCTTTGCCTTGGATAGCTCATCCTCCGAGGCGTGAGAGGTGGTTGCCGTATTGGCTGTATCCCAGGGGCTAGTAAGGACAGCGCCCACCTTATCAAGGTATGGGCCTATACTGTCTATCCTAGGAACACGACCGTTTTTATCGGTAAAGCTTTTTAACCAGCGGTTCATATAAGGAACGTCAGGATCCATTCCCAGGCTAGTTTGCATTGCTCTAATACTGCCGTTGTATTCCCGATCGCAATACTCCTGTAGTATGCTGATGGCTTTTTCGGCAAAGGGTAGTTTTGGCATATTTCCTCCGTTTTCTCATGTTGAATATTTTTACCTTTAAGGGCTAAATCCTTTTGGACTTACCACTTGATTAAAAATATCCTTTTTGATAAACACCTTTTACACGGAGGACAAAATGTCTGATTCTCTTTTGAAGAAAAGCTTAGATAAACGGGGGCTGCGGCGCAAGGTCCTGCGCAATGTAGAAGGGCTGCCGTATTCCTACGCAATCAAACACTATAACGGGGATGCGCAGATATCCGCAAAATATGCTGTCTTGTATGAAAGTGTCTTCGGCATTCCCAGATATGAACTGCGGCCGGACCTCTGGTCTCCGGCTATGTTTGCCTATCTCAAGCAGGATAAGCAGGAGGCGTAAATGAGTTTTATCAGCGTCAATACAAAGATTGGAGAATGTATAAAAAGTTTTTCTGCTGAACAGAAAGGACTTTTCTTTGAGATGCTTTTGTCTGGGAAAATCCCAAAAAAGAAGGATCCCTTTGTTTGTGCTCTTTATCAACTGGCTTTAGCAACTGATCTGATTGTGCCAGATGAAAGCGCCGGAGAGGGTCACGAAACGTCACGGGAAATGTGACACTGTCACGAAGTGTCACGATGTTTGTGACAATGTCACGGAGAATGTGACATGTCACGCAACGTCACGAGAGGTAACAAAGGTGAATCCTTACAATTGGTTTAAGCTTTATCATGGCACGACCACCGACCCGAAGTGGAGATTGCTTGCCCGCAAAATTGGATTACCCGAAGGTGTTATTGTCTCTGTTTGGGTTGCTGTTTTGGAATATGCTTCCCAGCAGGAAGAAAGAGGTTCGGTACAAAATTTTTCTTGCGAAGATTACGACTGCTGTTTTGGATATGAGGATGGCACCTGCGAAAAAGTGTTTGTCGCCCTGTCTCAACGTGGCTTAATTGCTAACAATTTTGTTGTGAATTGGGACAAGCGGCAGTCAATGCAAGATATAAAAAAGCTTCCAAAAACTGACGCTCAACGGCAAGCAGAATGCAGAGAAAGGAAGAGGCAGGCAGAACAGGAACAGTTGGAACATGTCACGAAATGTCACGACGAATGTGACACTGTCACACCTTGTCACGACGAATGTGACACTGTCACGAAATGTCACGATGTCACGCCTATAAGAGAAGAGGAGAGGAGAGAAGAGGAGAAAAAAATAGAAGAGAAGAGAGAAGAAGAAATAACAGAAGAGGAGAAAGAAGATCTTTCGTCCAACTTAGCAGTTGGACAATCTCGCCCGTCAAAAAACACTGCTTTGCGTTCAGATGATTTTGAGCAATGGTACCTTGCCTATCCACGGCACGAAGGCAAGCAAAACGCAGTTAAGGCATGGAACAGGGCAATCAAGGAAAAGGCTTTGCCTGATATCCACACCTTGCTTGCCGCTTTGGTATGGCAACGAGGACTGTCTCAATGGCAGGAAAAACAGTTTATCCCTTTGCCCGCTTCTTATCTTAACGGCAGAAGGTGGCAGGATGAACGCCCAGCCCAGCCCATGTCAGATGGCCAGCGCATCTTTGAAACGTACAAGCGCTGGGAAGATGAATTCAACCAACGGCAAGCGGCAGAAAAACAAGCTGCTTTAGGAGCAAACAATGGCTAATTACTCAAAGTCTCAGGCCCTGACTGTGCTTTCTATGAACTTCACAGGCAAGCAGATGGATGAGCTTTTATTCCAGGTATGGCTCATGAAGTTACAACCGTACACGGACGAGCAAGTTTTCAACGCAGCTATGCGCCTGATGGAATCGAACAAGTACAAGGGTATGCCCACCTGGGCAGACTTCAAACAGTTCCTCCCCTCCGGCTCTGCCGAGGAACAAATACAGACTATGCCCGCGGCGGACTACGCAGAACAGCTCGCACTTGCCGAATGGCAGCACGTCCTGAACACCATACACGAGGTTGGCATGTACGGCACCGAGCCGGAATGGCACCCGACCACCGCCTATGTTTTACGCCAGCTGGGCGGCTATGTGACATGTTGCCAGAACTGGAAAGAAGAACACATGGACTTCCACCGCAAAGACTTTCTGTCTCTTTGGGCCAAGGCACACGGCAAAACAGAGGTGCTTGCCCAGCAAACTTCCGTTATCGAGGAGGTACGAATCGGCAAGCCTTTAAGCGCCGCCTTGCAGAACACACTCCCACCGTCAAACGGATATACCCCAAAAACGCGCGTGGAGGGGGTCAGGGGGCTTTCAAATGAAAAAGATGAACAATCTATCACGTTCAAACGGAACTGCCCTTTCTGTGCCAATTATGGCTATTATAACGCAAGCAGGGATGGAAAGCAGGAAAGATTCTACTGTTCCTGCCAGGTTCCCTACGGAATCCCGCACTCCCAGACTACGATAGCAAAGACACTGATTAACAACGGATATGAGATTCTGCCCTTTGACGATGGCAAGCCGTATACCGTGAGCGAGGTGCAGTAGTGGAGACTTGGGAAAACTCGCAGTCTGTACGCCTCTCAAAAACTAGGGAACGGGAATCGGATAATTACTATACGCTCATGAGCACCATCGAGGAGGAATTCCAGCACATTTCCCCAGAAGTGTTTTACGGAAAAACTGTCTACTGCCCTGCCGATAGCAAACACTCCAACTTCTACAAATTTTTTCGGCAGAACTTTGAACGGTTCCGACTGAAAAAGCTGATTTGTTCCTGCTATATTCCAGACGGATTCGGCAAGTACCTTGAAATGGTCAATCCTGCCGAGGAACAATGGCATGAGTTCTGCATGGGGCATGGCGACTGCATGACAGAGGAAACGTCCCGTTTCTGGCATGAAGCGGATGTTTTTGTCACTAATCCTCCGTTCTCAATAGCAAGAAAGTTTTTTGAACGTGTCTTGAGAACAGGTAAACAGTTCCTGCTTTTAGGATCGTTCTTTATTGCGACCTATGTTGAAATTTTCCCTTTTCTGGCTGCGAACAAATTCAAAATACATGTAAAAAAAGATAGCAAGTGGATTTTTAAGACGCCCGACCACTATGTCATGACGGAAGAGGAACGGAAGACAAAAGCAAAATACGGCTATGACTTCAATGTGGGGAAAGTATGTCAATGTTGCTGGCTACTAAATCTGCCATCCGACCGTCCGCATTGTCCATTGGAACTCAAGACTAAAGCAGAAAACGAGGCCGAAGGAATAGTCTATCAAAAATACGTCAACTATCCTGCGGCTATTGAGATAGCCAGAACAAAACAGATTCCGTCTGACTATGCCGGATTGATGGGCGTACCAATTTCGTTCCTGCAATGGATGAACAAGGAGCGGTTTGAAATTGTAAACTGTACGCATCGTGTCATGCGCAATAGCCGCCAAGGCAATGCGGAAGTATTCAATGCGGCTGGCAAGCTGCTGGGCAAGCGGCATATCTCCTGCCTGTATCTGCCGGTCGAGAAGGACTGGAACAATCCGTATTATATATTGCCTTTCTATAAAGGCCGCTGCCGTCAGACTTTTAACCGTCTCTTTATCAGGAACAAGCTATGAGAAAGATCACTGCCGAGGAACTGGAGAAGTTGTCCATTCTGGCTGAGCGTGCCCATGCAAGGGCTTGTCTGCTGGAAACACGGCTGAAGGAGGCTTTGCGTACCTTTGAAGTGCGGGGGAAAAGCTTTGATTTGGGTGAGTTCTACGCCTCTAAAAAAGCCGTAAAAAGTACTCTGACAGCGTTGCAATTCATGGGCTATAAAATGGACAAAATCAGTGCGGAGTTACTATGCGACAATTGGAAAGTCAGGAACAAAAGAAAATAGTGCAATGGTGGGCGCTCGCCTGCAAACGGTACAAGCTGCCGGAAAAGCTGCTGTTCGCTATCCCCAACGGCGGTCGGCGGGATGTCATAACAGGGGCAAGGCTAAAAGCTGAGGGGGTCCGGACCGGAGTTCCTGACATGTTCCTGGCTTATGCCTGTAATGGCTTCCACGGCTTGTTTTTGGAGCTGAAAGCAAAAGGCGGCCGACTGTCTAAAGAACAAAAAACGTTTCTGGAAATGGCCAATATAGCCGGATATGCAACGGCGGTGCCTGTTGGGTTTGTGGAGGCAAAAGACGTGATTGAAAAATATTTGAATACGGCAAAATAAAAATTTCCTATCAACCTCTTGGATTTTTCGAGGGGTAATTTGGTATTTTTTGGGTACAGAAATGGGTACCGGAGGAAGATCCAATAATGTTTACAAACAATGACTACAAAAACATTGATATTTTCGGGGCGGTGGAAGATGCCCTGAAAATAGCCGAGCAAAAGCATCCTGTTTTTGCCGAGGGTGTGGCGCAGGGAATAGGCCGCCTGTCAGAGGAACTGGGCGAAATCGCGCAGGCGGTAAATCATAGTGAATCCGAGGAACGTATCATGTCCGAGGCTCTTGATTTGTTGGTTGTGGCATGGCGTTTTTACCGCAGGGATTGGGAGGTGCAATAATGGCGGCGCTTGCTTTAATTTTGGCTGTCTGTGTTGGAATGATATCGTCAATGGGTATCGTTCATTTGTATGACTACTGCCAGCGCCTTGAGACAAGGATTTTCCTTCTTGAACGTGAGCAGGAAGATTTTTCCGATCGAGGCAGGTCATGACAGGTTTTAATAAAAAGGCTTGTCGCAAGTGCGCAATGTGCGGAAAGTCTTTTATTGCGAAGGTCAATAATCAAAAGTATTGCTCTGAACCGTGTAGGCGGCAGGCAGACGGCAAAAACTCTGGGGACGAATCGTGGCGTAAAGGCCGGTATTGCGTTGTCTGTGGGAAGTTTTTTTACCCTAAGTCCTCACGCCAGAAAACGTGCGGTTTTACTTGTTCTGAGGAAAATGGTCGGCGCCTTCAAGCAAGGTTCCGGCGGCGCAAGGCTGGCGTCCTTGTCGACGATATTGAAATTGAAGAAGATACTTCTTCGGAGTACGGCCCAGAACTCGATGAGTATAGTCGTAAATGTCATGATTGCGGACGACCTACTAACGATTACAGGTGCGCCGCTTGCCGCAGAAAATGGCGGGTAAAAAACAAGGTCGGCTAAACAAGAAAAGGACCTGGCTGATGTTTTTCAGTCAGGTCCTTTATTCCTTCTGCTGTATGTCAATTAAAAATGTACAAACAAGTCTTTGTCGGCAATCTCAAGATATTTTGCGAGGAGGTGCTGGTTTGTTGGCTCTTCTTCGCTTGCCTTTACCTGTTTCAATAGCTGGGTATCCATTGATTCCAGAACAGTCGGCCATATTTTTGTGGCCCGCGGCTGGCACCAAAACTCCGCAGCTGACAGATAGGATAAGCCATCGTCAAGCGTGATTTTCTTGCCCGTACTGGGCTTTTTCTTTTCGTTGTCCCTGAGCCACTGCCGGAACACCATCTGCATAAAGTCCGAGCGGGTAACGCCTCTTTGCGCTGCCTCTTTGTCTACTTGTTCCAACATTGCGATCGGCATTGAGATACCTGCATTTGTTGTCTTTCTTGCCATTGTTTCCTACTCCGAGAAAAGCCGGCTAGTATTTGTTCCTGCCGGCTGTATGTGGTGTTGTGCTTAGTCTTTGTATTTGTCTGTGACGGCGTAAAGGCGAGTTAAAAAGGTGTTGAGTTGTAACTCCTCTGGCAGGTTGCCCTTGTCAATGGTTGAGTAATAATAAAAGCCGGTTATGCCGACCTCATAGATTGCCTTGTTTACGGCGTCCCTGTCCTGCTTTTCCCTGTCCAGTCTGTCTATCCTGTCCAGAGTGGCGAAGAAACACGACCTTAAAACGTCTTCTGGGGCACTTTTTTTTGCGGTGTTTATCATTTTTCTTTTCTCCTAGAGGCGGCCCTAAAAAGGCCGCCTCTTTTTGGGCGCCGTCTTAGTCTTCGTCTAATTCCCTTGCACGTTCGCGGCGCTCTGTCAGTATTTCCTCGATATCATCGAGGTCGCAATGTTCGCCTTCGGAGTGCATCCAGTCGAGAAGGTCCTCCGCTTCTTCCCTGATTTTTTCGTCTGTCATTTTAGGGCTGGGGAAGAGGTCAATGATATCTTTAGTTTCTTCCTTTGTCAGAACTTCATACTGGCCGACTGCGTAGCTTTCCACAATTTCTGGCAGCGGCTCCTCCTTAAGTATCTCATACTTTCCGGAGGGGCAGGCCCATTCTGCTTCTGTATGCCACTTTTGCTCGTCGATATCTTCAATTTCACGGCAGGGGCCGTATATTTTCACCATTTCGGCGCGGGCCTCGTCCAGTGTTGAGAAGGGGCCGTATTGAGCGCACCCCCAGTCATTATAAATCATGCGCTGCTGCTCCTCTGTGTACAGAGGGGCGGTTGAGATGGCGACCGTGGCGCCATTGTTGAGCAGGTGAAGGTCGGCGCCGTGATAGGTAGAGGCGCAGAGGTAATATTGGTTAGTGTTTGTCATTTTAGATCTCCTAAAGTTGGTCGGGCGGCAACCTTTCCAGCGGCTGCCTTTTCCCTTTCCTTGATTCCTTTATATCTCTTTGTAAAAAACGTTGTCAACAAATTTTTGCAAATTTTTATTTTTTTTGTCTACCTATAAAAGGCCCTTTATACCTTCTTTTTTAGCAGGTGAATAATAGAAGGTGAACAGTTCATAATCTGATATTTTTGATTTGTCGCTACGAAATAACGGATCTTGTGCCAGGCTGCTTATTCCGACCCCGTTCCGGTTTATATGTTTCGACCTGACGTTAGGCTGGGAGAAGACTACCAAAGAAATAAACAGGTTCCTTGAAATAGGCATATTGCCTACATAGGTGCGGTTGCGCCCTTTGTAGAGAGGGGCGGCAAGTTTTGAGTTGAAAGCGGCTAGTCCCAGGTCGGTGTAGTGGCGAATCTCGCCTGCTGTCATTTTAACTTGCAATCTCTTTCCTATAGTTATGAGTTCCATCTTTTTTTTCTCCTAGTTTTGGGGCGGCGGCCTTTTGGGCCGCCTTTTTTTTTCTGTTAAAGAAAAAAGGGATCAATACGTGTGAGACGGCGAAAATATTCTACCTCCGCTTTTCCGTTCTCAAACTCGTACACGTGATAAAATTGGTCGGTGATATTGCAATAATAGAAGGCTCCTGGTGTATCAGCTGGAATTGCCATATCGGCTGTAATATTCACTATCCAGACTTGATAAAGTTCCGTTTCCTGCATCGTGGAATCCATCATGTTCTCAATCTCTTCCTCTTTGAGTCCGTAAAAATCCTTGACGGGCTCCCACCCTGTAAAGGCCATCAAACCTCCCCAGCGGTCCTTGGCGTCTGCTATTAAGATAGTCTCTGGCATTGTCTTGCTTGGTTGCATAATTTTTTCTCCTAGATTGATTCCGGTCGGGCCCTTTTCCCTTCCGTTGATTCTTTTATATCTCATTCCCTTCTTTGTTGTCAACAAATTTTTTCACTTTTTTTACTTTTTTTATTCCCTTTTCCCTTATCAAATAAAAAGAGGTGCGGTTATTAGCCGCACCTCCTTGTCTGCTTAGTGGGTAATATTGCGTATATAGTCGGCAGCCTTCTGGGCCGCGGCGGCGGCTAGTACTACCATTTTGCGGTCGCCGTTGATTGCCTGTCTCCAGCCGTCTATATAGGCGGCGCTATTGTCAATTGTGGCCTTCTCAATCCCGCAGGCGGCGCAGAGAAAAGCCGCTGTCATTTCCGCTATCAATTCCTCCTTGCCGTATTTTTCCGAGCCGAATCCTCCGGCTAATTCCCTGTTTAGGCGGCTTTTATGGCCGGTTGAATGGCCGAGCTCATGAAAGAGGGTTGAGTACCACTCCTCCGGCTTGGAGTATGCTTCCCTCGGGGGCACTGTCACGGTGTCTGTTAACGGCGTATAAAAAGCACGGTCGCCGTTAAATCTGATAGCGGGACGGTTGTGCATCTCTGTCCAGATTGACTCGGCGGCGTCTATCGGGTCGGCGACCTCTTTTTTTTCTTCCAAAACTGGTAGCCCTTCACATTGGTCGGCGTTGAAAACAGTGTATTTTCTCAATAGGGGTATTTTTTTTGCCTCGTCTTCGGCGACGGCGTCTTGTGGCGTCCAAAGCTTCCAGAAAACAACGGGAACCCCTTTTTCGCCCTTTTTGACGTGCCCACCGAGGTCCTGCGCCTGCTTGTATGTCAGCCAATGGCGGCTAGTATGTTGTTCGCCTATGGTGCCCAGAAGAATTCTGTTTATTCCCCTGTACTCCGTCTTAGAGACGGCGTTTATAGGGGCGTTGCCTAAAAAGCTAGAATTCCAGGGCAACACACCCTCGTCAATTTTTTGCAGTACGAGGTCGGTAATTTCCTGATAGGCATCCTTCCTGTCTGTGGTGGCTGCCTTGACATTGCTACTGCGGCGATACATATTTGGTTCCTCCTAGAGTAGGGGCTTTTGCTTCTGCGGGGCCGGTAGTTCCAGCTGCCGGCTTTTTTGTTCCCCTTTGTTAAGTTCAATATAAGTCCTCCCTCTTTCGTTGTCAACACTTTTTTACAGTTTTTTAGCAAATCTTTTTTTTATCTCTGTTATATAGAAAAGATAAACACGGCCTGATTTCCCAGAAGGCGGCGTATTGCAGCCGCCTCCTTTGTCGCGGCTATTCCTCTTTATAGGTGCCAGCCTTTTTCCTTTTCAGGGGCGAGAAAAGACTCGCATCCTGGGATAAGGTCTTTTTCAAAAAGCCTGTATGGCGTGTATTCCCTGACTGCAAACTCCTCTGCCTCGTCCAGAGAATAGAATGGGCCGTGAATGGTGTAGTTCCTTCCGTCGAGGAGGTGTGTGTCAGGGTATTCGTTATCAATCATGACATGTATAAAGTGGCGTTGCGCTTCTAGTGCATTAATGAAATACATTTTTTCTCCTTAAGGGGCGGCCTTTATTTTTGGCCGCCTCCTTTTTTTGTTGGCGGTTAAATATTGGGAATTATGCGTACCATTTTTTTTACTACACGCCTGGCGCCGTTTATGCTTTTTTTCAAGCGGTAAACCTCCTCCGCTGTCAGTTCATATTGAACATCGGCCTTTTGTAATTCTGCGGCATAATAGGCAAGACAGCAAGAAAGCTCCCTAAAGTCCCTGATAGTCATTGCTAAGAAAGTGTCCTTTATCCTTTCCATTCTATCCTGGTCGGGCATCATATTTCATTCTCCTAAAATGATTTTACGGCTGGGCTTTTCCTCCCTTCCGTTGATTCCTTTATACCTCTTTTCCGTTTTTGTTGTCAACAAAATTTTTCAAATTTTTTACAAATAATTTACAAAAGCCCTAAAGCTGCTTTCCTTGACGTGTTCAACCTGTTCTGTCAAAATTTTGACAGAGGATTTTTCAATGGCTGATATTGCAGATTTTAAGACTTCGCAGGCGTTCGTAGCACAATGGGAAGGCGGCTATTGCAACCATCCCAATGATCCAGGCGGCGCTACAAAATACGGAGTGTCACTCCGCTGGTTGCAGTCCCTGCCCCGCGAGGATGCTGACATCAATGGAGATGGTGTAATCACCATCGCTGACATTAAGGCCCTCACTCCCGAACAGGCCGCGGACCTCTTCAAGCAGAAATTCTGGCTTCCGTATCACTGCGACGAACTGCCGGCCAAAACGGCGACCGTGTATTACGATACAATCGTCAACACAGGACCTGCGCAGGCGGCCCGCATTATGCAGCGTGGATACAATGCAGTCCGGCCGGCTAGTCCGCTGAAAGTGGATGGCGTGGCAGGGGTGCTTACCCGCGGCAGCATGAGGGCTATGCAGGATGACGCCGCTTTCTTGAGAGAGTGCATAAATGCCAGGGATAATTTCTACAAATCTCTCGTTGCAGGGAATGTACGCTATAAGCCCTTCCTCAAAGGATGGCTTAACCGTACAAGCGCCCTGCGCACCTATATTGGGGTCTAGCCGTGATTATACGTGGCGTCCTGATAGCTCTCCTTGTCGGCATCCTGACAGCCGGAGCGTACATGCTCCGTTCTCAATCCCAGGAATTATCTCAACTGCGGACTGACCTAGATGCCGCCAATCAGGCAATCGGCACCCTGCGCAATCAGATAATGGCAATAGAGGCAGCGTATCAGGTGCGGGACGCAATGCGTCAGGAGGCAGACAATGTATCCAGCCAGCGAATGCAAATATTGGATGCGGCCAGTTCTGATTGGGCTGACGGCGTCTTGCCTTCTGACATTGGCGGCATGTTCAGCGGTAAAACAGGCGCCGCAGGTAGTAGTGGTAACACCACCGGAGAATCTGTATCAGGCAACGCAGGGGCCACAGTGGACGCCTCGAACAAATAAGGAGCTGGCACAATGGGCTATCGAGACGGACAAGGCCTTGATGCAATGCAATGCGGACAAGAGGGCAATGGCAACGTATGTGCAGAATGTCAGGGAACAGGCAAAGCAAAACGCAAGCCACTAGTCTGGCGCAGGCGTATTGTCCGCGTCCTGATGGCCTGCGTTGTCGCACTGGTCGGCGCCATTGTCTACGCAGTCGCAAAAGGAATGCCAGTTCCTGACGCTATAAGTGCCGTGTTGGGAATCTGCTTGCATGTGGTGATGGGGTTATAATGGCTACAATTGACGAAACAGACTGCACAGGCAACATGACAGCGGATGCCAGGTTAGCCCGTATCGAGGCCATGATACACGCCATCAATCAGCGGTTGGACGAGGCAATACTCACGCAGCTTCGGGACCACGGCAAGCGGATCCGTGAGTTAGAAGACAAGCTGACTGAACAATCTAAAATTTGCGCCATTGAACTGGGCAGAAGACAGGGGAGCAAGGCCATGTTGACCTTGCTTTTGTCAATTGCAGGCGCGGCCGGAGGCTTGGTGGCCTCTCTGCTTTCAAAGTTATAAAATCAACTCCTTTATGGATTTGAATTGGCTGGGGCAATGAAAGAAAACTTTTAGATATAAGGAGGGCAAAATGCCTGCTACTATATCGAACGTTACAAGGACGGTTAATCGTTCAAGTGGTGTAAACCGCTCTTCCAATGCTGCTTTGTATAATGCAAGGAGGCTGAGGCAGGATATTCGCCGTCGTTCCAACAATGCGCGCCGTCGTATTTCCAACGGCGGATCTGGCGGTTAGTCATGGCGAAGTCGCTACTTTTTCGCTCTATTGAAACGGCAGCGGCTATTACGGACCGAGTCCTTGTCTCCTTTTCTGGTGGCAAGGACTCGGTTGTAACTCTTGACTTGTGCATGAGATTTTTTAAGCACGTGGAAGCTTTTTTCATGTATCAAGTCAAGGGGCTGTCTTTTCAGGAAGCAATCCTTCATTACTACGAGGACAAGTACAGTATTCCTATATACAGAATACCGCACTTTGAACTGTCTGAATTCCTGCGATATGGTCTTTATCGAAAGGAAGATATGAGCGTGCCTATAGTCAGCGTAAAAGAAACGTATGATTATATGCGCTGTAATACAGATATTTACTGGATAGCCGCAGGCGAACGTATTGCAGACTCTGTCTGGCGGCGCGCTATGATAAAGCACTCAGGAACAATAGATGACGTTCGCGGGCGTTTTTATCCTGTAGCAGAATGGACAAAACAAAATATCCTTTCATATATCAAGCAGAGGCGCTTGCCGATAGGTATGGAGTCGGCAAAGCTTGGTTTCTCTTTCCGTTCTTTTGCCGGAAAAGATATGGCGGCGGTAAAAGAATGTTTTCCGGAAGACTATCAGCTGATCCGTTCATGGTTTCCGCTAATAGAAGCATCGGTTATAAACTACAAACTAAAAGAGGAGGCGCGGCAGAATGAGCAGCTCCAGCAAGTTTCAGAAATTTGAAATGGAAGCGGTAAACCGTTCGCAGATAAAAGGGGCTGATTATAACCCCCGTACTATTTCTGCGGAGGCAAAGAAACGGTTGAAAAAAATGCTTGAAAAGCATGGCCTTGTACAGCCTCTTGTATGGAACAAGCGTACTGGCAACCTAGTTGCTGGACATCAGCGCCTGTCGGCTTTAGACACTCTTGAAAACGTGAAAAATTATGAGCTACTTGTCGCAGTTATAGATGTGTCTTTGCGGGAAGAGAAAATATTAAATGTGCAGCTTAATAATCCTTCTATGCAGGGTGAATGGGATATAGACAAACTCACAGAATTGGTCGGCGAAGATATCAACCCAGAAGAAATGGGCTTTTCCGAAAGTGACTCCGAGCTTTTGTTTGGTGATGATTCGCAGTTTGCAGATATCATGCAAGACGTTGAAGGCGTAAAAGACGCAAAAGACGCCTTGAAAGAAATAAAAGAACATAGGGCCGAGAGTGCAAAAAAAATGGCGGAAGAGAATTCCGCCAATTTTTACTTTACTGTTGTTTGTGAATCAGAAGAGCAAAAGAAAGCTATTTTGAAAACAATCGGCGTTCCTGATTGGGAAACTTTTGTTTGTGGCAGCCCCCTTGCTGGTAAGCTAGGGGTTTAATTGTAGTCTTCTGATATGGTGCCGTCTTTTAGAAGGTATGGGCGTTTTTGCAGATATTTCAAATATTCTGCGTGGTCCTCAAACTTGTCTGGTATTTCCACAAAAGAGGAAATATCCGTCTCAAAAAGGTTCAGTTTGCCTTTAATTGGCACGGGGACAAAGCTTCGCATGGGTTTAACGCGCCAGGCGTATCCTCTAAGGACCTGTTTTTCTGAGCCGTCCAGTATTACGGCGTCTTTAAGGTCCTCTTTTGTCATGCGGTGAATGTCATACAAATTGACAGTTCCCAGCGCATAGCCGCCTGGCAATATAAGGCCGTCATTACACTCAAAATCTCCCTTAGAGGAGCAGATGAGAAGTTCGCCTCGGTAGCTGGTTTGCCAGGTGCGGCATTCAACCAATTTTTCGCCAGTGAGCAAAAGAGTTGCCCAAGGCTGCTTAACTGATAACGATTTCATTGAAATACTCCTAGAAATAAGATAGGCAGTAAAGAACATACAACAAACGACCTTTTTTGTAAAGGAGAAAAAAATAATGGCTCAATGTACTGCTAAAAGCAAGCGCAGCGGCGAGCGTTGCAAGTGTTATGCCATGAAAGGAAAAACTGTTTGTCGTATTCATGGCGGTCGTTCAACTGGACCTAAAAAGAAAAAGAAGAACGCACTTACTACTGGTCTAAGGGAAGTAATTACAAGAGAAACACTAACAGAGGAAGAGGCTAAATATGTTGATTCTTTTGAAATAAACCCGATTGAGATTATGAAAGAAACAATCAGGATGCTGAAAATCAAAGAAATGCGCATTGCAAAAAGGATGATGAATGCAATAAACAATGAAAAAGAAGCAGGACAAAAAGATAAAGACGGCAAAATAAAGCCGCTTTATGTTCCTCTTACAAGAAGCCAGACAAAAATACTAAATGCTACCGGAGACGAGACAAATACGCTTGCTTCCACCTCCGAGACTTTTGCCCAGAATTATCTCCGCTTGGAACAGGCGCATAATACGGTTCTGGCATCTCTTAGCAGGGCAACGGTTCAATTGGCGGCTATGCAGGCTGAAACTGGCGAAGGGGACGAGCCTTTACCTTTGTATACACTGCCGCCTGAGGAAGAGCCGAAAGATGAATAGAATCTGTCATCTGTCTAAGCCGCAGTGGAGTGTGTATACAGATCCGCACAGGTTCCGTGTTTTGGTGTCAGGTAGGCGCTTTGGCAAAACTCGTCTTGCCATCGAAGAACTTTTAAGGGCGGCGAACAAGGAAAAACATCAAAAAGTCTGGTATATTGCCCCTACGTACAGGCAAGCCCAGCAAATCTGTTGGCAGCTGTTGAAAGACAGGCTTGCTTCTGGCCGCTGGATAGCAAGAAAGAATGAAAGCGACCTGTCTCTAACCTTGAAAGGGTCCGGCTCCGTGATAGCCCTTAGAGGGGCGGACAACTTTGATTCCCTGCGTGGTGTTGGCTTGAATTTCCTGATTATGGATGAATTCGCAGATATCAAGCCTGAGGCATGGTTTGAAGTCTTGCGCGCCACATTGTCTGATACTGGCGGCGGAGCGCTGTTTACTGGCACTCCTAAAGGTCGCAATTGGGCCTATGACCTCTTTATGAGGGGCGGCACAAAGGAATACCCAGAATGGACTTCTTACAGCTTTACCACTATCGAAGGCGGCAACGTACCCCCAGAAGAAATTGAAGCGGCAAAGCGTGAACTGGACGAGCTGACCTATGCACAAGAATACTTAGCCAACTTCACTACTTTTGAAGGTCGTGCTTATTATCCGTTCCTTGTGGAAACTCATTGCAAGCCTCTTGCCGAGCTTTATAACCCCCGCGGCCTTTTAGCTTTCTGTTTTGATTTTAACGTTGATCCTGGCGTTGCTTGCGTTTGTCAGGAAGTGTCTCTTCCTTCTGGACAGACGGGAACGGCGGTTATTGGCGAGGTGTTTATTCCTAGAAACTCCAATACTCCTGCTGTTTGTAGAAAACTCATACAGGACTGGGGGCAACATCAAGGCAAGATTGTTTGTTTTGGGGATGCCAGCGGTGGCAGTCGTGGCAGCGCAAAAGTGCAGGGCAGTGACTGGGATTTAATCAAAACAGAGTTTCGGAACTCTCCTTTTGCCGACCGCATTTTCTATGAAGTGCCGAGGGCGAATCCTCCGGAAAGGTCCCGCGTAAACGCTATGAATTCTCGGCTTAAGAATGAGGCCGGAGAGATTCGCCTCATGATAGATCCGGTAAGGGCGCCGCATGTAGTAAGGGATTTAGAAGGCGTTGTTCTTCTTAGTGGCGGCAGTGGAGAAATAGACAAGCGGTCCACGCCCGATTTAACACATATTTCCGATGCACTTGGATATTATATCGTTGCAAAGTTCCCCATTGCAAAGAAGATGGTCGGAACTTCCAGATATTCTACGTTATAACGGAGGCAAAAAAATGCCCTTTTTCAACTCAAGACAACCTTTACCGTCAACACCACTTCCGGCTACCGTGGATACGCCGTCTGCCATGTTTGCGCAGCAATATATTGATTTGCTCCCCTGCCATGATTTGATGGGCGGAACAGAGGCAATGCGGCGCGCGGGGCAGCGCTATATTCCTCAGGAGGCTGGTGAATCTGTTGAAGAGAATCAGCGCCGTGTGGCGAGGACCGTTCTTCGCAATGTTTTCAAACAAACGATCCAATATAACCGTGGACAAGTCTTCCCCCGTGAAGTCTCTATCGACAATGTAGACAAGTCTCTTTCAGAGGAACAGTTCCTTTTCTTTGAAAGCTGGAAAGAGAACGTAGACCAACAAGGAAATAGCTTTACTACATGGGCAGGCAATGTTTTCCAGCAGGGCCTTGTGGATGGCGTGACTTTTTGCCTCGTTGATTTCCCTAGTATTGAGATGAAAGAGGCTGAGACTGGCCAGCAATTTTATCAGGCTTCGGATGGAGAGTGGAAAGCAAGAACACGTGAGGCCGACAAGCAAGAAGGCTGGGTCCCCTATCTTGTGGCAGTTAAGGCGGAACAGGTTCTTGACTGCCGCGCAGAATGGCAGAACGGAAAAAGAGTAGTAACCCACTTCCGCTATTTGGAAACAACCTTTGAAAATAATCCCGTCAATATTTGGGGACAAAGTGTCGTACAGTATATCCGTGCTTACTGGCGGGACCATTGGGAGCTTTGGCGCAAACGTGAGCAGGAAACAGAG
This sequence comes from Bulleidia sp., assembly GCA_963661665.1. GTDB lineage: Bacteria > Desulfobacterota > Desulfovibrionia > Desulfovibrionales > Desulfovibrionaceae > Desulfovibrio. The sequence continues at coordinate 26,174 of CAVLCT010000005.1, read as the reverse complement.
TTTACTCTTGTGACAAGTGGACAGCTGTCTTTGTCTGAAATTCCTCTTGCCGTCTTTATGCCAGGCGACAAGCGCACAGAGTTCACGGCCCAGCCCGCATTGATGGACCTTGCGTGGCTCAATATCAGGCACTGGCAGGCAACTTGTGAGCAGTATGATTTGATGGCTTATGTACGCAGGCCGCCTTGGGCAATATCCGGCTTGGATACAAATCAGCTGTTAGATAGAGACGGCAATATGAAGGATATCTGTTTTGGCCCTGGGCACGTTCTCTATTTGCCAGACGGTGCGCAACTCTCAAGTGTAGGGGTAAACCCAGGCAGCGTGGAAGCTGGCCGAGCAGACTTGCAAGACTTGGAAGAAGCAATGGCGGCTTATGGCCTCCAGCTTTTGCAGCGGCCTAGTAGTACTGCTGTCACTGCTACGCAGGTAACTCGTGAAAGCAGGGAAAATAATTCCACTTTGAAAAATTGGGCGCTTGATTTTCAGGATTTTCTTGAAAACTGTTTGTTTTATGTTGCTCTTTGGCAAGGGTATTCGGATGGGCCGAATGTAAAAGTAAACAATGAGTTTACGGACAGCGTCAACGTTGATTACCTCTTGCAACTGCATGACAAGGGCCTTGTCAGCAAGGAGACCTTGGCTACATTGATGAAGCGCGCGGCTATCCTGCCAGACGATTTCAACTATGAAGAGGAAACGGACCGCCTTGCAAGAGACACGACAAACTCCGCCAATGCTGGCCAGTCTTTTTTGGACCGTCTGACAAGCAGACAAAAGCCAGTTGAAAACAAGCCGGAGTAGTGACGGAGTCCGAATATGGACAATAATGAACTTCTTGAGTTGTACTTATATAATCGCATCCTTTGGTGGCAGGGCGTCTTTGAGGAGATGACGGCTGAGACAGTCGCGGCTATTGTCACTGTTCTTGAAAAGGCGCAGAAGGAAGCCAGTGAAAACTTGCGGCAAGAGGCGCTCGGCCTGCTTTCTTTAGACGACCTTGAGAAGGAACAGTACACGGCCTTTATTGCATGGGCAGACGAGGTGACAGCTGGCGCACGTTCAAACATAACTGGCTTGATATCGGACAGCACCTTTGCTGCGGCTAGCGCCAGTCTTGCCGCCTATAATGCCATCTTGACGCTGGACGGCAAGGCTGGCTTTGCCAAAAGTGTAGGTATGTCAAGGGCTCAGCTGGAATCTTGGTTTGAAACTACTGCCTTAGGCTCAGGCGTCTTGTCCGAGTGGGTGGACCAGGCGTTTACAAAGAACATGCAGGAAAAGTTGCTTAGTGCCTTGCGTACAAGCGGCGTTCTTGGAGAAGGAACAGAAAAGGCAGTACAAAGGGTTCTGCTTGCGGCTAGTGATAGCGGTTTTGAGTTAGCCAAAAGGGACGCTATCACTATTACCAGAACTTTCATGCAGACGGCCAATGTAAACGCTCAGGAAGCCGTATTTGACGCCAATCGGCACTTGCTCAAAGGGTTTAGGCGTGTAGAAACTCTGGATAACAGAACCTGCCTTCAATGTGCCCTTGCCGATGGCGCCGTATACGGCCTTGACGAAAAGCGGCCTTCCTTGCCCTGCCATCCTCGTTGTCGTGGAGTTTGGGTGCCCGTCGCCAAAACATGGCGTGATTTCGGTTTTGACGTTGACGAACTGGAAGAGGTCGCAAGGCCGTGGGTAATGCGTGAAGATGGCAATATTGATACTGGCGGAAAAGAAATACAGAGTTATGGGAAAATCTCGGAAAACTTTTCCGGCTGGTGGCAGTCCCTGTCTCCTGAAGACAGGGCAAGGACGGCAATCAGCGGCACACGGCAAAGACTGCTTGAAAGCGGCGTTCTGAAATGGGACGACCTATGGGACAAGGCTACTGGCAAGGTAAAGACTTTGAAGGAACTGGGCATAAGATAGCCGCCTGCCGTTTGATTTGATTTGTCAAAAAAATGACGTTATAATTTTTTTATCGCAAAAGATAATATGCACAGTTGTGCAAAGGAGAAAGGCAGATGCCTTGGAAAATCAACCCTGATACAAAAGCATTTGA